>NZ_OZ246980.1:3785000-4085000 GCF_965232525.1 Bauldia sp. | reverse complement strand
CGCTTCGCCGCCGGGGTGGTCGCGGCGGCCGGCACGCTCGCCTCGCTCATCCCGCCCTCGGCGATCCTGGTGATCTACGCGATCATCGTCGAACAGGATGTCGGCGCGCTGCTGCTCGCCGGGTTTCTGCCCGGCGCCTTCTCGGCGGTGATCTATGGCGCACTGGTGATCGGCATGGCGCTTGTCATCCCGAACTTCGGCCCGGCGGTCGGCGGCTTCACCTGGCGGCAGCGGTTCGCGGCGTTGCCCGGCGCCTTGCCGATCGCCTTCGTGGTCGTGATCATCGTGCTGTTTATCTACAACCCCTTTGGTGGGGACGCCTGGGGGACACCGGCCGAAGGCGGCGCGCTCGGCGCCTTCGTCGTGTTCGTCATGGCGCTCTATCGCGGCATGCGCTGGCGACAGCTGAAGGACACACTGCTCGAAACCGCCAAGCTCGCGGTGATGATCTTCGCCATCATCTGGGGCGTGCTGATCTACGTCCGCTTCCTCGGGTTCGCCGATCTGCCCGGTGCGTTCTCGGAGTGGATCACGTCGCTCGACCAGAGCCCGATGCTGACGCTGGTCCTGATCCTGCTCGCCTATGCGGTGCTCGGCATGTTCATGGACGCGATCGGCATGTTGCTGCTGACGCTGCCGGTGGTCTTTCCGGCGGTAATCGCACTGAACGGCGGTCTCGATGTGACCGCGGCCGAGTCCGCCTTCGGCATGACGGCGACCGGATGCGGAATCTGGTTTGGCATCATCGTCGTCAAGATGGCCGAGCTCTGTCTGATCACCCCGCCGATCGGGCTCAACTGCTTCGTCGTCGCCGGCGTGCGACCGGACATCTCGGTCCAGGACGTGTTCCGTGGCACGGCGCCGTTCTTTGTCGCCGACGCGCTGACCATCGCCGGCCTGATCGCGTTCCCCGGAATCGTGCTCTACCTGCCGGGGCTGTTGCTGAATGTGTGAGGCATTGAGAGGCCATGCGCCATCTGGGAGTTGTCCTCATCGCGCTGGCGTCATTTGCCACCGGCGCCGTCGCCCAGTCCGCGGCGACCGACTCGGCGCGGGCGCTGGTCGCCGAGGATGATCAGGCGCGGTGGTCGGCGATCGGCCGGATCAATGTGGCCGGGCAGGGCTTCTGCACCGGCACGCTGATCTCCGAGCGGCTGGTGGTCACCGTCGCCCATTGCCTATTCGGCCAGCGGACGGGTCGTGCGATCGCGGCGGACCGCATCCACTTTCTCGCCGGCTATCGGATCGGCGCCTATGCGGCCCATCGCATCGGGTCGCGCGTCGCCGTGAGCCCAGACTACCGACACGGCGAGACCACCGGGGCGGTGATCGCCGCCGATCTTGCACTGATCGAGCTGGCCGAGCCGATCGCCCCGGACGTTGTCGCGCCTATCCAGGTGGATTGTTGTGCCGCACTCGGCGATCCGGTGACGACGCTGTCCTACGGCATGGACCGGCCCGAGGCGCTCTCGCGACAAGGCGACTGCGCGATTGTCGCACGGTACGGACCGATCCTCGTCACGGATTGCGAGGCGACGCCGGGAGTTTCCGGCGCGCCGCTGATCAACGAAGCGTCCGGGGTGCCCGGCATCCTCGGTGTCATCGTTGCGATGGACGGTCGCATCCGCGCCGACGCCATCGCCGTCGAACTCAGCGATCGGCTTGCCGCGCTGAAGACGCTGCTGCGCTGAAGCGTTTCACGGCAACGGTCGCCGGTTGCGTTCCGGATCGTTTGCCTGATCTGCCGGAGGGTTTCAAAGCACCGCAGGCGGACGGAGACAGGGGGCCATCCGCCTGCGGTGGCGACGCAATCTAGCTGCCGTACGCGTGCACGTGATCGGCGATGAACTCGACTGCGTAGTCGTGAATCTGAGCAAGGTTGCCGCAATGCCCGCCATCTCCGGTGAAGATGACCGTGCCGTTGCGCACCGCGCTGGCGATCAGGGTCATGTCCTGGATCGGCAGGACGGGGTCGTTGCGGGAATTGATCACCAGCAGCGGCGGTGCATCCTCGATGATGTCACCACTGAGGAGGTCCTGGTTGACCAACGAAAAGGCGGGCAATAGCTCGGCCAGCCGGACGTTCGCGGCATCGTCCCGCGGTACGCCGATGCCGAACCGATCCGCCAAGACGTCAAGCCGGTGGGCCGTCGCGGAGCGATCCAGAATGCCCGGGTCCGCGCGGATGGCTTCGGTGGGCATGTCGAACGGTTCATGGACCGGACCACACGCGCTGACCAGCGCGGCAAAGCGGTCGCCATGCAGGACGGCGAGCCGCGCCACCGCGTTGCCGCTCCAGCTTGTCGCATAGACGGCGATGCGGTCCTGATCGAACCGGTCGTCCTTCGCGATCGCGTCATGCACGGCAAGGAACGCCGTCTCGTGGTCGGGCATGTTCCGGAAGTCGTTGGATTCGCCCATGCCGGGCATGTCCAGCACGACGTAGGCCATACCGGCGTCCATCACGCGCTTGGCAACCGGCCAGGTCTCGGGCTTGAACACGTCGATACCGCCGGCGCCGATCACCAGGGGAATCGGACCACTGCCGGCGGCCTTCGGCAGATGGAGGTAGGCCCGGATGATCTCGCCGCGATAGGGGACGTCGATCACCTCAAGCGGTGTGTCCAGCAAGGCGCCGAACGCCTCGTAGGCTTCCATCGCCTTGACGTAAGCCGCCTGGTAGTAAGGCCAATCTTCGTCGCGAATGTAGACAGCCTTGGCAAGGCTGTAGAGCTGGGCCGCACGCAGGAACATGTCGCGGGCTCGTTCGGTCTCTTCAGCCTCGCGCAGGACCTCAGCTTGCGACAACGCACGGTCGGCTTGTGCCGACCACTCGTAGACCCAGTGTCCCGGGCCGTAGGCGATCTGGGTGTCGATCATCCTCTCATAGCGATAAGGCGGAGAACTGGCGGCGATCCTGTCCATCACGTCGTCGATGTCCTTGGCCGTGGCGCCGCGGCGAATCCAGCTATCGACACGATGCTGGTCGACGCCACGAAACGTCGGCCAGAGATCGTCGTCGTCGGCAGCAGTTGCCGGTCCGGCCATGGCGAGTGCCACCAGTGCCGTGGATAGAATCAAGGCTTTCTTCATGGTCCATCTCCGTTGTTTCTGTCCGAGGCCTTCAGCCAAGGACGGGGGGCTAAAAGTTGTTCGAGACCTGCTTTTTGGGGGGCTAAGCCGACTTCGTCGGCTGTCGATCCGGATGGCTCCATCACGGCGCCGGCCCACCTCGGCGCATCGACTTGGCGCTTACGAGACTTCAGTCGGTCGTGATACCCTTCGCGATCACGTCCAGGGTTTCCCGCCGCATCCGGGCGTACCGTTGCCTGGATAGTCCGAATAGGCCGCGATGGAGGATCATCCCGTCGACGACGCTCGCGAGCGATCGTCCCAGAAGTCTGGGATCGACATCCGAGCGGACCGCGCCCGCTTTCTGCAGATGCGCGAGGGCCCGCGCGTAATGGGTGCCGAGCTTCTCGAAGAAGGCCGACACCACCGCTGAAAAGCTCTCCGAGGCGAAGCTGGGTCCGAAAATCTCAAAGAACATACGGACGAACTTCGCGTGGTCTTCCTGCACGTTCATCGTTTGATCGAGCCAGGCGATGAAGGCTTTCAAATCCTCTGGCAGAGCGGTGGCCATGAAGCGCGCCTCCAACCCTGCGAAGTGTCGCTCGACCATCGCTTCGGTCATGGCCTCTTTGTTATCGAAGTAGAGATAAAGCGTGCCTTTACCCAAGCCCGCGGCCTCGGCGACATCGGCGATCGTCGCGGCGTGGTAGCCGCGCTCGGTGAATACGATCATGGCGGCATCGAGGATTCCGTCCTGCATCTCTTCGCGGTCGACGATTTTGGGCATGCCCGCTCCTGCCGAAAATGAATTTCCGCTCACATAGGCCTTTTATGACTGGACGTCCAGTCATTTTTAAAATATGACCGAACATCCGGTCATTTTAAGTGATAACCAAGATCGCTCGACGATCGATCCGGGCGGCCGAGGAGAATTGGCGAACGCTGATCCGTGCCGCGCTAGAGCCTATGAAGCCTAAACATTCGTCGGCATCGCCGCTTGCGTTCCTGGCGCTCACCTATGCGTTATCGCTTCCATGGTGGGGGCTGAGCCTGGTCCTCCGCGCGCCCGGGCTTCCAGATCGCCTGCCGATCACCGACCTGGGCGCTGTGTTCATGCCTGCGCTTGCGGCGATCATACTCATCCACCGTGAGCGCGGGCGGCGAGGCGTCATTGCCGTGTTGCGACGCCTTGCCGACTGGGACCGCGTTCGCGGTGCGTGGTGGCTCGTTCTGCTCGGGCTGCCGCCGGTTCTCTATGTCGCGACTTTTGCCGGCATGCGGCTGCTCGGTTTCGACGTCGCTGTTCCGTCGGCGATCGGGGCGCCACTCGCTTTGACATTCGTGGTGTTCTTCCTCGGTGCCGTCGGTGAGGAGCTAGGCTACACCGGATACGCGACGGACCCCTTGCTCCGGCGCGCGTCGGCGCCGATGACGGCAGTCATGCTGGGCGTGCCGTGGGCATTGTGGCACTTGCCATCGATGATCCTGATCGGTCAGCCGACCGACCTGATTTTGTGGGGACTCGCCGCCACGGTCGCCTACCGCGTGATCTATGTTGAGATCTACGCCCGATCAGGCTGCAGCTTGTTTTCCGTCGTTCTCTTGCATGCGCTTTTCAACACCGGGCGCACGGCTTTCCCCGGAGGGCACGAAGGGTTCGAAGCGGGGAACGCCGCCGTCGGCTACGGGCTGGTGGTTCTCGTTGCGCTCGGTTTGAGCCTGCTCCTGCGACCGTGCAAGGAGACGTAGGGGCGCTCTATCGCGATCCGGGCCAAGATGGCATCACCGTCCAGCTCGAGGCGCGATTGTCTCGGGTGTGGCGAGCCATTACACCGCTGGGTTCGTTGCAACAGGAGCGACAAGCGCCATGGATCGATCCTCGAACCCGTTGAAACGTCGCTATGGCGACGACGCTGAGCACCTTCGCGATGCACCCTCCTATGCGCAGCTTGCCGATGTGATCGCACGCGGGTCCTGCCGCTCATTCACACGCCGTGACGTCAGTCCCCAACTCGTCGAGGTGTTGTGCGCGGCGGCGCTGGCATCGCCGACGAAAAGCGACCTGCAGCAGCGCGATATCGTGATCATGCGGGATCCGGCGGCGAAGCAGCGGCTCATCGCGCTCATCGACACCGAAAGCTGGGTCAGTGACGTCCCGAATATCGCGGTGTTCTGTGGCAACAATCGACGGCAAAGGCGGTTGCACGACCTTCGCCAGCGTCCTTTCGCGAACGATCATCTAGATGCGTTCTTCAACGCCAGCGTCGATGCGGCTATCGCCCTGGCTGCCTTCGTCAATGCGGCAGAGGCGGTCGGCCTCGGCTGCTGCCCCATCAGTGCGGTCCGAAATCGCGCCGGGGAGGTCAGCGATCTCCTGAGCCTGCCGGACCAGGTTTTCCCGGTCGCCGGCCTGGCATTCGGCTACCCGGACGAGGACAGCCAACGGATAAGCCCGCGGCTCCCGCTCAAGTGCACGGTCCATATCGATCGGTTTGCGGACAAGGACCTCGACGGCGACATCGAAGCCTATGACCGCCGGCGCGAGGCCACCGCGCCTTATGCCGCGCAGCGCGCGACGGAGGTGTTCGGGACAGCCCAGGACTATGGGTGGTCCGAAGACAAGGCCCGCCAGTACGCCCTAAAGGAGCGGGCGGACTTTGGTGCGTTCGTCAGGTCGAAAGGCTTCAGGCTCGATTAGGCGGAGTGAGCTTCTGTCGACGGCAAATCGGCATCAGTCATCGGCCTAGCCAGCGAAATTCATCGCGAAGAAGGGAAGGAACGCAGCGGTGTTGACCAGGGCGTGGCTGACCATCGGCCATCCGACCGAATTGCCCGCGCGGGTCATGACCGTCCAGACGGCGCCCATCAGTAGCGCCCCGCCGATCAGTCCGACCGCACCGTGATCGAATGAGACGCCGTTGGAGAAGAAGAGGGGCACATGCCACAGGGTGAACAGCCCCAGGCCAAGCACCTCATACGGCAGGCTGTCGTCCGAATTGGCCCTGAACGATCTGCGCCACGCCAGTTCCTCGAGCGGGCCGTTGATCAGCGCGCACGTCACAGCCAGCGCCAGGATGGCTGGCTCGGACCCGATCCAGCGCATCGGACCGGCGGCGAAAAAGACGACCACAGGAAGTGCGAGGGCAGCGACGGGTATCCATGGCTTCGTTGCGCGCAGACCGACCGAGATGCGCTTCGGCCCCCGCCCGAAAATCGCGGCGACCGGAATACAGAAGCAAACCCAGTAGATGATGAGGACGCCGACATAGCCGACCAGGGGGCTGAAGACGCTCGTGACAAACGGCACGATCACCGCCATCAGTGCCGAGAGAAGGAGCGCAGCCAACACGAGACTCGTCCGCCGTGTTGGAAAACGCATTTCGGACCTGCCCAACCGACCTCTCCATTTTGGCTGCAACGGTAGGTGCCCCGTCAGCGGCTTCCGCGGCCCGTTGCAGGGCCTCGGAAATCTGGTCATGGGCGGCGTGAATTACAGGGGAAAGCGGAAACAGTCACGGTTCATGGCGCGCCTGCATCTCCTCGTCGCCGATCCAACCGCCATCCCGGAGATCAGGCCACGCCTGCGGGGCTGTTGCCGAATGTTTAGGGAAGGGTGCTAAGTCGCGATATTGTCCGTGGCGGAACCGCCGAAAAGGATCGCGTCATGTTTTATCGTTGCCGGAGTGTCGCGGGCCTCGCAGGTCCAGCTCGTGGGCGGAACCATCCGGCCGGCGGGCGCGGTGCCGGCGCGATGATCCGATTGGCCGTGGTTTTCACTCTGGCGCTTGGTCTCATCCACACGCCGCCGGCCGTTGCGGCCGACCCGGCGCCGAGCATCATGCTCAACGCAGATATCATCGCTCGGCTACACGCGGCCGCCGACAACGACCCCGAGACTGCCGCGCGTCTCAAGAAGCTGAGGAGCAACGTCGACGCGATCCTCGACCAGCCGCTGCTCGCGGCGCCCTACGCGCCGGGGTTCAAGGGAACGGTGCCGCCGATGCTCTACACCGCGCGGCAAATGGTGCGGCGGGCGACGATGCTGGCGCTCGCGTGGAACCTGTGGGGGGTCGAGGCTTATGCCAAGCGCGGTCGCGAGGAACTGCTGGCTATCGCAGCCCTGGAGGATTGGAACCCCGGACACTTTCTCGACACTGCCGAAATGTCGGCGGCGGTCGCGCTCGGGCTCGACTGGCTCACCGCTTACCTCTCAGAAGCCGACAAGGCGACGATCGTCGATGCGCTGGTCGACAAGGGGCTCAATCCGGGTCTCAGCATCTATGAAGGGGCCGCCACCTGGGTCAATCCAACCCCCGGCGACGTGAGCCCTGCCGCGGCGTCGGAACGATCGTCGCGCCGCTGGCCGGTTGAGTCCTTCAACTGGAACACGGTCAGCAACAGCGGCATGACATTAGCGGCGCTGGCGGTGCGGCCGTACAAACCCGATCTTGCCGATCGGGTGCTCGACCACGCCCGCGTGTCGATCGCGCTCGGCTTCGCCGAGTATGGCGAGGATGGTGGCTTTCCCGAAGGGATCGGGTACTGGTCATACGCCACGCGCTATGCGGTGACGTTTCTCGCCGCGGTCGAGAGCGTTCTCGACGACGATTTCGGTTTTGCCGAAACGCCCGGCTTCACTCGTACCGGCGATTTCATCCTCCATATGACCGGCCCGACCGGGCTCGGGTTCAACTACGGGGACAGTGCGACCGAGCCCAATCGTGCGGCGCTGGCGTGGCTCAGCGAGGCCTATGGACGTCCGGTCGACGCCTGGTTCGATACGCAGATGTCGCCGGGTTCGCGGCTGGCGCTCGACCTCGTCTGGCGGGTATCGAATCCTGGGCAGGACCCGGTCGTTGCCGACGTGCCGACCGGCAAGCTGTTTGGCTCGATCCATGTGGCGACGTTTCGTACGGCATGGCTGGACCCGAACGCGGTGTTCGTCGGGTTCAAGGGCGGCGACAGTCGCGGTCATCACACCCATCTCGATCTCGGCAGCTTTGTCATCGATGGCGATGGCGAGCGCTGGGCGATGGCGCTCGGTCCCGGAAATTACGATCTGCCGGGGTACTTTGGCGACAAGCGCTGGGCCTACTACCGGACGGGCACCGCCGGACAGAACACGCTGATGTTCGAGGACGCCAACCAGAACCCCCAGGCGATGGCGCCGCTGACGGCGTTTGACCACCGAGCGGATCGCAGCTTCGCGATCGCCGACCTTGGCGCGGCTTACGACGTACCGGCGGCGAGCATCCGTCGCGGTATGGCGCTGCTCGACGACCGCACCGTGCTGATCCAGGACGAGATCGGCGGCGACAAACCGCAAGCGGTGACATGGCAAATGCATACGGCCGCCGACATCGCCGTGAGTCCGGACGATCCGTCGACGTTGATCCTGCGACAGAACGGGCGAACGCTCGCGGCAAGGATCGTCGAACCGCCCGATGCCCGGTTCGCGACGGCCTCGACCCATCAACCGCCGCCGCAACTCCCCAACACCGGGATCAACAAGATCGTCATCGATCTCGCCGCGGTTTCGCCGGGGACCGACCGACGGCTCGCTGTTGTCCTCGCGCCGGGCGCTGAAACGGTGCCCGATGCAACCGCGATCATCCCGCTGTCGCAGTGGGAGACGCGGCTGGGGCAATGATAGGGGCTGGTCTCGGGGAGGGCGGGTTCTCCGGGCACCATCCGCGTCGAGACGCAGCTTCACGGGCTGAACGAAACCACCGACCGGATCGAGCGGAAGGTGGACAGCCTGATTGACCGGGCGGGGCGGTGATCGACTTATTCGGAAGCGTCAGTTCCGGTGACTGAGAGCTCTAGTTTCTGAGGGCTATCGACGAACAAGCGTGCGCCGTTCTGGAACTCCACCACCAATTCATTGTCGCGGTGCCTGAAAAAACGCGTCACCACGCTGCCAGCAAGTAGCTCCTCCAGCCTGACTTCTTCTTCCTTTAGGGTCAACAAAGGCCCGCCCCCTTTCGCGTCTGTCTGCCGGCCCGAACGGGACCGCGGTCGTCTCCATACATCGCCAGCAACATTGATGTTGCGTCAAGCTAACCCAGCAGAAAGGACCAACCCATGCTTCACCGTGCCATGGCGGCTGCGGCCGTGCTTCTGTTCGCGTCGGTATCAGCGGAGGCGCATCTCCTCGGGGACTGCATCCCCAAAGAGGCGGACGCTGCATACCTTGTCGAGCGTGGCCAGAAGATCGTTGGTGTTGGCATCGCGCCGATGACCGACGGTATCGACGCCGCCGTCTTCCTCGCGGTCAATCCGGACACCGGCGGGTGGCGACTGTTCTACAGCCGGGATGGAATGCGTCGCGCGGTCCGAGCGGCTTAGCCCGGAGCATCGGGGACCAATCGATTGAAGGTGCAGTTCATTCGGGTCATAGTGCGGTGGCTTCGAGCTCAGAGGGAGGAAATGGTGACGCGCGCAAACCACGGATGGATGCTGCGATCGGGAGCTGTGCTCGCGGTGGTGTTGGGCACCTCGGCGGGTTCTATCGCTGCGAGCGAATGCGTGCCGTTCGAGATCGTCAGTGATGGGAGCGACCGGACGGTAGAATACATAGATCATGGCGCCGAAGGACCATCGCTGGGCGATCGGCGCATCGGCCGCCGAAGCGCTGCGGTGTCTGGGCAGGACGGAACCGCCACGGTGCGGTGGATCGTCGAAAGTGTCAGCCCTGATGGGGAGGAGCCCAGCATTGTCGCCGATCAGGTAGCCTACATCTTCGACGATGGAACGCTCTTTACGCGCAAGATCGGGCCGCGGATTGGCGCTGCACCAGACGTGGAGGGTGTCAGCTCCGGCGGCGGGGAAGGCGCGGTGGTGGGCGGTACAGGCGTCTTCGCCTTCGCGCGCGGTACATACGAGATCACCCGCGACGGCCTCACATCGACGATCAGATTCGACATTCGGTGCGACTAAACATCTAGGCTCTACGCCAGCCCCCCGCTCGCAGGCCAGGAAGCGGCTACAGCCGTCGACGATCGCGTGGGCGCCATCAACGTCGACTGTCTGCCAGGGACTGGCGACGTAGACCCCTCCGAGTTAGGTCGCTGAGCGGAGGAGGCGACAACACTTTCAGCGATCAGGCCATACTGTTGTGGCAGGAGTTTCGGCTGATCCTCGGACGTCCCGCAGATTGTTATGAGGTCACGTCGCTGGTGATCATGCGAGGGCTGGGAGACCATCATCCCCGAGCCGCCGGGGACGGAGAGCTAAGGCGCTAACTACGTTGTCTACGCCTGATCAAAGCGATCGACAAGCTCGGCACTCGGCTAGAGAAATTCGTTGAGAGACTCGATGAGATATCGAAAACGTAGAAATCGGTACGAACAGGCGTCATATGCGGGTATCTCTCCGGCAGAACACATCTCCAAGCATATGTTAGGACTGCATGCGAAAATTAGTCAAGTTTACAAGTGAAGCCGCCGGTGTACACATCATACGGCACACTATGATGCTGTGAATTGCAGTCACAAGATACGTACGCTCCTTCACTTTGAGTCGTCTTACAGTGTAAGTCCTTGGCTTCAACGGACTTCCCTGTGATCTGACATCCCTCAAAACCATAAACAGAAACGGTATCGCCCTCTCTTTGGTCAATTCCCACACAGGTTCCTTTAAATGTAAATGACCCGGAGTCTTTTCCGTAGCTGAATTGCTTTGATCCACATGGAAAGGTATCTCCAGTGGGCGATGAAATTGAGCAAGTATGGGACGCCGTTTGACCGGCTATTCCCTGAATACTCTGCAACAAAAAGGCGACTAAACTCAATAGAATGAAAAATCCAAATTGTATTTTTCCATTGGAGCCTCTTAAAGTGAGCTTTCCCATACTTACAGTCTCCCAAAGGTAAGCGGTCGTCTTCAAGCTTGCCGCCCATGTCCGAAGCTCTGGCAACCGCCGCCACACGACCGTGGCGGAGCACATGCCCGCCAGCCATGGCCGGTATGCGGGCTGGAACCCGGCGGAGATCCGACGGTTCTGTCGCAAAGTTTCTGCTTGCCTGCGATGCCGACGGACACGGTTCTTCCTCCATCGGGCTAAGTCTAAATGCGAACCTTGTTCTAAATCCAACAACACGATTTGCAACGGTGGTTTATTCCAACTCCGGCACGTCGCCATATTGCGCCAGCACCGTTGGCTCGCCGCACTGGCATTTATTGAGGTTGATCAGGCTGGCGCGTTTCGCCACCATCGGCCCATGTGTGGCCGCTACGACAACCTCATCCCCCGTGAAGCCTATGTGAACCTGTTCGGGGCCAAGCGCCTGCCGGACAGCAACTGGCCGCCCCGCTACAACGTCGCCCCGACCGATCCGGTGCCCATCGTTCGTGTTGATCCCCGCGACGATGTTCGGGAAGTCACTATGGCCCGTTGGGGCCTGGTCCCGCCCTGGTCAAAGGCGATCCCCAAGGTTCCCCATATCAACGCCCGTTCTGAGACGGTTGGCGAGAAGCCGCTGTTCCGGAAGGCGTTCGCCCAGCGCAGGTGTCTTGCTCCCGCCACCGGCTTCTTCGAATGGCAGCAGCGCGACGACGGCAAGCAGCCGTTCCGGTTCACGACCAGGGACGACGAGCCGATGGCGTTCGCCGGTCTATGGGACTACGCCAAGATCGACGGTGCAGACCTTCTCTCGACCACCATCATCGTCACATCCACCAACCCGCTGGTGCATCCCGTTCACGACCGGATGCCTGTGATCCTGCCGGCCAGCGGCTACGACGCATGGCTCGACAAGGAGACACCGGAAGACGAGGTGCGGACGCTGCTTGCGCCCTACAATCCCAACCTGATGCAGTCCTATGAGGTCAGCCGCGTCGTCAATTCGGTGAAGAACGATGTACCGGAGTGCGTCGAGCCTTTTTTCGCCCCCGGCAGCATGATTGAACGAAACCACCGATCGGATCGAGCGGAAGGTGGACAGCCTGATTGACCGGGCGGGGCGCTAGATGGGAAGATCGAGGTCTTCGGCGGAATTAGGCTCGCCGAGTCCAGTTGTTGAATGAGCGCCGCCATCAGATTTTTTCGTTCCGCTGCGCTGATGTAGAGTGAGGAGCGATTATTGTCATGCGCAAATTTTCAACTTGGATTGTCGCAATCGGTTTAGTGTGCGCGACCTCGTCAGCGACCGCACAAACGGATGACCCGCCCGATCTTCGTGGGCTATGGGAATGCGAGGACGCCGTTATTCTCTTCCGGGAGGGCGAATGGTCCGAGGTCGAGCGCTCCGTGGAGGTCATCGAGCAGCGAGGCGCCTTGTTCCGGGCACTCAATAACTGGAGTTTAAACCCGAATATCGATGTCCTCGGGCACACTTTCGGCGAGAGCACGGTGGGCGGGACCAGCCCGTGGGTCGGCGTCATCGACTTCGACAACCGGACCATCCTCGGTGGCGCATTTGGCGACGGGCACCAGTTCCGAGGACGCCTCATTGACCGTGATACGATGCAACTCACCATGACCGAGGCCGGCGATCACCCCTGGTCGAGTCGAACCAACTGTCGACGTGTTGGCGGCGGCTAATAGCGCCGGGCTTTTCTCCAAACCTCGGCTCGCTCGATCTCCCGCTGTCGGCGTTGCGCTTCCCCTCGACCGACTCTAGCGAAGCCAGCGCTGACGACTGGCGCTGCTCGCCGGAAAGTCTCCGCGTGGTTTAGGATCGCGCGCAATCGACCGCAGGAGACCCACGATGCGTATTGCGTTGATCCACATTGCCCAGGAAACCAACGATTTCAACCCGGTGCCGACGACGCTCGCAGATTACCGCGCCTTCGGCATCCAGGAGTGGGATGCCGTCGGTCGAGCAGAGGGTGGCCAGAGCCAGATCGACGGCTATCTCGATGCCGCGGAGGCGGCGGCTGTCGACGTGGAGACCGTGCCGATCATCCGCGCCTGGGCGTTAGCCGGCGGACGGGTCGACCGCGAGGCGTTCGACTTCTTCCAAGACAAGATCAGGCAGGGGCTGAGGACGGTGGGCGCGATCGACGGACTGGCGCTGCAGCTTCACGGCGCCTGCGCGGCTGAGGGTATCGACGATGTCGAGGGCGAACAGGCCGCACTGTGCCGGTCGATCCTTGGCGATGAGGTGCCGATCGTCGCTGCGCTCGACCACCACGCCAACATCACCCGCAAGCTCGTCGAGCAATGCACGGCAATCGTGGGTCACCGGACACAGCCGCATGACCTGCGGGATACCGGCAGGATCGGCGCCGAGCTGTTGTTTCGCATCGTCGCTGGTGAGGTCAGCCCGGTGATGGCGTGGCGCAAGATTCCGCTTCTTTCCCATCAGGAGCAGTTCCTCACCGCCAAGGGGCCGATGAAGGTGTGGTTCGACCGCGCCAGGGATATGGAGCAGGACCCCCGCGTCCTGCAGGCCTCCAACTACCCCATGCAGCCGTGGTTGGATGTGTCCGAAGGCGGGTGGTCATCCATCGTTATCACCGACAACGACCCGGCTCTTGCCGAGAGGCACGCGGACGAACTGGCCGACCTGGCATGGTCGATGCGCAACGACTTCCAGATTCGGGAGGCGGTACCGGTGGACGAGGCCGTCCGCGCCGCCGATCGCGCCGACCGGGGCATCGTCGTGCTGAGCGATACCGGCGACACGGTCTTCGGCGGCGCTGCCGGCGACAGCAACATCATCCTTGAATCGATCCTGCGCCTTGGCATTGCCGGCAAGGTGCTGATGCCATTGATTTCGCCGGCGACCGTCGCCCGCCTCGACGACGCCGGCGAAGGCGCGCAGGTGACACTGCCGCTGGGTGGCGACGCCGCGGACGCCTTCTTCACACCCCTCGAGGTGACCGGAACCGTTCGGCGGGTCGCCGACGGTAGCCGTGTGAAACTCGCTTACAACTATCAGGACCATGTGGACATGGGACGCGTTGCCATTCTCGATGTCGGTCCGGTGACGCTTCTGATTAGCGAGAAGCGCGGGGTAGCGGGCAACCTGCCCGGGGTCTACACGGCGTTTGGGGTCGATGTTGGTGACTACAAGATCGCGGTCGTCAAGACCGCTTCCAACTTCCAGTATTTCGCTCCCATCGCTTCTCAGGTGATCCGAGTCGACACGCTTGGCCCCGGGCAATCCGACGTCCACGGCCTACCGTGGAGCCGAATACCGCGCCCCGTCTTTCCACTCGATCCGATCAGCGACAGGCGGATACCGACCGAGGGACGGCGTTCTATGTCGTTGTGAACCATTTCCGTTTACCGAGTTCACTCCATCTCCGGCTCGTCGCCGCCGAGGAGTTGGCAGAAGCTGCGGCGGCCGACCGGCGCTTTGTCATCAACGGACGATCCGACCTGAAAGCCGACGTGTCGTCGATCAACACCAAGCTCGAGGAACGCTTGCCGCGGCGGCCTGGTCACTAACCCACGAAAGGAACCGCAATGATTACCCGCACCATCGCGGCTCCGGCCGCATTCCTGTCTCGCAGCGCTCCGGACCAAACCGGGTGTCACCTGACCTGGTCTGCATGGTTGACGCGGTGTGCCTAAAGGCGGAGCCTGACGTCATGCCGCCTTCTCTGGCGGGACGGATTTCAGGTTTTAGCGAACCGACGCGCTGCAGTAATTCGACTATCGAGCTGTTCGTGTCTAGAACATCGCACCTAACGGAGGCAGTTGTCATGACAAATCGGCGGGTGCCAGTGTTGACCTGCACGTTAATATTTGCATTGCAATATAGTGACGTCATGGCGACATCGGATGATGATCTTTATTGCACTGATTCGACGTGCAATTGGACATTGAGCTTGGGCCCGGCAGCTAGCAGATTTTATACTCTCTTTTGTGGGGCGGACGCTGCTTCCTCTCAGGAACCTTCGTCTCACTCGGCGTCAGGCGATGATATTATTTGCAATGAAGCCAACTCAGGTGATGAAGATTACTCATATCACTGCACAAATTCGGATATGTTTAAGACAAGAGACGTGCATATAACCGCGGGCTGCAGTTAGAAAACACAAAAGCTACGACGCAATAACCGCTCCTGTCCGCCAAGCTACACCGAGACTTGATCTAAAGCCGCCGGGAACCGAGAGCCAGGGGCGTATTCTGCCTGGCCCGGCCATGCCGGGGATGGCGTTTGAGTGCGGGAAGCGGGTCGAGAACTAGCTGTCATTCCTCAATAAGCATTCTCTTGATAAGCATTCTATTGCAGCCGAATTTCTCCTGTTGATATCATCGCCGTCCATCCACGGTGCATGGTCCTCGGTGGGCGCCTCATCTGGGGCCTTGATCGGGTTACCCGTCGATCACAGGGGGCACATATGATCAAAACAGTAATCTCTCCACTCTTTGCATTGCTGATGTTTCTGACGCCTTCCTTGGTGGCGGCGGACACGGTGTCATGGACATGTGAAGCGGAAAATTGTTCCGAAGGCTTCAAGATCGGCACCGCCGAAAAAAAGACGATTCATATCTACTGCGCAAATGAAACGCCGAAAGGGCTAAGGATCCAATGCACACCGGAAAAGAAGGTCGTGCGAAACCAATTAACAGAGGGTTGCGATCCGCCGTCTTGGAGTCAGACGAATAATGGCCAGTATTCTTGTTCGTGCTACGGTGGATCACGCCCTGGAAAGCAGGGGGATGTTGAGGTGACCGTTACTATTTCCAATTGCCCCTAACGACCTGCGCCCCGGGTCGGCCTCTGCCGCAAGGCATGCTCCCGGGGTCAGTTATCTCCGCTTGAACCGCTGCCGTTCATCCCCCCACCATCGGCTCAGGCGCCTCGCGGCTAAATGAAAGCGTCTACGGCGAAGTCGGAGTATTTCAGCTTCTGGCCGGGGTCGACCTTGGCGAACTGGATCGGGGCGTTGCCGTCGATACCGTCGTCGAGATACAGCTTGCCGCTGTCCTGATCGTAGATGATCCGGTCGTCGCCGTCTTCGGCCTCGGTGCCCTTGCGAAAGGCGGACTTTTCCAGCGGCCCGACGGGCAAGCCGAGGAACGCTGCCTGATCGAGGAAGAACTTGTCCTTGCCGGATTCGAAGTTCTTCACCCGATCGATGTTAGTCGTCCCGTTGATCGGACCGATAAACACGAACTTGTCGTTGGCATCCCCGGCGATGAACTTGTCCTTGCCGTCCAGGCCGAAGATGGAGCCGGTGACCTTGCCGTCGCGGTTGTCCAGCTCGTCGTCACCGACACCAAGACGAACATCGCCCTTGATCTTGCCGGTGTTGGTGACGGTGTTCTCTTCGCGACTTGGGGTCCAAACATCCCCCTTGATCTTGCCCTTGTTGATCAGGGTCATATCGCCGATATCGTTGCGGACCGCAGCGTAGCCGTCTGCGATCTTTCCACCCTCGATCACCCCATCCTTTTTGTTGACGACTTTCGATCGTAGGTTTGGATCGAAAGCAGTAACATAGACACCAACCTCATCGGACTTGATGGAATCGAAGTTCTTGATGACCGGGCCTGAGGTTGAGCCGACGTTCGATGCGGTGCAGTAAACGCCGTATTCATAGCCGTATATCTCGCCGTGGTTTTCTACAGCGAAATCACCCATTCCGGTACTGGATATGCCCGCCTGAGCGCCAAATATCTTGCCGTAATTATCGACTGACCCTTCGACGCCGGTAGGAAATTCTGGAGTGAAAAACACCCCGTGCACACCGCCATTGATAAGGCCTGTTTCCTTGTTGATGAGCGTCGCATTGTTCTTAGTGAAAACTACAGCCAAGTTGGAGTAGGAGTAAACGTACCCCTTGTTGACGAGCGTGCTGTCGGTGAATTGGCTGAGGATCGTCGGGTCGTTCGCGCCGACATCGACGCCCTTGTCGATCTTCCATTTCTGACCGGACTTGGAAAACGCGATCGCCTGACCGAAGGGCACGAATATGTCGCTGGTTTGCTTGGGCATGATCTATTCCTTTGCGTCTTGTCCAATGGCCTATGGGGCAAGGCACGTGCTGAGCGGACAGCGCCGCGAAGCCCGATCGGGCTGCGGGGTGGAACGTCTCTTGGCTAGGCGAACACCTCGACCGTGAAGTCGGTGTATTTCAGCTTCTGGCCGGGATCGACCTTGGCGAACTGGATCGGGGCGTCGCCGTCGATACCGTCGTCGAGGTACAACTTGCCGCTGTCCTTGTCGTAGACGATGCGGTCGTCGTCGTCTTCGGCTTCGGTGCCCCTGCGAAAGGCGGACTTGGCCAGCGGCCCGACGGGCAAGCCGGGGAAAGTTGCCTGATCGAGGAAGAACTTGTCCTTGCCGGACTCGAAATTCTTCACCCGATCGAAATCTGTCTGATCGGTGAAGACGAACTTTTCCTTTTTGTCGCCGGCGATGAGTCTGTCTTTGCCCGCGCCCCCCCAGATGTAACCGGTGATGGTACCGTCGCGGTTGTCTAGTTCGTCGTCGCCCGTACCGAGACCGACATCGCCCTTGATCTTGCCGGTGTTGGTGATGGTGTTCTCGTCGCCGGTTGTGCCCGAGACGTCCCCCTTGATCTTACCCTTATTGATGAGCTTCATATCGCCGAATGCATTGAAGACGGCAGCGTGGCCGTCTTCAATCTTTCCACCTTCGATCACACCATCCTTTTTATTGACGACCTTCGTCCGCAGGCTGGACCCGCTGTTGGCATAGACACCGAACGCATCGGACTTGATAGAACTATAGTTCTTGATGACCGGGCCGGCGGTTGAGCCTATCTTGGTCGCTGTAGAATAAACACCGTTGCCATCGCCGTAGACCTCGCCATAGTTCTCTACAGTAAAATCTCCCACCCCGTCGTTGAATATGCCGGCGGCACCCCCAAATAACTTGCCGTGATTGACGACGGACCCTTCGACGTCGGTAACTAACACTGGATCGAACTGCACGCCAAACAAGCCACCGCTGATGAGACCAGTTTCCTTGTTGATGAGTGTCGCATTGTTCTTGGTGAAAAAAACACTTTCAGCGCCGTATGAATAGATGTAGCCCCTGTTGACGAGCGTGCTGTCGGTGAATGCGCTGAAGATCGTCGGACCGTTCGCGCCGACATCGACGCCCTTGTCAATCTTCCATTTCTGCCCGGACTTCGAAAATTCGATGGCGAAGTCGCTGGGCACGAAAATATCGCTGGTTTGCTTGGGCATGACCTCAATCCTTCAAGTCAATATTGCCTATGGGGAAAGGCGTGCCTTCAGCAGCAACGCCCCCCTAATCGCCCGGCGGATGCATACACTATTTGCGCGAAGCGGCAGTGACCAAAAAGCAGGCATCGGTCACCGCAGTGGAGCGGACAATGGTCCTATGACATCGTTCCTATATGCGCGCGAATACGCTTCGACGAACTCCTCTCTGGTGTTACATTGCAAGAGGCGCGTAACGATGCGCCTTCAGACGCGACAGAGCGGGTTCATCGGACCGGAACGGGTCGAGTAGGGGAGATCCTGAAAGATGCCAAGATCATTGACGCTTGCGATCACGGCGGTGCTAACGGGCACAGGAGCGATGGCTCAGGACGCATCTGTCGCCCCCCATTGCGGAACATATGAAGTGATTACCGCCAACCGTCTAGCGGAGGTCGTCGACGTCGCACCCGAAGGTGTTAGCGTTGGAGACCAAAGGGTAGGCTCGCATGATCTCACGGCTGCGGACGGCACGGTCGTCGGTAAGAGCTATTGGGCCACCAAGGTGGCTGACACCAGCAACGGTGTGCACACGCTCATCGGCGATGCCAACCATGTCTATGAAAATGGCACACTGCATCACAATTTCATTTATCAGCTTCCAGATCCTCTCAAACCAGAGATTCCCAAGGACCTTCAGTCTTTTGACTATCACGTGATCGGCGGCACCGGGGAATTCGCAGGTGCCGAAGGGACGGCTTACTATTCCAGCGATAGCGACGGCAATCGCATCATCAGGCTTGAGCTCGACTGCGGATCCTAATGACCCGCCAGCCAACCTCTGTCCGCCGCCTTCGGAGGACTTGAGGGAGGCTCGGCTTGTGCAGCCGCGGGCTCGGCCTGCCACGTAGCTCTAGAACCGGCGACTGTCGCGCCTGCCGAAATATGTCGTTGCCCGGTGGGGCCGTGTCGGCGGGTAGACGCGCCACCCTCGGCCGCGATGAATGCGCGGTTTATTCCGTGTCGTGATCTCGCAAGCGCTGCTTCACCATTCTCCATCCGGTTCGCGCAGGAGGAACGCAGCCGCCTGTAAGCTGAGGCCGGTCGGCAACCTCTTGGGAGTTACATTCGCTCGCTATTGTTGGGCGACACGTCCTTAACGCTTCGCATAACACGGCATCCGCGCGACGATGACGAACGGCGGCGCGGTTGCTGGCGGAGCTGGACAAGTCGAGGCTTGCCTCAAACATGAACCTGGCAACGTGTCTGCGATGACCGGCCCCCGCGTGATGTTGCCGCTCCCTATTTGCGCAGATAGGTCATGCCGGTAGCATAAAACTGATCCATGAATGTACCGAAATGGAGAGGCTCGTAGGCGGGCTTCGTACCCGGCTCGATCAGGCTTGGAATGGGCGCGATAATCGCGTCGTAATCGGGATTAGCGAAATAAGGCATCGAGTAGCGCGGCCTGTTCGAACGGTTGACGACGCGATGGGGCGTCGAGACAAAGCGCCCATTCGTCCAGCGCATCATCATGTCGCCGATGTTGATCACATAGGCGCCCTTGATCGGTGTAGCGGCGACCCATTGGTGCTCCACATGGCCGACTTCCAGACCGCCGACTTCGTCCTGCATCAGGATCGTGAACGCCCCGGTATCGCGATGCTCGCCCGCGCCGATTTCCAGATCTTCCTTGTTTGCGGACTTGGCCGGCCGGTAATGCAGGAAGCTTTGCTGAAACAACGGACGATTATAGAACGGATCGAACCATTCCTCGGCGAGCCCGAGCCCGAGGGCAAAGAGGCGCCTCATATCCGCTGCGAGTTCATCCATCGCCGCGATGTAAGCTCTGGCGGTTTTGTTGAACTCCGGCAGGTGGTCGACCCACCTGTTCGGCATGTGCATCGGCTTGCCCATCACCACATCCGGATCATCGGCGGGAAGGTCGAGCATGAACCGGTAGGTCTCTATCGATCCGCCGACGGCCCCACCCTCGCCCTCCAGTTTCGAGGGGACATAACCCCGCCAATGATTCAGCGTGGCCGCGGACTTCATACGATCTTCAAAGCGCTGATCGAAGAACGCCTTGCTTTGAGCAAACGCCGCATCGATCAGACCGTCCGGCACGCCGTGATTGACGATATAAAAGAAGCCGACTTGAGCGCACGCTTCAGCGACCTTCCGTGACAGAACTACGCGTTGCGCCAGCGAGCCCGTCCGCATCGCGCGGAGGTCAATTACCGGAATTTCGTCAAGACTAATCTCCGGGGCCTTCTCATATACGTTGGCGGTCGTATGCATCGTCTTATCCTTTCGAGCCATTCGCTCTAGCTGCAACTTTTTCAAGAACGATCCCCAAACCCCGAAGCTGATTTTCAAGGCTCATAGATGCCAGGGAGCGTTCGGTTCTGGGCGCTCGATCGCCTTCCGGCGGCGCGCTCCTCATGAAACGGGCGACCTGCTCGGGCAGGTAGGGAAGGTGCAGGAAGCCGCACGGTCCCGACAGCCCCGCCGCCTCCATCGCGCCGACGGATGTATAAAGCGTCGCGTTGCACATATGGGTTCCGGCGGAATGGGACGCTCGAGCGGGGAGGTCGGCTGCCAGCAAGGCGTCAACGATCGTCCGATGTTCCCAGGTCGCCTTACGGGCGGCAGGGCCAGTCTCGTCGATCGGCCCGCCATGCAACGGACGAATGCCTTCGTTATCGGGAATCGCGAAGTCCAATGTGTTGATCCCGATCGTCTCGACGCGAAGCACCGGCTCCCCGAGGGCCAGTCCAAGTGAAATCACAAAATCCGGTCGGTGTTCTGCAATCAGCTCCTTCAGCAGGTCTAGACCGGTCGAGAGGTTCGCCGGCGTCATGCGAGGAAGCACGCGGATGCCTGCATAGATGCGATTCTCGAAATGCGAAAGCAATGCACTGGCCGGATTGTCGGGAAGTCCGGCGAACGGCTCCGACCCTGTCAGCAGGCCAACACTCATCTCCAATTCGCTCCTTCGAGAACACCCTTGATCGGCACGCCTCACCCGCAAGTCATGTGCCAATCCCAACACCCATGTAAGACGCCGGTTCTGGCCGCGCCCAACTGCGGACTGACGCGAGATTAGGCTGCAGATTATCGATAATGATATTTTTTTAGACGATTTGGGCTTTGTCGAGAAAGGGCGATGCCGTCGCCATGTGGGCAATCCGCTCGAAGAAGGGAAGTTTCGACAGTTGGCGCGATGATGGCATGAGCGTTGCTCATCTGTCCGCATCGGCTTGCGGTTCCAAGCCAGAAAGCGAAAGGCAGAGAATTATGACGATGAAGCTCCCTCGTGCTCCCGGTTCTTTGGCGCCTCAGGCAGTTAGCCGCCGCTCATTTCTGAAGGGATCGGGTATGGCGGCCGGTGCCGCTCTGCTGCCTGCCGGACTGATCAGCGCAACCCCGGCACTGGCTGCCGACAAGGTGGTCCACCAGCTTGGCTGGGTAAAATCGATTCAGTTTGGCGGCCACTTCGCTGCCATCGAAAACGGCTACTTTGCCGATGAAGGTATCGAGGCTGATTTCCTGGCCGGCGGGCCGAGCGGAATCGGTACCGATGTCGCAGTCGCCACCGGCCAGGCCACGACCTCCGATACCGATGTCGACGGCACGATCCGGGCCCGGATCAACGGCATGCCCGTCAAAGCTTTTGCGGCGATCATGCAGAAAGCGCCGGGGGCCATCATGAGCCTCGCTGAAAGCCCCATCAAGACGCTGGCTGATATCCCCGGAAAGACCATTGCTTTGCCTGACGGCGTGCGCCCGCAAGTCAATGCCTTGCTGGAAGCTAACGGTTTCGATCCCGCCAATGTCACTTACGTTCCCGTCGGGACCGATCCGGGCATTCTGGCAGCCGGTCAGGTCGACGGCTACTATGGCTGGGCGACCAATCAGGGCGTCATGCTGCAGACCCGCGGCGTCGACATTGCGATCGCCTACATGAACGATCTAGGTGTTCCCGGCTATGCCGGCGTTCTCATCGCGACCGACGAAACCCTTGACGAGAGGAAGGACCTCATCGTCCGCTGGCTTCGGGCCGAGATCAAGGGCTGGCAATGGCATCTCGATAACCCGGATGAGATGGCCAGACTCATGGTCGACATGTATGGCCAGCGCGGCCTCGACCTCGAGGCCCAAATGGTTGAAAGCAACATGATGAAGGACTTTCTCCCGGTCGGGGCAGCGAAGGAACACGGTCTCCTGTGGATCGAGCCAGATGCCTTCGAGGCCGGTCTCGCTTTCAATGTCGCAGCGGGCGCGATGGCCGAAGGCGACCTGACGGTCGCGGATGTCATGACCCAGGATCTCATCAGGGAAGCACACAATACGCTGACCTGATCGGCATTGCCTTGCTTCAAATCCTGTGGTGACTGCACCCAATGAGGAGCGGGTCGCATTCGACCGGCTCCTTTCCCATCCCGACGGCAGACTGAAGACGGCGGGAACGCTCGCCATTTCAGGCGATCGTATCGCTCGCGTCGAAACAGGCCGCTCCGGGGCGGCCGAGAATCGTCTTGTGCTTCCGGCATTGGCCAACGCGCATGATCACGGGCGCGGCATGCGGACCCTTGCCTTCGGCGCTCTGGACGACTCACTCGAGGTCTGGCTGACTCAGTTGGGCCTTGAGCCCCCTGTCGATCCATATCTTCGCGCCCTGGTCGCTTTCGGTCGGATGGCAGAAGGCGGGATCGGAATCGTCAATCATTGCCATAACAGTCAGAATTTTGCGGTTCTGCGAGACGAAACCGAAGCGGTTGCCCGCGCCGCCAACGATCTCGGAGTCCGCGTTGCATTCGCCGTTCCGCTGCTGGGCCACAACCCGATAGCCTATGGCGATCCGGCCCCGCTCTTTGCAGAACTTGGCGCGAAGGAAAGCGGCATCCTGCGCCGCCGCGCCGAGACCATGCCTTCGCTCGAAGAGCAATTGGCGGTGGCAGAGGAACTCTTCGAGTTCCAGGATGACCTGTTCACGGTTCAATACGGTCCTGTCGCCCCGCAATGGGTCGATGCGGCCACGCTTGAGAATGTTGCCGAGCGCTCTTTGCGCCACGGCCGCAGAGTGCACATGCACATGCTCGAAACGAAAGCTCAACGCGAATCGGCCGACGCCTCCTTTCCCGATGGGCTGGTCAACCGCCTCGACGAGATCGGGCTGCTGTCCCCGCGATTGACGATAGCTCACGGAACCTACCTCACCCGTGATGAATGCGACCTCCTGGTTGATCGCGGCGTGGCTGTATCTGTGAACACGTCATCGAACCTGCGGCTCCGATCGGGGATTGCACCAGTTGCCGACTACGTCGCCTCGGGCCTGACCTTCGGTATGGGGCTCGATGGCATGGCTTTCGACGACGATGAGGACGCCTTCCGGGAAATGCGTCTTCTCTGGCACCTTCACAGAGGCTTTGCCTACAAGGAGATCCTGTCCCGGGATCGCCTACTGAAGGCAGTGCTTTTCGATGGCCGGAAGACGATTCTCGGTCCGGACCAGCCGGACAGTCTGAAAGAAGGGGGTCCGGCCGATATTGCCCTTGTGGATCTCGATGCTGTCAGCGGGGACACGATCCCCGGCCGAACTGATCCACTGGATCTCCTGCTCACCAGGGGAACGCGCGCGCTCGTCCAGGACCTTTGGATTGCCGGCCGACGCGTGCTTAACAACGGCGTCTGTACCGGTGTCGATCTGCCGTCTGCGGAAGCCGAACTGACCGATCAGGCGCGCAAGGCAGCGTCCACAGTCGATTTCGAATCCGTGGACCGCATAGCGGATGCCTATCGGTCCTACTATCGCTGCGGATGCCATATCCCCGGAGCGCCAGCCCGAAACAAGGGGGCAGCCCGAGGATGACCGGTATCAAGATCGATTCCGTCTCCATGACGTTCTCGATGGGCAAGTCGAGCGTACGGGCACTTGAGGACATCAGCCTTGAGTTCGACTCCGGGAGCTTTGCAGCTCTAATCGGGCCGTCCGGCTGCGGGAAATCGACTCTCCTTAGATTGATCGCCGATATCCTTAAGCCAAGTCAGGGCGACATCCTGATCGGCGACAACGAGCCCGGGCGGGCGAGACAGTCCCATGAGATCGGTTTCGTCTTCCAGCACGCGACCTTGCTGCCATGGCGCAGCGTGCTCGACAATGTCCGCCTCCCGGGGGAAATCGCCGGACTCAGCGGTTCCCGCAGCCCCCATGCGCTGATCGACCTGGTCGGCTTGCACGGTTTCGAAGATGCGCGGCCGAGCCAGTTGTCCGGCGGGATGCAGCAACGCGTGGCAATCGCACGAGCGCTGGCGCTCGATCCGAAAGTCCTCCTGATGGACGAACCTTTCGGCGCTCTCGATGAAATCACCCGTCAACGTATGAATTTGGAACTGCTCAGCATTTGGCGGGAAACAAACACCACGGCCGTTCTCGTCACACACACGATCAGTGAAGCCGTCTTCATGGCCAACAAGGTCCATGTTCTTTCCGCGCATCCGGGTCGTCTGACCGAAACGATCGATATCGATCTGCCCTATCCGCGCGACCTTCTTATCCAACGCACCCCGGAGTTCAACGCGTTGGAGAATACCGTGCGTGCCGCCCTCTTCGACAAAGGCGGCCAGATCGGTGGTTGAGACACTCGCCACAGGTGTGCTGTCGAAAACCGGCCGCTCGGTCCTCCTGCCGGTCGCAGCGATCACTGTAGTGCTGTTCGTCTGGTACCTGACCAAGCAGGCCGGATTGCTGCCCATCACGATACCCAACCCAGTGGACGTGTGGGAAGCCCTCACCGACCAATGGGACGACCTGCTTTATCACACCGCATCGACGGTGCTGTCCGCATTCACCGGGTATGTTTGTGCGGCCATGATCGCGGCGGCACTTGGCGGAGTCGCGGTCACCTGGAAACGTTCCGGTAAGCCGGTCCTGACATTCGGGATACTCGTCGACAGCACGCCGCTCATCGCGGTTGCGCCGATCTTCATGATTTGGCTCGGCAACGGCATGACACTCCACGTGGTCGTCGCAGGCATTGCCGCGTTTTTTCCCCTGCTCGTGGGGATGATCCAGGGCTTTCGGTCGGCGGATCGCAATATGCTTGAGCTGTTCCACGTCCTTGCCGCAAGCCGCTGGCAGACATTGACCCGACTCTCACTGCCAAGTGCATTGCCGTACATCTTTTCGGCGCTCAAGGTGGCAGCGCCGCTTGCTCTGCTTGGCGCATTGATCGCCGAATGGATGGGGACCGATCGAGGCCTCGGCACCTTGATCACCTATGCTCTATTCTCCTTCAACGTCCCACTGGTTTGGCTCTCAATTCTGACCGTGTGCGCCCTGACCGCCGCCAGCTACGGGCTGGTCGCGCTCGCCGAACACCGCTTCGCCCCCTGGAGCGGCGCCGGGGAAGCGCGCGGAAGGCAGCCCTGACATGGCGACGAAGATCGACCACCCCGATGCCTCCCTGATGCCGACGCGCGGTCAGGAGGCCGAGGCCCGCTTCCGGGCTTTGTTTCGGTCTGGGTTCTATGTCTGCGTCACGTTGATGGTGATTGTGGTGATATGGCAGGGCTCGATCAGCCTGTTCGACTTGAAGCCATTCGTGATCCCCACCCCTGCCAGCGTGCTCGCGGCGCTTTTCGATGATTGGCCGAAACTCGGCGCGGCCCTGGCCTACACGCTGCAGAGTACCGTGCTGGGACTTCTGATTTCGTTTCTGGGGGCTGTCCTGCTGGCCTCGCTCTTCGCTTTTTCCGACGACCTGGCGAAAGCCTTCATGCCGCTGATCATCGCCATCCGGACCGCGCCGGTCCTGGCTATTGCCCCCCTCCTTATCATGATCTTTGGCCGGGGTCAGGCGACGTCAGTCGCAGTCGTGATCGTCGTCTCGTTCTTCCCGATCCTGGTCAACGCCTCGAAGGGCCTTCGTTCGGCCAGCCCGGCTACGCTGGAACTAATGCATGTTTGCGGGGCAACCTGGCTCCAGACGTTCTTCAAGGCCCGGGTACCGCATGCATTGCCCTTCATCTTCACAGGTATGAGAACGGCCGCAACCAGCGCCCTGTTGTCGGCCATGCTTGCTGAATGGCTGAGCGGCGCACCCGGTATCGGGACGCTCATTCTAGAGGCCGGATCCTTTCGCAATTTGCCGTTGATGTGGGCCGGTGTGGTGCTGACCATGGCCCTCGCTTTCGTCCTCTTTGCTTCGACCGTCAGAATTGAAAGGAGCTTCGTGACGTGAGCGATCCGTTTCGATTGGATAGGCAGGCCATATTCATAACCGGCGGCGCCAAAGGGATGGGGCGCGCGGTGACCCTCCGGCTTGCTGAGGCCGGTGCTCAGGTCGTCCTGGCCGCCCGTGACGTAGCGGCGCTCGAATCGGTTGCCGAAGATGTTGAAGAATTTGGTGTCCGCGCCGAAGTCCTGCCGTGCGATGTCACCGACCCGGCTTCCGTCACAAACGCGATTGACCAGGCCATGAAGGCATTCGAACCACATCGCTGGGGGCTGGTGAACATCGCGGGAGCCACCGGTCCATCCGGCAAGAAGCTGTGGGAACACACTTATGACGAGGTCCAGAGTGTATTCGACGTCAATGTCTTCGGCACCTTTCTGACCATGAAGGCGTTTCTGCCATACATGATGGCAGCCGGCGCCGGCGCGGTGGTCAATCTAGGCGGAACCTTCGGCTTCAAGGGGGTTCGGGACGCCAGTGCCTATGGAGCGACCAAATGGGCTCTCAGGGGTTTCACGAAATCGGCGGCACTGGAGGCCGGACCACGCGGTGTGCGGATCAACATGGTCTCGCCGGGCGGCGTCGAGGGGCCCCGATTGAAGCGCCAATTGGGCGAAGAAGCCGAACGCCAAGGGGTCGACTATCAGACCGTATATGCGCGTTTCGCCGCCGGTACCGCTTTGGGGAAAATGAGCCAGGATGAAGATGTCGCCAATGCGGTTCAGTTTCTGCTGTCGGACGCAGCTGCCAACATTACCGGTCAGGATATTCTCGTGGATGGGGGGACGATCGTATGAACCCGGTCTCACGCGCCCAGTTTGCTCTTGAGTCCGGTCATAACGGCGACCCCGGTAATGCGAATATGATCGGCCATCAGCGTTTTGCAGGTTTTCGCATCTCGATCAAGCGCAACCTCAAGCAAAGCGTCATGCTGCTTGTCGAGGCCTGCCTGAACGTCGCGCGCCGGCGGGGAAAGCCGTCTGTACCGGTCAAACTGATCGTTCAGGGTGTCACAAAACCGCCGCGTCCATTCCGACGGACACGCCCCGATCAGGGCCCGATGAAACTCGCGATGATGCTTCTCCCACTGCTGCACGCTTTCCGCCGAAGAGGTCTCGGAGATGACATCCTCGGCCGGGCCCAAACGTTTCAGGCGCCGCCGCGAAAGAATAAGTCTTTCTTCCCACGTTTCATCGCCATGCCTGACCGACTGAGCCACGGCCGAGCTTTCCAGCTGTCCACGCAGGTTGGTGATGTCATCGAGTTCGATGGTGCTGATATCGGGTACGGCGAAGCCCCTATTCGGTTCCTGAACCACCATTTGCTGTGCGGCAAGGCAGGACAACGCTTCACGGATCGGACTGGAGCCGATGTCGTAACGGGCCTTCAGCTCAGCCAGTCGCAGCCGTTGGGCCGGCTGGAACACACCCATGATGATGTCGTGGCGCAATCGCTCCGTAACAATGGCGCTGGCGACGCTGTCTTGGTTGAGACCTCTTTCGGAGGATTGAAACGACATTCCCAGCATTTCCTTTTGGTTCATTTTCGCCTGTGCGATCGCCATCACCATACCCAATTCAGATTATCGACAATCTGGAAATTTTGGGCAATAAACCCGGCGGCGAAGGAGGCGTCCCCATGGAATTGAGCGGCAAAATTGCTGTGGTGACCGGGCCGGCTAAGGGGATGGGTGGGGCAATCACGTTGGCTCTGGCGCGCGAGGGCGTCAATGTTGTTCTCGCCGGACGAGATCTGGAGGCGATTGCGCCAATCGAGCGGGAAGTGGCAGCGATCGGCCGCCGGGCTTTAACGGTTTCCTGTGACATTGTCGATCCAGCAGCTGTTGAGCGCCTACGCGATGAGGCTACGAAACTGGGGCCCGTAGACATTCTTGTGAATGTCGCTGGAGGCCGTGGACCGATCGGCAAGTCGGGTATCGAGACCACGCCGGATGAGTTCGATGAGATTATCGCGCTGAACGTTAGTGGCGCGTTCCTGCTCATGCGGGCATTCGCGCCGCAAATGATTCAACGAAGAAACGGCAAGATCATCAACATCGGCGGCACGTTCGGTCTGCGTGGCCGAGCCGGCAGAGTGTCCTACAGCGCCTCGAAATGGGGGATGCGCGGACTGACCAAGAGCTTTGCCCTGGAGCTCGGACGCCACAATATCAATGTGAACACCGTCAGTCCGGGCATGGTCGACGGCCCCCGATTCGAGGTCGTGTGCGCCGATATGGCCGATAAGCTCGGTATCACGCTTGACGAAGCCAAGATACGGCACGCAGAAGACTACGCCCTGCGCCGGGTCTCGACGGCACAGGACGTTGCCAATGCCGTTGTCTTTCTCGCTTCAGAGAAGTCACGTCAGATCACCGGACAGGACCTCGTCGTCGATGGCGGCTGGGTGATCTGATCTTCGCCCAACAGCCTTATCAACGCATTGGACACTCATGAGCGACGCGACGATAGATACCGCCATTATTGGCGGCACAATTGCCACTGAAGAGGGGCTGTTCCCGGCGTCTGTCGGCATCGATGACGGCCGGATCGTCGCCGTCGGGGATGCTGAAACCCTTCCCGCTGCCCGCGAAAGTATAGACGCCCGCGGAAAGATTGTGATGCCGGGTGTTGTCGACGTTCACGTCCATTTTCGCGAACCGGGCATGACCCACAAGGAAGACTGGGGAACCGGTAGTGCCGCCGCGGCGCTTGGTGGCGTCACGACGGTTTTCGAAATGCCGAATACCGATCCGCCCGTCGATACAATCGAACACTTCGAGATCAAGAAGGCGTTCGCCGAGGCCAGTTCCCATGTGGACTTCGGCATCTATGGCCTGCTGGGCGAACACAATCTTGACCAGTTGCCGGCGCTGGCTGAAGCTGGCGTGTGCGGATACAAGCTGTTTCTCGGCAATACGACAGGCGACCTGCCGTGCCCGAGCGACGGCGCGGTGCTGGAAGGATTTGAAATCCTCGCCGAGCTTGGCCTGCGATGCACCATCCACGCCGAGAACTCTCCGATCCTGTTCTGGCGACAAAACAAGATGATCGCGGCGGGTCGCCGGGACCCCTATGCCCATTTGGCGGCGCGTACCGATGTGGTTGCGGTCGAGGCACTGAACCGGTCGGCGATTTTTGCCGAGTGGACCGGCGCTCGGATCCACATAGCTCATGAGAGTTGCGCCGCGAGTTTGCCGTTCATCCGGTTCTTCAAAGCGCGGGGCGTCGACATGACCGTCGAGACCCTACCCCAGTACCTTTACCTCAATGCCGAGAGCATGCTTGAGCCCGGCGGTGAAGTGATCCGCATGAACCCGCCGATCCGCCAGAAAGCTAACCAGGCGCCACTCTGGGAGGGGCTTTCCGACGGGTCAATCGACATGATTTCCACCGATCATGCGCCCCATGCCAGGTCGGAAAAATATGGCGATGACATCTGGAAAATCGCTTGCGGTTTCCCGGGCGTGCAGACGTCCCTCCCGCTGATGCTCGATGCCGTCAGCAAGGGCCGGCTCTCAATGCCGGACTGTGTACGTCTCATGTGCGGCGCTGCAGCCAGAGCCTTCGGCCTTTATGGCGTTAAAGGTGTCATCCGGCCCGGAGCCGACGCCGATATCGTGATGGTCGATCCGGATGCGACACTAGTCCTGCGGTCTGAGGACCTCGCTTCCCGCGGCAAGGTTTTGCCGTACGAAGGTTGGGAAGTTAACGGCAAGCCCGTCCTGACCATGCTGCGGGGCAAGACTGTCGCCAAGGAGGGCGTGATGGTTGGCCAAGCGGGGTTCGGACGAATGGTGAGCCCGAGCATGCCGGCTCCCCTTCCGCGCAACACCGCCACCACGATCAAAGCGAGCCTCCAGCACAGACAGCAGCCTTGGTGAGTTCGCCCCGCCATTTGGGTACCGCCGCACCGCGGATCGGCTTGCTTGGATGCGGCGCGATCGGATCGTGGCATGGGCGTATTTTGGCCGAACACACCGGCGTAGACTTCGCCGGCATCTGCGATCTTCGATCCGAAATCGCAGACGCTTTTGCGGCACGGTTTGACGTTCCGGCTTTCGATGATCCCGAGCGGTTCTTCGCTGAGACGGGTCTTGATGGCGTTATTATCGCCTCGCCGGAAAGCGCCCATGTAGACAATATCGCTCTCGCTGCCGGCAACCATGTCGCCTGCCTCGTCGAAAAGCCGGTCGCGGCGACAATCGGCGAGATCGAAGCAATTGAAGACATCCTGCGGCGGACGCCGGTTCCATTGATGTCCGGGCATATCGAGCGCTTCGAGACTGGGACCGCGCAGCTAAAGTCAGCCCTTGACGAAGGAGTCTGCGGTCGGCTCGTTTCGATCCTCGCACGGCGCCAGTTCGCGTCCGGCGAGCTTCCGCGCTTTGCCGGATACTCATCGACGTTGCGCATACTGGCCGTGCACGACTTCGATCTTCTGCGCTGGCTGCATGGCGGCTCGATAGCCGATGTCTATGCCGCAGCTGGCCGAGGCGAACTTCATGAACAATACGGGCTCGACGATCACGTCGTGACCGTTATCCGGTTTGCCGACGGCGCCATAGGATCGGTCGAAAGCGCGTGGAACCTCCCTTTGGCCTATGCGGATTTCTCGTCTCCGAAAGGCTGGGGACCGGCCGGAAACAATCGCCTCGACGTGTTCGGCGACCGCGGCTTTCTGTCTAACGACATGTCGATCAGAAACCAGCAGCTCGTCGCCTTCGATCAAGCCAGCGGCTTCCGCGCAGCCGGCATCCGCCACCAGCCGGTCGTTCACGGCAAAGTCGAAGGCGCGCTGCGGGTCGAGGTGGAGCACTTCGTCAGATGCATCACGGAAGGGCTCGAACCAATTGTCGGCATCGCCGATGCCAAACGCGCTGTCGCACTGGTCCAGGCAGCGGAAGAGTCTCTGGCTGCCGGGCGTCCGGTCACACCCTATTGTTAGCCAAGATGGCGCGGTACTCCGGCCCAATCGTCGACTCTCACCATCATCTGTGGCGTTTGACGCCTGGAAGTCATCCATGGCTGGGAGAGGGTCGCGAGGAGATCGTACGCGACGTGTTGCCGCCGGACTATACCGCCACGTTCTCCGAATTCGATATCCGGGCCACCGTTCTCGTCGAAGCACTGGCCGGATATCCGCTCCGGGAACTGCAAGAGGCAGAGACCTGGCGACAATCGACCGGCGGAAGGATCGCCACGGCCGTCATTGCCCATGCACCGCTCGATTCACCGAGGATCGGGACTGTGCTCGACCGTTATCGCGACGTCTCACCGGCCTTTCGGGGTATTCGCGACATCATTTCTGCCGGCCCCCGCAAACCGAGCTTCGCGCGCTCGCCAGACCTTCTCACCAGACCGGCGTTTCGGGATGGACTAGCTGCACTCGCCCAACGTGACCTGGTCTTTGATCTGATGCTCGATCCGACGCAGCTGGAAGCAGCTGCAGCGCTCTTGCTCGATATTCCTGAACTGTCCGTCGCCATCGAGCATGCCGGGCATCCCCGCGACCGGACCCCGGACGGAAGGAAGCAATGGCGAGTCGGGATGGCGCGTCTTGCCGACCGTCCCAACACTATCGTCAAGGTTTCCGCGCTTCAGGTGCACGATCCGAACTGGACCGTGGAAAGCCTGAGCACAGTCGTTTGTCCGCTGGTTGATCTGTTCGGCGTTCAACGGCTGTGTTTTGGAACCGATTATCCTGTCCACGATCTGGCGTGTCCCGGACCGGTTGCGATCGACGCCATGCTCGACGTTACCGAAGATTGGGCGGCCTCCGATCAAAGCGCATTCTTCCATGGTACGGCCACTTCCTTCTATGGACTGGCGGACCATGAGTCCAAGCAAACCCGATTGCACCCGTGAACCGGATTGAGATCGACCGAAATACAGCTAAGGGAACGGAGCGAACCATGAGAGAGATACAGTCGATCGCCGTCTATTGCGGGTCCAATACCGGCAAAGGCAGCGCGTTTCTTGACGGCGCACGCGACCTGGGATCGTTGCTGGGCCGCTCGGGCATTCGTCTGGTCTATGGAGGGACGCATAAGGGGTTGATGGGCGCCCTTGCCGACGCGGCTCTGACGGAAGGCGGGCAGGTTCACGGTGTCATTACTCAGCGACTCGCCGGCAAGGGCCACCTTCATGACGGCCTAAGCGGCCATGAGGTCCTTCCGACCATGAAGGAGCGAAAACACCGAATGACCGAACTGGCCGACGCTTTCATTGCGCTACCAGGCGGGATCGGGACCCTTGAAGAATTCATGGAGGTCTGGACCCTCAACCAGCTCGGTGAGTTCGAAAAACCCGCCGGACTTCTGGACATCGACGGCTACTATCAGCCGTTCATGGCCTTCATCGACCACATGATCGAAAACGGCTTTCTTCCGGCCGCGCACCGCCAGTCCATCGTCGTCGATTCCAATCCGGCTGTGCTGGTGGAAGGGCTGAAACGCTTCGAGCGGGTCGATGTACCGAAATGGATGTAGAACAACGCCGCGTTTCGTCCGGCCTTCGTCAGCGTTGGTGTCGTCGCTGTTAAGCCGACTTTGCGGCGGGACGAGTGATGACCCGTTCGGTTGGCCCTCTTGTAGAAAGGTCCCGGCCGGCCGGTTAATGCCTACTATTCGAACTCTTTGCGCACCAAGGGCCGCCCGGTCTATTGGAAGGTGGAGTCTCCCGCTCGAAAGAACGCCAAGATCTCGCGCCAGAACGCAGCCATGGCCAATCCTACTGGATACAGCAAGGGTTTGGTGAGAGCCCACATCCCAATTGTATTTACGCAGGGAATTTTTGGTCGGAGTGGCAGGATTTGAACCTGCGACCCCCTCGTCCCGAACGAGGTGCGCTACCAGGCTGCGCTACACTCCGGCCGCTGGCCTTGTATATCCCAGACGCGGTGCTCACAACAGGAAATGTGGCGGCTTCGTTCCGATGTCGTGCCTCGCCCGCGATCGGTCGCGGCATATAACCTCAGCGCCCGAGATGCCCGTTGCTCTGACCGTACGTGGCTAGCCGGCCTCGGCCCGTTTGATCTTCTGGCGCTCGTCTTCGACCAGGCCGATCTTCCAATAGCCGGAGATGTACGTGTCCTCTTTCGGCAAACGCCTCTCGTTGTGGAGGAAGGCACGCAGCGATCGGATCACGCCGCTTTCCCCGGCGATGCACGTCTGGACGACGCCGGCCGGCCAGTCGAGTGACCGGATGAGCCGTTCCTGCGCCTCCGAGGGGACATGCGGGTCCGGTTGGATCAGCCACCGGATATCGATGCCCTTGGGGGCAGCGATATCCTGGCGGTCGGCTTCGCTTTGAACTTCGATAACCGCAATACCCTCGGCGTCGCGCGGCATCGCCTCCAACGTCGCCGCGGCGACCGGCAACGCCGACATATCCGCGGCGAGCAGATACCAGTCCGCATAGAAGCTGGTCAGCTTGATGCTGCCCGGCCCGGCGAACCCGCAAAAGCTGCCGGGCCTGGCATGGAGTGCCCAGGCGGAGGCCGGCCCTTCTTCGCCATGCGCGACGAAGTCGACATCCATCTCCGGGCCGGTTTCGCGGAAGTGTCGGACCGTGTAGGTGCGGGTCGTCGGTCGCTTGCCGTCCTTGAGCTGTGCCGCAAACGCGTCCTTCGACTGGCCGTTGGCCGGCAGCAGGATCTTGCAGTGGGCGCCGTCGCACCCGGGGGCAATCCCCGCTAGTTCGGGACCGGCGAACGTGACGCGAATCATGTTGGGCGTGATGTGCCGCGCATCCTTGACCGTGAGCAGTCGAGGCACCCGGCGTGGCGGCTTGGCGCGCGACGGCGCACTCGCGGTCGTCTGGTTCATCGTGCCGTCACGTCATTCACCGGCGGGACGGGCGCAATCTCGGCAGCGCACTCGGTCAGGTCGATGAAGCGCCTGTCGCGCAGGCAGGCGCCGACGACGAACGCGTATCCATTGATCGCCTCGCATGGCAGGTCGGGCGACTCGAACACCGCCGTCGATGACATCTGGCCCTCATCGAAACGAAAGGATGCGGCTCGGGTGCGGCCCACCTGGTCATCGTCAACAAAGGCATGGAAGAAACCGTTGACCTCCTGGAAGGGCTCGGATCTCTGAGCCGTCAGCGCGAAGGTCGCAGTACAATAGTAATCGCGCTTTCCGGTCTCCTGAAGGGAGAGCTCGAAGATGGGCTCCGCATTCGCCGGGAGCAGCGTGGACGCGGCGAGAATGGCGCCGGTGGCCAGAACGGCAAATCGACGTGCTGGGCTGGTCGAGCGATCGCTCATGTTCGCCTCTCCTGTGGAGAACCCGTGAGCGCGGCTGGCCGCCTCTTCGGCTTCTCGCCTACCCGGGTTCCGGTCAGTGATCATTGGTGATGCGCTCGGTCTCGCTGACGATCTCTAGCTGACCCGCTTGGTCGGTCTGACACCTTCGATGCCGGCCACGCGCACCAGGCGTTTGACGGCCTGCAGGAACTGATGGGTTCCATTGCCTTCGCACAAGATCATCGCATCGATTTCCGCGCTGCCGCTTTGGCCCAGGCGCGTAGCCTGGATGGTCCGGATCAAGCGTTCCTCGTCGGGTGTCACCTTGGCCGAGCAGGCTGGGCAGTAAGGGCTGTAGAAGATGAAGTTGGAGCGGCGCGCGGAGCGCATCTTCCGCGGGACGTTGAGGACCGCGACGGCGATCTCCGGGCCGCGTGCGTCGCCAAACTCGGCTACCGCGACGTCGATCGCATCCTCCCAGTAGAGCCGAGAAGCGTTTGAGAAGGACATGCAGTATCGGCGCGCAGTGTTGAGGATGGCGATAACTTCGATACTCAGATTCAGCTCGGCGACCGTCGTCCCCGGCTTTCCGCACTGATGGTCGTCCTGCCCCATCGTTATTCTCCGGCTCGCTTTATTTTCGTGATGACGCATTACGCCCTCCACCATCGATCCACCGGCGACGGCGGAAAGCCTTCGATCTCCCGATCCGGTCGACCGAAACGGTTCCACCATGCGATGCGAATGACGTTGGAGCGCCAGAGCGGCAGCATCGGCATCAACTGTCGGAAAACCCGGTCGAAGGTACGGCCCGCCGCCCGCAATGCGTCTTCCGATCTGGCGGTTTCGAGCGCCTCGATTGTCGCGTCGAGCGCCGGATGACGGATACCGGAGAGCGCGTAGGACCCATCCTGGTCGGCAAGGTCGCTATGCCAGAGCAGGCGCTCGGATGTGCCGGGCAATTGCGCCGGCGCCCACGATAGCGTCGCGAGATCGAAATCGCGGTCGAGCATTTGGCGGGCCGCGGACGCGGGGTCCGCCTGTCCCCAGGAAACGCCGATCCCGAGGCGAGCCCAGGCCTGTTCGAGCCAGCCAAGCGGGCGTTCGTAAATCGGATTGGGCGAGACGATCCGCAGGTCCAGCGGTCGATCGGTCGCGGGGTCAAGGAGACGCCCCTCGCTCAGGACGAGGCCGGCCTCGCGCAACAGGCGGGTTGCCACCGCCAACGCCTCCCGCGTCCCGGGGGGCGGAAGACCCGCGAGTGGGTCAGGGGTCGCAAGGGTCGCCGGCGGCAAGTCGTCAAAGCGTCCGATGACGCGCTCTTCAGTCGGCTCGGCCGGGCCGTGTGCAGCGAGATTGGTGGTCCCGAACACGCTGTCGAAACGCTGCAGCGACCCGGCATAGAGCGCCCGATTGATCCCGTCGAAGTCATAGGCGAGAGCCAGGGCGAGGCGCACGCGACGGTCGGCGAACGGTCGGCGGCGCAGATTGAAGACGAGTCCGTGCAGATCGCCGACTCCATCGCCGACGACCTCGTGACGCTGGATCGCGCCCGAAGACAACGCTTCGCCCGCATAACCGTTTCGCCACCGCTGCGAGTCGTCCTCGATGCGAACGTCGTAGTCGTTGGCGCGAAACGCCTCGAGGGCGACGTTGGCGTCGCGGTAATAGTCGAAGACCAACCGGTCGAGATTCCAGCGGCCCCGGTTCACGGAGAGGTCGCGCCCCCAATAGTCGTCCACTCGCTCCAGGGCCAATTGCCTCGGCGCGTCGACGGACGTCACCCGATAGGGTCCCGATCCGATTGGCAGATCGTCGCGGCTTGCTCCGGGATCGTTGCCCCAGACGTGCTCGGGGTGAATCGGAATAGTCGAAATCCGGCGCAAAACGTCACGGTCGCCACGTCGATCGTTGATGAAGACGACCCGATCGTCCGACTCGGCGATGACCGCCAAGGGCAAAAAGGCTTGGCGATAGAACGGGGCGCCGCGCGCCTTCAGTGTGTCGAACGTGAAGACGACGTCGCTGGCGCGAAGCGGCCGACCGTCGTGCCATCGAGCTTCGGGGTGGAGACGGAAGACGATGCGAGCGAAGTCGTCGGAAACGTGCAGTCCTTCGGCCAGGGCGCCATAATAGGACGCGCGTTCGTCGGCGCTGCCGACCGTCAGCCGATCATAGATCATGCGGATATCGCCGGGCGGGCGCCCCGGATAAACGAGCGTGTTGACCGTGTCGAACGCGCCGATGCGGGCGAGCCGCATGGTGCCGCCCTTGGGCGCCGATGCGTTGACGTAGTCGAACGCCTCGAATCCGGCGCGATATTTGACCTCTCCCAGCGGCGAGTAACCGTGACTGAGAATCTCGGCCGAGATAGCCGCGCGCGGCATCGCGGCGAGAGCGGCGCCCCCACCAAGGACGATGGCTTCGCGCCGGGTGAGATTGCGAACACGCGTCATGGCTTGACGGTATGGACGACCTTGAAGCCCTCGAACGCCGGGCCGCCGATGTAGAGCGGCTTGTTCTGGCCGGCGTTCCTGTGTGCCGCGCGAAACGCCTCACTCCTCGTCCAGGCAAGGAAATCGGCCTCGCTTCGCCACACCGTATGCGACGCAAACAGCGTGTGGTCGTCGAGCTCAGGCCCGCGCAGGAGATGGAATTCGATGAAGCCGTCTTCTTTCGCGAGATAGGTCTCGCGGTTCAGCCACACTTCTTCGAAATCGGACTCCGATCCGCGTCGGACGCGGAAACGGTTCATCGCGATGTACACCACTTACCCTCGGTTTCGGGAGCCGCGACCCACACGATCGGAGCCGCGAAATCGGACATATCAGATACCAATTCAAAAGATACGGCAATAAAAACCAGCTATTTTCGAATTATTACAATTCGTGTGAAGAATTTATCTATGCGTATCTTCGAAATAGCGCCTCGATTCAAACTACAGCGCCGTTCGATCGAGCTATAGCGTTGCAGGAAGTCTAGAAGACAGCCTGTGGATTGTCCCGCGCGTTCCCTACGAACAATGGCGCGCGCTCCAAGATCGCACGTATCGGCAGGCTCCGCTGGGGCGCTTCGGACGACGATCCGGACGGTCGGGCAATGGGGCCGACGGGACACGAATGGCCCGTCAGCCGATCCTGAAGGAGGATCCTAGATGAGATTGAGTTGAGCCGCCGCTGCGATCAACGCATCCCGGAAGCGATATGTCGCGTCGGAAAAGATCTTCCGCTCGCTGACACGGACACGGCTGTAAGGCGTCATTGCTTCGCCCGGACCGGTGTCGTAGCCCTCAAGCGCCGCCCGGAACGCCTCATAGGCATCGCGGACCGCGGCGTCGGTCTGAGCGGACCCCGCCGCCACCGCCTCCGAGAAGGGCTGGTACTGGCTGTAGATGCCGATGATATTGTATTTGAAGATCAGCAGGGTCTGATCCGACCAGGTCTCTTCCTCGCTGCTGATCTTCTTGCTGCCGATCTCCTCGGCGAGGCCGATCATCCCTTCGAAGCTGCCAAGGGCGCTGTAGCGTTGAGGCTCGTCGAGTTCTCGGTGCAGTTTGAGATGGCTTTCAGCCAATGTGTCGGCATAGGTCGCCGCGAGGTCGAGATCGTCGTCCCGGAAGAGCAGATATTCGACCTTGTGGAACCCGCGGAAGTCGTCGCTCGTCTCCCCGCCATCGAACGAGTAGGGCCGGGCGTCGATGTCGGAGTCGCTGTCTTCGAACGACGCCGCCAGGGTTTCGATCTCCTCGTAAGGCGGTCGTGCGTCGACATAGGCCCGCTGCGCGGCCGCCAGGTCACGCGTCGCGATCGCAGCGCGAAGCTGATCGACAAGAGCAATCTGGGCATCATTGCGTTGCCGGAAGTAGGCGACTCCCTCGAGCGCGGCTTGATCGAGCGCGCCGTCGCTCGCCTGCGCCGATCCGATGATCGATGGCATGCTGATCTTGGATGCAATCGCTGCCGTTCCGGCCGCACCCAGGACACCCGCTCCGACCGCTTGGCGGAAAAAGTGTCTGCGCGAAATACGCTTCATAGTCATGAACTCTCCTAGTCTACAGCGATGAATGACGCTCCATCGCGTACCTATTAATTATAGATTGGTATTTTTCAGTATATGACATGAGTCAAAGTCGTTGCTTTTTAGTATTTAATAAGAATAATTCTTGGTCAGAATTTGAATTATTCTAGCTATAAGGTGGTTCCTGTCTTCCGCGACAAAATTCAGCATCGATATTGAGAACAAATCCCGGTGTCGCCATGTGAGGGAGAGCGGCCCGTTGCACAAAGGGTGCGGGCTACAACCGAAGGAGCAGGATCTGTATGGGCGACAACCGGCTGGAACTCCGTCACCTCGATATTGCCGCCGATGATGCGGTTGTCATTCGCGGGGTCGATCTGACCATCGAACCCGGCACGCTTCACGTGCTTCTTGGCCCGAATGGCTCCGGTAAATCGTCGCTGCTCGCCGGTATCATGGGCCTGCCGCCGTTTCATGCGGTCGGCGGCGACATTGTGTACCGCGGTGAGAGGATCAACGACCTGCCGATCGACGCCCGGGCCAGGCTCGGCCTGGGCATGGCGTTCCAGCGTCCGCCGGCGCTCGACGATGTCACGGTCGAAGACTTCGTGACCGCGCTCGATGCGCAGAAGACATATGACGCGGCCGCGCCGTCCCTCGATTTCGACGGCTTTCGCGACAGATCCCTCAATGCCGGTTTCTCCGGCGGCGAGACCAAGCGCTGGGAGGTCCTGAAGCTGGCGCTGCAGGAGCCCCAATGCCTGCTGTTCGACGAGCCCGAGAGCGGCGTTGATCTAGAGCATGTCGCCGCGGTGGGAAAAGCCGTTGATCAACTGGTTCGAACACCGTCCGCGTCGGGTGAGGCCCGATCGGGCCTGGTCATCACCCACACGGGTTTCATTCTTGATTATATCAAAGCTGACATGGGTCATCTGATGGTCGACGGGCACCTTGTCTATTCCGGGCCGGCTCGCGATTTGTTCAAGCACATTCAGCACGACGGTTACACGGCGCCGGCGGCATAGCGGGCCCCGCGCAACGCAGAAGGAGACGATCATGGACACCGCTACGGTTACCGGCGGCTTGAGCGAGGAGGAGCGCAAGCTCCTGACGGAGGTCGGCTACGAGCCCGACGCTCACCGCTCGGGAACCTACGTACTCGTCAATCAGGAGGTTCGCCATACCGCCGTCTCCGACGATGGTGTCGAGGTCCTCTCGCTCAAGGACGCCCTGAACAAACACGACTGGGTTCAGGATCTGATGTTCGGACTGATCGACCCGCAGGAGAACGATCACGTGCGTCAGGTCGCTGAGCAGATGCACGATCCGGTCGGTCATTTCATCCACGTTCGCGAAGGCGCCAAGGTCAAGCTTCCCGTCCAGTCGTTTTCGTTGCTGGAGACTCCGCAGGGTCGCCAATACACCCACGATCTGACCGTCATCGACGCGGGCGCAGAGGTCGAGATGATCTCCGGCGCCGCGGTTCCTCCCAATGTTCATGCCGGCCATCACATCTCGATCGACGAGACTTATGTGCGGGCCGGCGCGGTGTGCCGGTCGCTGTCGATCGAGCATTGGGGGACCGGCATGGAGGTTCACAGCTACGGCCGGACCCAGATCGACAAGGGCGCGCATGTGTCGGGCAAGCAGGTCCAGATGACACCCATTCGCCATCACGCCGGTCAGTCCAAGACGTATATCGGGGAAGACGCGCGCTACAATGAACAGGCGATTATGTTCGCGCCCGAGGGCACCGAGCGCGTCGTCGATTCCGAGATTCATCTCAAGGCAAGCGGCGCCCACGCCGAAAGCCTGGCGCGGATGGTGACCGCCGGCGGCACGATCATCAACAAGGCGATGCTGGTCGGCGACAGCGCCGGTGTCAGCGGCTTTCTCGGCTGCGACGGGCTGAAGCTGTCGGACGACGGCGAGGTGCTGTCGATTCCGGCATTGAAGGCCAACGCGGCCGAGGCGCAGCTTTCCCATGAGGCTTCGGTCGGCATGATCGGCGCCGACAAGATGGCCTATCTGATGGCGACCGGCATGACCGACGACGCAGCGCGCGACCTCATCATCCAGGGCTTCCTGCACCTCAACGAGCAGAACCTGCCGGCGGTGATCCGTGCCTCGGTGGAAGAGATGATCGCCAAGGCCAAGTCCGGCGCCATGTAGGGCACCGAGCCGGCACGTCACAGATCAAACGGCGGTCCTTCAACAAAGAAGGCCGCCGTTGTTGTGCTCCGGAGTGGGGGAGAGGTTACCGGCTACTGCATCCGTTCGGCGAGGCCGGAACGGGCGCCTCGTCATCGAGGACGATCACCTTCAGCCGGATATCGCGGTCGCGCGCGGCCAGCCAATGGTCAACGCCGGCGGGAGCGGTCAGGACGAGCAGGGGTCTACGCAGATCGGCCTCCTGTTTTCCCGGTGGGTGTCAAGAGGGCTGATGGCTCCAGCCGAATAGGGGTTCGTTACTGCGCTGGCCCCGACGGCCGGCTCAGGATGAAGGCGGCGGCGATCGCCATGCAGATCGCCTGAATCACAAGGATCAGCGTAGAGACGGACAGCGCGACGCTGATCGAGAACGCGCCGACCATCATCGCGATGGCGAGCCCCTTGAAGCGAGGGGCGATGGCACCGTGTGCGCGCCAGTCGACGATCATCGGCCCAAAGGTCCGGCTGGCCTCGAGGCGCCGTGCGAAAGACGGCGCGCTCCTGGCGAAGGCGAACGCGGCGAGGATCACGAAGGGCGTCGTCGGCAAGACAGGGACGACCACACCGATCCCGCCGACGGCTAACGCCATGGTGCCAATTGCGAACCAAACGGCGCGTCGCGGGCTCAACATCGGCGGGCCGTTTGCATGAGGATCAAGCACAAAGTCCATTCGGAGTTTATATTTATAATAACTCCAATATTGATTCAGTTCATGTAAAGACCATTGCTATGGAACGATATGCAATGTAAGTGATCCTACTGACAATGGGACCCCTCGCGTCAAGTAGTCTTATATCGCGTCGTTGGTTCGCAATCTGGAGATGCAGCATGAATCGCGCCGAACTTGGCGGGCAAACACTGGCGGAGCCGGCTTTTTCCGCAAAGAAGCTGCTTCAGGAGGCTGGCCTGCGCCCTACGCATCAACGGGTGTATATTGCTGACATCCTGTTTTCAACAGGTGATCGGCACCTATCGGCCGAAGAGATTTTATTTGAAATCAAAAATCGCGGACTCTCTGTTTCGCTGGCAACTATATACAACAATCTGAACAGCTTCACTGAAGCGGGAATTCTTCGAGAAATTTTGACAGATGGTTCGAGGAAGTACTATGACACCAATACCAGCAATCATCATCATTTCTTCATAGAAGAGAGCTTTGAGATAATCGACATCCCAGCGGATGATCTCGGTGTCAACTCAGAGCCAGAGCCGCCGCCGGGATATGAGGTGACTGGCGTCGATGTGGTCGTACGGCTGAGACGAATTCGCGACTAGGCTTCAGCCTGCTCAGACCACCAGATTCAGCCAGCGGACGGACGTCGGTCATTTCGAATTTCTTGTGCGGACTCGCCAGCTTCGCAGCGATCCCTACCTCTCACGTTTTTGCCTGCAGGCCATCGGCGCGGGGTTTTGCCTTGGTATACGGCATCCGGCGGAGGCCGAAGAACGGCCATCGACGAACTGAACCGCTACCGTCCGGCCGACTCGCGTCGGGGCTAGCCGCGCGCTTCCAGGGCACCTGATTGCACCGCGCTCGACATAACGATATACGGGCGCCGGCCGGAGTCGCCCGAACACCGGCACGGGTGGGGCGTAGCCAAGTGGTAAGGCAACGGGTTTTGATCCCGTCATGCGCAGGTTCGAATCCTGCCGCCCCAGCCAGATCGGTTGAATAAATTCGCGCCTAGTTGTCAGCACCAGCGCCAGCAGGTTCCTCGCGCCAGAGATGGCGGGAAAACCAGTCCAGATTTTGCAGCATCCAGGCCCGCAGCTCTTTTGGCCGCGTCACGAAATGACCGGTATCATCAAACAGCACCAACTGCGCCGGCGCACCCATATCCGACAAAGCGGTGTAGAGGAGATGAGCGTTTGCAGCAGGGACGACGACATCATCGGCGCCATGCTGAATCAACGTCGGCGCTTCCTCTCCTGTGACATAAGAAATGGGTGAGGTCGCAGACCAGAGTTCGGCGTTTTCCCAGGGGGAGGACTCCAAATATCCCTCTTCCGCGACGCCCGCGATCGAAAGCACATAGTTCACACGATTGTCGGTGATGCCCGAGCCTACCGAGGCCACGCGGAAAAGGTCCGTGGACGTGACTGCGAACGCTGACAGGTAGCCACCCCAGCTATGCCCGACCACCCCGATGGCGTCTTTGTCCGCAAGCCCCTCTGAGAGAAAATGCTCAACAGCCGCTTCGATATCGAGCATTTCCGCTCTGCCCGTATTCTTGACAAGCAGCTTGCGGAACGCAGAACCGTAGCCCGTCGATCCACGGTAGTTGGGGAAAAGGACGCGGGCGCCTTTCGCCAGCCATTGCTCAATGGGATACAGCTGATCGTGGACACGCCGAGGGTATTCCACATCTCGCGGCCCCCCGTGCAGCACAATAATCAACGGTGCAGTGTCGGCAGCAGATATGCCCTCAGGCTCATACAAAACACCCTCGACCTGAACCCCATCGTCCGCCGTCCAGCGAACAACCTCTATATTATGGCTGGGCCATCCCTTAAGGGCATTCGTTGTATCAGAGAGACGTTCAGGACTTTCGGCGTCTTCTAGATCGAGCCTGTATATTTCAGGTGCCGTTTTCGCATCAACACCAAGATATGTAACGAAGTTGCCGTCATTCGAAGCATCGAACTCTAGGACATGTCCAGGTGCGGACGTGATGCGAGCGGCAACACCCGTTTGAGGGTCTATTCTGTGAACCTGACGGTCGACCCCGTCGATAAAGAACACGTCGATGCCTTGCAGCCCCCAGTCAATCAGCAGAGGCTGTGTATCCCTCACATTTTGTCCACGGTCGATATCAAGGCGTTCCGCCTCACCGCCATCCCACGGGACGATCATAAGCCTCTTGTCGCCAAGCCAGTCCGCAATAACTGTTCTTCCAAACAGAATATCCTTTCCATCTGGCGAGAAGACCGGCGTTTCGTCCCAGTGTTCGCTCTCGACGATGTGGCGGATATCACCTGTCGAAGTATCGACGATGGAAATATCCGAGCGAATGGAATCCAGGATGAGCGCGCTATCGGCATGGCTGAAAACAATCTCTCGGCCATCCGGCGAAAAGGAGAAACTCGGGCGTATGCCCGCCTCGGAGAACAAGGTTACCGAGAAGTCTGAACCGCCGGTCAGACGGCGCATCACATCCGTATCGCCAGGGCCGGCGCCGCCTTTTTCAATTGCGGCAGGGATGTCCAAAATCCACAAATGGGCTGACGGTTTGTTTTCGCCGACGATGGTAAAGCTGCCCATCTCCTCGGGCCTTGCAAGAAATTTCGCGTCAGGCGCTTCGCCGAGAAGCAATGCCAACTGCTCTCCATTTGGCGAAACGGCATAGTCCAGCAGACCGCCGGGAATCGCCGTCAGAGAGACGGCCGAGCCATCCGACAGCGTATGTCTGTAAATCTGAGGGCCTTGCCCCTGGTCAGCGATATAGAAAAATGCGTTGCTGTCAGCGGCCCACTGCGCGTTCGACGTGGAGGCCCCCGAGTTGTCGGTAACCTGCTTGACGGCTTCTCCACCTACGGAAACGTAAACTTCACTGTCGTAGACGTTCTGATCCCAGTCAGGCCGTGTTGTTGTGTACAACACGGAAGAACCGTCGGGGGAGATGCGCGGCGCGCTGACCTGGGGAACATCGATTACCTCTTTGACGTCAGGAGCCGCGACGCTCTCCTGACCTGACGCTTCAGCCTCCGTTTTGACGAATAAGGAAGCTGATGCGAGCAACAGCATCAGTGAAAACCCGATTTTCAGCAAAACCGTCTCCAAACCTGTGTTGACAGCACCGCAGGCGTATCAACGGATCAGGTCTCTGACCAGCCTGATCTGAAATCCGAATTCTGTCGCCCCAGCCAGTTCGGACAGCGCGGCGGATCACTCCGCCCAGAAGGCCTTGCCCGCCGGCTCGGTCAGCACCGCTTCGCGCAGCGCCGATACCGCTTTGGCCAGCCCCTCGTCGGGGGAGGCGAGGGCGTCCTCGTGCTCGATCGACAGCACGCCATCATAGCCGACAGTACGGAGCGCGCTGACGATTGTCTTCCATTCGGACACGTCGTGTCCGTAGCCGACCGAGCGGAACACCCACGAGCGGTCGGCGACCTCGTTGTACGGGGTGGTATCGAGCACACCCTTGACGTCGGCGACGATCGGGTCGATCCGGGTGTCCTTGGCGTGGAAGTGATAGATGCTGTCGCCGAGCCGGCGGATCGCCCGGGCAATGTCGACCCTCTGCCAGAACAGGTGGCTCGGATCGAAGTTGACGCCGACATTGGCGCGAGTCTCGTTGCGCAGGAGCAGCGCGTTCTCCGGGTGGTAGACGACGAACCCCGGATGCATCTCGATGGCGACCTTGACGCCGTGAGAGTCGGCGTATTCGGCCTGCTCGCGCCAATAGGGGATGACCCGCTCTGCCCATTGCCACTCGAGCGACTTGGCATGGTCGGTCGGCCAGGCGCAGACGTGCCAGGCCGGGGTCTTGTCGTCCGGACCGCCGCCGGGGCAGCCGGAGAAGGTGACTACGGTATCGACGCCGAGCAACTCGGCTAACACGACCGTATCGCGCCAGGCGCCGTGGTGGTCGTCGGCGACCGCCGGATCGGGATGGAGCGGATTGCCGTGGCAGGAGAGCGCCGAGATGGTGAGGCCGCGCTCGTCGATCGCGCCTTTCCAAGCGCTCCGGGCGTTGGCGTCGCCGATCAGCGCCTTCACGTCGCAATGGCTCGATCCGACATAGCCGCCGGTCGAGATCTCGACCGCGTCGAGGCCGAGGTCGCGGACCTTGTCGAGCATCGCCTCGAAATCGAGGCGCCAGAGTATCGGATCGAACAGACCAATCTTCACGTTGTCGTCTCCATGAGGGGCGAGGCGACTCGGGCACCCCGCTTGCTGCTTTCGATCGCGCCGAGCACCATCGCCAGGCTGTGGATGTTGTCGTCGCATACGGTCTCGGGCGTCGCGCTGCGCGAAATCTTGTCGACGAAGTCGCGGATGGCGCGATCGTGCCAGGTATCGGGCTCGCCTTCGACCAGCTTGGGACCGGGGATATCGACCTGGTTGTTGATGAAGGCGCCGCTGCCCTCGACCACCTGGCAGCGGAGGCCGGTGGCGCCGTCCCAGGTGATGGAGCCGCGCTCGCCGATCAGCCGCCACGAACCCTCCCAGGCTGTGTGCAGGCCCTCGGCGCACCAACTGCCGAGATAATTGAAGACGATGCCGTCGGTCATCTCGAAGATGGCGGACGCCGAGGCGCCATGGGCATACCACGATCCGCGCGGGTTCCACTCATGGCAGTACACCGCCTCGGCGTTGGCGCCGGTGAGAAAGCGCGCGGCGTCGAAGGTGTGGATCGCCATGTCGAGAAGCAGGACATGGTTCATTGTTTCGCGGAAGCCGCCGAAGTGTGGGCTGATGTAAAATTCGGCGTCGACGGTGGTGAGCCGGCCGATCGCACCGGATTCGATGAAGGCGCGGAGCGCCCGGATGTTGGGATCGAACCGCCGGTTCTGCATGACCGCATAGGTCTTGCCGCTGGCGTGGGCCGCATCGACCATGGCCCTGGCCTCATCCATCTCCTCGGCCATCGGCTTTTCACCGAAGACGTGGCGACCGGCACCGAGCGCCGCCAGCGTGACGTCGCGATGGACCTTGGGCGGGGTGCAGTCGAACACGACGTCGGCAGCGACATTGGCCAGGGCGTCATGGGCATCGGCGAAGATCGGCACGTCGAAGCCGCGGCTTGCCGCCGCCTCGCGGGCGGCGTCCTGGTCAACATCGACAAGGGCGACCGGTTCGAGATCGCCATGCGCCCTGATGGCGTCGAGCCACCGACCGCTGATCAGGCCGCAGCCCACTTGAATGACGCGCATGGAAGTACTCGTACGGTTGGACCCCTCAGCGCACCCGTCCGCCGTGGAAGCGATGGCCGAGCAGCGCCAGGATGATGATCAGGCCGCTGAAGAACTGAACGAAGAAGCCGTCCATGCCGGCGGCGACCACGCCGGTTTCCATGAAGGAGACGATAACCGCGCCGATCGCCCCGCCGATCACGGTACCGATGCCGCCCCAGGCCGGGGTGCCGCCGACGAACAAGGCCGCCAATGCGACGAGCAGAAAACCCTCGCCCGTGGTCGGCCACCAGGTGAAGTTGATCATCAGCGAGACGATGCCGGCGAGCGAGGCGCCAAGCCCCATAAAGGCAAACACGCTGACCCGGACGCGGCGGGTGCTGATCCCCATCTGCTCGGCGCTGTCGGGATTGTCGCCGACATGATGGACATGGGCGCCGAAGCGGTGGCGATTGTAGAGGAAGGCGCAAAAGATGACGAAGGCGACCGCCCAGATCATCTGCATCGGGATATCGAAGAGGCGGCCGGCGACGATCGAATGGATGGTGGTCTCGCGCAGCTCCGGTACGGCGATCGAGCGCCCGCCGGAGATGATCATGATCAGGCCGCGGAGCAGGAAGTTCATACCGAGGGTCGCGACCAGCGACGACAGGTTGCCGTAGACGACCAGACCGCCGACGGCGAAGCCCATGGCGGAGCCGAGCGCGATGCAGGCGAGCATGCCGAGGAACGGGTCGTAGCCGCTCTGGACGACGATGGCGAAGGCCCAGGCGGACAGGCCCATCACCGAGGGGAAGGACAGATCGATCTCGCCGGCGGTGACGACGAAGACCGCCGGGACGACGAGGAAGATGGCGATCGGCACGGTCAGCATGATCGAGCGGTAGATCGCCGGGTTCAGGAAGACCTGGGGGTTGATGACGATGAAGATCGCCAGCAGCACAAGGAAGAAGGCGAGGGTTCCGAGCCACAGGCGGTTCTGCTGCAGCAGCGACCGGACGGTGTGCTGCGTCGGCGCCGGCGCGGGGCTCTTGCCGGCCGCGCCCATTGTCTGTTCGCGGTCTTCGATGGTGGTCATAGTCCCGCCTCCGCGGTCATGTGTTCGGATGCGATTCCCCGGAGGTGCGGTGTGCGGCCGGCGGCGACGTCGCGCATGTAGTGGACCATGGCGTCGGCCGAGTCGACCTGTGCCTTGTCCGCCTGCAGCGCCGTGCGGCCGCGGTCGAGCACGACAAAGCGATCGGCGATATCGAACACGTGCTGGATGTTGTGGCCGATGAACAGAACCGATCGGCCGGACTCCTGAACCGCGCGGACGAAGGAGAACACCTTCTCGGTCTCGGTGATCGAGAGCGCGGTGGTCGGCTCGTCGAGCACCACCAGTTCGGCGTTGTTGTAGATCGCGCGGGCGATGGCGATGCCCTGGCGCTCGCCGCCGGAGAGCTTGCCGACGATCGAATTGGGATTGATCAGCTTGGACGTGAAGCCGATGTCGCGCATCAAGCGCTCCGCCTCGTGAATCTGCTTGCGATTGCGAAGGAACCCGAAGGCGCTGGTCAGTTCCTTGCCCATGAAGATATTGGCAACGATGGACTGCTGGACGCACAGGGCGCGGTCCTGGAACACCGTCTCGATACCCGCTTCGCGCGACCGATTGGCGCTCCAGCCATGAACCTGCTCGCCGCGCACGCGGATCTCACCGCCATCGGGCGCATGAACGCCGGCAAGGACCTTGATCAGGGTCGATTTGCCGGCGCCATTGTCGCCGATCAGGCCGACAACTTCGCCCTTGTCGACATGCAGGCTGACGTCGTGGAGGGCGCGGACCATCCCGAACGACTTGGTGATGTTGCGGAGTTCGATTATGCGGTCGCTCATCGATGTGGCTCACCCGGTTGGCGCGTCATCGGCGGTCCGGGCGGGAAGCCGCGGACCGCCGTCTCGTCGCTGTGTTCTACCGTAGACCGCGCGTGGCGAGCTCGCCGACGGTTTCGTAGTTGTCGTCGGTGACGAAGCCGGCGCCGGTGTCCTCGGTGATCGGTGCGAGGCCGAGGACCGCCTGCTGGCAGAGGCTGAGCACCGCCAGGTAGCCCTGGTTGAAGGGCTGCTGATCGGAGGTCAACTGGACATAGCCGCGCCCGAAGCCGTCGATGATCTGCGGGCTGGTGTCGAAGCCGATGTTGATGATCTGGCCGGCTTCGGCGCCCGCGGCGTCCATGTAGGTCGGGGCGTTGCCGAGCATCTGACCGCCGGGATAGCCGATCAGATCGAGCTCGGGATTGGCGAGCACGGCGGCGGTGATGATCGGGATCGCCAGGTTCGGATCGGCGCCGTATTCGGTCTTGGCGTCGACAACCTGGACCTCAATGCCGACGCCCTCGAAGACGTCGACGAGCGCCCGTTCGCGCCGGCCGCGCTCTTCCTGCCCGAGCGGGACGAAGACGAGCGCGGTGTCGCCTTCCTTCAGATCGAAGCGGCGGATGGCTTCCTGGGCGAGGGCCTCTCCCTGAGCGTAGAGGTCGAGCACGCCGATATAGCCGCCGCCATGCGCGGCGCGCACGTCCGGCACGTCGACGTTCTGGTACATCATGTAGATGCCCTTTTCGGCGGCTTCCTCGGCCAGCGGCATGATCGCCGCGCCACCGGGGTGACCCATCATGCCGATCGCGTCGACCTCGACGGCGACCGCTTCGCGCAACTGCTGAACCATCATTTCCGCGTCCCAGCCGGAGAACAGCAGCTCGAGATTGGCGCCGGTGTCGATGGCCGCCTGTTCGGCGCCGGCCTGAACGATCGAACCGAACGCATCGCCTTCGGCGCCGCCGGTGAAGAAGCGGACCTGGACGTCGGAGCACCAGTTTTCGCCGAGGCCTTGCGCCGAGGCGGTGACCGTCGCCGTTCCCAATGCGGTCGCGACGACGGCGGCCCCGAGCAGACATCTTGTCATGTGTTTCATCGTCTTCCTCCCAGTTTTCGTCTTGGTCGATGAAGAGGCGCCGCTGCTTACGACGCCACCGGATTGGCGTTAGGTGATCAAGGTCTCCTTCGCCCGCTGCGCCACGGCGTGGTCCAGCCGTCCGGCGGGCGGCAGGTTGTAGCGCATGAAAATCTCGATATTGGCATTGCCGGCACCGGCTTCGATCGGCTCGCCGTCCGATGCCCGCATCAGCATATCGACGGTCATCGTGACCTGATCAACCGGCGACTGGGCGATCACCGCGTCCATGTCGCCTTCGGCCAGGTAGCGCCGCGAGGTCGGGGTCAGATCGTAGCCGACGAATACCGGTCGCGGATCGAGCGCAACGGCATCGATGGCCTTGACGACTGCGCGGGTGTTACCACCGGTGGAAAGCACCCCGGCGACGTTGTCGGTGGTGGCCAATACCTCCTGGACCTGTTCGGCAACCTCGTCGAGCGACCCTTCCGGGAAGCGGCACTCGACGATCGGAAACTGTGGGTAGGAGTCCGCGAAGACCGCATGAAAGCCGACGACCCGACGGCGGTGATCATCGACCTGGAGGCGGGGCATGACAATGACCACGGAGCCGCTGCGACCGGCAAGCATGCGGCCAAGCAAGTCCGCGCCGGCGCGACCGGCGGCGACGTTATCGACACCGGCGAAGCCGATCCGCCGCGACGCGGGCTGGTCCGAAACGAGGGTCACCACCGGAACGCCGCTGGCGGTGATGTCGTCGACCGCTTCGACAATCGCCGGCTCGGACGGTGCCAGCATGGCGATCCCATCAACATGCTGCGATGCAATACGTAGCTCATTGGCCAGCGCCTTGACCTTCGTCTGGTCGAAATGAACGACTTCGATGGAGACGCCACTGGCCGCCAATTCAGCGGCCTGATCGCGGACGATGTCGGCCAGCATTTGCACGAACAGCGCTTTGACATCGGGGAGGAAGACGCGAAACCGTCGTCGACCGCGCCGGTTCAGCCGGATCGCGTTGACGTTTCTCTTGTAATTCAAAGAGTTGGCGGCATCGCGGACGCGCTTTTCGGTCGCCGGCCGTGCCCCGCGGCCATTGAGGACGCGATCGACCGTCGCCAGGCTGACGCCGGCGCTGCGGGCAATATCGCGCATGGTGACCGACATGGGGCGATGCATCGTTCCGTTTGAGTGACGTACCTCATTTACGGCGGGCAGAGGCGATCTGTCAAGCGGGCATTGATTGGCGCTGGCGATCAGCCGCCGGCAATCACCGGGCTGACATAGTCGGACGGTTTGACAGTGACGACGGAGCAATCGACGCTGTTCAGAACGTCTTCTGCTGTATTGCCGATGAAGAAGCCGGGCACGCCGGTGCGGGCGATGGTGCCCATGACGAGCAGGTCGGCTTCGAGCGCTTGGACCTGCTGCGGAACGACACTGCGCGCGTCGCCGCGTTCCAGCCGCGGCAGGAACTGGACCGCGCGTCCCGAGGCTGGGCCGCCGGCGGCGTTAGCCTGACCGATCAGACGGTCAAGGGCCAGGATGTGTCCGGTGCGGACGTCGCTGACATAGTCTTCCGCCGCCTTGTCGGGGTCCGGCCCGCCGGACCACATACGGACCAGCCCCTCGCTCGGCGCATCCCAAACATGAAGCACGTGGACGTCGGCACCTTCCGCCGCGCCGAACCGGGTCGCGACCGACAGGATGTTGCGGTTGAGGCTTGCAATCGTCTCGGGCTCGCCGGACAGCGACTGGCCGATGTCGACCGCAGCCAGAATCGTCCGGATCGGCCTGGAGCCGTCATGGTCGAGCCGCAGCCAGACGGGGCAGGGGCATTTGCGCAGCAGATGCTGGTCGGTGCTGGTGAAGAAATAGTGGTGGATGCCGCTCAGCTCCTCGGCGGCCTTGATCACCAGATCGACATCGCCAGCGACGACATAGCGGATGACTTCGAGGAACGGCTTGCCGAGCCGGACGGCGACGGTCGGGTCGAGATCGGCGGCGAATTGTTCGGCCAATCCGACGGCACGATCATGGTGGTCGCGAATGAGCCGTGCTTCGATCTCGGCAGCCGCCACACCGGTCGCGGCGGCGATCCGGTCGATCTCGGGCGGAGGCTCGACCGCGACCATCAGCGACAGCGATGCGCCCCAGGATCGCGCGTGGCTGGCCGCAGCTTCGACCGTGGCCGCATCGCCGCCCTGCGCCGTGCACACCGCGAGAAGCTTTGAAAACGTGTCATTGCCAATGACATCGCTCGCGTCGGCAACGGTCTCGATCACGGCGCGAACTCCTTCTGTCCCTCGGGGTCGGCAGGCTCCAGCGGCGCGGGTGGAGGCGCGTCGGTGGCGATCAGCGCGGCGGCCTGCGAGGCAGCGTCGCGGAACGGCATCAGCACCAAGTCGGCGCCGGCCGCTTCCATCTCCTCGGCGGCGTCGTCATGGTGGGCGGAGACGGCGATCCGGCCGGTGAATTTCAATTCGCGCAGCGAGTGGATCAGCGACAGACGCGGGTCTTCGTGGGTCACGCCGGTATCGTGCTCGGGGACGGCGGACACCGCCCAGGCGGCGCCCTCCAGCGGCAGGTGGGCGACGAATTCAGGGTCGGTGGCATCACCGTAGACGACGTCGAAGCCCTGCGCCCTGGCATAGCGGACCGCGATCGGGTCGAAGTCAACGCCGTACACCCGCTGCCCGGCAGCGCGCAGTTGGCGGGCGATCGCCAAACCGTAGCGGCCGAGGCCAAAAATCAGGACGTCGTATCGATGCGCCTCGCTGATGCCGGCCTCCTCGTCCGGCTGACCACTGCGGCGATTGAACACCCGGAGCATCGGCTCCAACCGGGCGTAGAGCTGGTGGGAGTAGGTGATCATATAGGTCGAGGCGGCGATGGTGATCAGGCCGACCAGAGTCACCAGCCCGAGGGCCTCGGCGGCGACATGGCCGATCGATACGCCCATCGCCATGAAGATCAGCGAGAACTCGCTGATCTGGGCGACGGTCAGGCCGGCGAGGAAGCCGGTCCGTTTGCGGTAGCCCATGGCCCGCATGATGATCAGCACGATCAGCGGATTGCCGATCAGCACGAACAGGGAGAAGACGATCGCGGCGACCAGGCTGGCGCCGAGCACGCTGAGATCGAGCGACGCGCCGAGCGCGATGAAGAAGAACAGCAGCAGGAAATCGCGGAGCGACGACAGCCGGGCGGCGATCGCCTCGCGGAACGGCGTCGAGGCGAGCGACACCCCGGCGAGCAGCCCGCCGAGTTCCTTGCCGAACCCGAAATAGTGCCCCAGCGCGGCGAGCAGGGCCGCCCAGCCGATCGCGAACGAGAGCAGCAGCTCCGGCGCCCGCGACAGGCGCTCGACCAGCGGGTTGGCGAGATAGCGGATGAACAGGCCCACGGCAACCAGCATCGCCAGGCCGTAGCCGAACACCTCCAAAATGTCGGTGAGCGCCGCGTCGCCCTGAGCACCGATGCCGATGGCGGACAGGACGATCATGGCGAACACGACGACCAGGTCCTGAACGATCAGGAAGCCCAAGGCGATGCGGCCGTGGAGCGAATCAATCTCGCGTTTGTCGGAGAGGAGTTTGACGATGATGATGGTCGAGGAAAACGTCAGCGCCACCGCGACGTAGAAGCTGGTGACGGCATCGAGGCCAAGGGCGAGGCCGATCAGGAAGCCGAAGATGGTGGTGAAGGCGACCTGGCCGAGCCCGGTCATCAACGCCACCGGGCCGAGGGTGCGGATCAGCTTCAGGTCGAGCTTGAGCCCGACGAGGAACAACAGAACGGCGATGCCGAGTTCGGCAAGCAGGTCGATGTACTCGTCCGACTGAGCAACGTTCAGCACCGACGGGCCGGCGAGGATGCCGACGGCGATGAAGCTGACGATCAACGGCTGACGCAGCAGCAGGCCGACGAAGCCAACCGCCGCGGCAAGGACGAGGAGCGCGGCGATCTCGTAGAAGATGTAGCTGCTGATCGCTTCAGTGATGAGCGGCACGGGCCTGTCCCGGTTGGCCGCCGGCAGGCGGGTGTGGGTTTCGTGGGCCAATTAGCGCGACCCGGACCCGTTTCTCGACTTCAAGGATAACCAGAACAACGGGGCCGACCAGAAAGACGAGCAGGCCCTGGGTGAGGGTGAGCGGTTGGGTGCCGAAAAACGTTTCCATGAAGGGCGCGTAGGTGAACAGGAACTGCAGCGCGGTCACGGCCAGAACGGCGACGATCACGGCTCGCGTGCCGAGCGCGCCGCGCACGGTCAGCGAGGTCGAGTTCAGGTAGCGGACGGAGAACAAGTAGAAAATCTCCATCACCACTAGCGTGTTGACGGCAACCGTCCGCGCAACCTCGACGCTCGATCCGGTCGCCTGCGCCCATGCAAACATGCCGAAGATGCCGATACAGAACAGCACCGAAACGAAGGCGACGCGCCACACCACGAAGCCGGAGAGGATCGGCTCCTTCGGCGGTCGCGGTGCCCGCCGCATGACACCCGGCTCGGACGGTTCGAACGCCAGCGTCATGGCGAGCAGGACCGAGCTCACCATGTTGACCCACAGAATCTGCAGGGGCGTGATCGGCAAAGTGAGGCCGAGCAGGATCGCGGCGACGAGGGTCAGCGACTCGCCACCGTTGACCGGTAGCAGGAAGATGATCGCCTTCTTCAGATTGTCGTAGACCGTCCGCCCAGCCTTCACGGCGGCTGCAATCGTTGCGAAATTGTCGTCGGCGAGTACGATCTCGGCTGCTTCCTTGGCCGCTTCGGTGCCCTTCATGCCCATGGCGATGCCAATGTCGGCACGTTTCAGAGCCGGGGCGTCATTGACACCGTCGCCGGTCATGGCGACGACCGCGCCGTTGGCCTGCAGCGCCTCGACGAGGCGCAGCTTGTGTTCGGGGCTGGTGCGCGCGAACACCGAAGTATCCCCGACGCGTTGGCGAAGGGTCGCGTCGTCGAGTGTGTCGAGATCGCTGCCGGTCAGCGCCGCTTTCGGATTTTCAAGGCCGAGTTCGCGGGCAATCGCCGTCGCGGTGCCGGCATGGTCGCCGGTGATCATCTTGACGCGGATGCCGGCCGAGCGGCACTCGGCCACCGCCGCAATTGCCTCCTCGCGCGGCGGATCGATCAGGCCGAACAGCCCGAGGAACGTCAGGCCGTTATCCACGTCGTGGAACTGCAGGTCCGAATGCGATGCCGCGCCGGTCTTCACCGCGACCGCGAGCAGCCGCTGGCCGCGCGCAGCGATCTCTTCGGCCTGATTATGCCAGTAGTCGATATCCAGGTCGGCGTCGCCGTCGATGCCGCGTTGACGGGCGCACATCTCAAGGATGCGCTCCGGCGCGCCCTTGACGAAGATCTGGCCATGGCCGGTGTGATCGTGGTGGAGGCTGGCCATGAAGCGATGCTGGGAATCGAACGGGATCGCATCAGTGCGTGGCCAGGCTTGCGCCTCATAATCGGGATCGAGACCGGCCTTGCAGGCAACCACGACCAGTGCGCCCTCCATCGGGTCGCCACCGACCGTCCAGTTGCCGTCCGACTCCTCCAGGCTCGCGTCGCTGCACAACAGTGCCGCCAGGCACATCTGCGAAAGCAGCGGGTGGTCGTCGAGTTCGACGTCGCGACCGTCGAGCGAGAAGCCGCCTTGCGGGACATACCCGACGCCGCTGACGGTGAAGAGATGTCGGGCGGTCGCGATCGAGGCGACGGTCATCTCGTTACGGGTCAGGGTGCCGGTCTTGTCCGAGCAGATCACCGACACCGATCCGAGGGCTTCGATGGCCGGAAGCTGGCGGACGATGGCGTTGCGACGCGCCATGCTCTGAACACCGATGGCGAGGGTGATGGTTAAAATGGCGGGCAAGCCTTCGGGAATCGCCGCGACGGAGAGGCCGACGACCGCCATGAAGATTTCCGCGAAACTGTAGTCCCGCACCAGGAGTCCGAACGCGAGCACGAAGGCGGCGAGGCAAAGGATCGCCACCGTAAGCCAGGTGGCGAACACGCCCATCTGCCGCAGGAGAGGCGTTTGAAGCGCGGTGACTTCGGTCAGCATGCCGCTGATCCGACCGATCTCGGTGTGCGTTCCGGTCGCCACGACAACCCCGCGCGCCTGGCCATAGGTGGCGAGGGTTCCCGAGAACGCCATCGACTTGCGGTCGCCAAGCGGCGCCGACTCGGCGACCGGTGCAACGGCTTTTTCGACCGCCATCGACTCGCCGGTCAGCACCGACTCGTCGATCTTGAGTCCCTTGACCTCGAACAGCCGGACATCGGCGGGGGCGCGATCGCCGGCCTCGAGCACGACCAGGTCGCCGGGGACGACGTCTTCGCCGGGGATACTGCGGCGGCGACTGTCGCGGATGACGGTCGCCTTGGGCGCCAGCATGTTGCGGATGGCGGCGAGCGCCTGTTCGGCCTTGCCTTCCTGAACGAAGCCGATGATCGCGTTGACGACGACAACCGCCAGGATGACACCGGTGTCGACCCAGTGGCCCAACAGCGCGGTGATGACCGCTGCACCCAGCAGAACATAAATGAGGACGTCCTCGAACTGCTTGAGGAAACGGACGAGCGGCCCTTTCCGCTTTGGTTCAGGCAGCCGGTTGGAGCCATACTTCGCGCGGTACGCATCGATGTCGCCTTGGTGCAGACCGCCATTCGGGTTGGCGTCGAATGTGGTGAGCGCGTCCGCTACCGGTCGGGCATACCAGTCGTTTGGCCGATCGCCATCAGCGTTGACGGGCACATCCAGCATTCGACTTCATTCCTTCTCGCGCTGATCGGGGATCCGCTATTTCGGGCCGGTCCAACTCGGCTCGCGCGTCGCATGTTCGTTCACGAACGCCTCCAGGTCTTTGACAGAGATCCGGTACTCGCGGCCGAGCTTCACGGCCCGCAGTTCCTCATGATGGATCCACGCGCGGACGGTCGGCTCGCCCACCTTGAGCAGCTTGGCGACTTCGTGGGTGGTCATGAATGGTTTGCTGAGCATGGGTTATCCACTCTCGTTTTATGTCTATACCGCTGAATTACGCTCAAAAGGCGTCAGAGACCGTGAAAAAATGTCGCTGGTGCGGCGGCGATCACCGGCTGCGATCGCGCCCCGCGGGAAGCACATTAGCGCCTGACTGGCAGTGGTTTCGTGTCGGGAGAGGTCTTATAGAGGGCCGCCATGACGACGCTTCCCCCTGACATTCTCTCCAGTCTGGCCAGAATGGGACTGACCGAACCGGGTGCTTCGGTGGACGCCGAACGGCTGACCGGCGGCGTCTCGTCCGACATCTGGAAGGTGACGGCGGGCTCGCGCGTCTTCTGCGTCAAGCGGGCGATGGCCAAGCTCGCTGTCGAAGACGACTGGTTCGCGCCGGTCGAGCGCAACCGCTTCGAGCGAAACTGGTACGCGATCGCGTCCGAGCGGGTGCCGGGCGTCGCGCCCGCCGTGCTTGGTTATGACGACGATCTTCTCTTCTTCGCCATGGCGTGGCTCGACCCGGATCACTACAGCCTGTGGAAGCCAGACCTGATGAAGGGACGCGTCGATCGCGATTTCGCCGCGACAGTCGGCGAGAAACTCGCTGAGGTCCATGCGGCAACGGCGGGTGACCGCGCGATTGCCGCGGCTTTCCCGACCGGCCGGCTTTTTGAGGCGCTGCGGCTTGAGCCTTATCTGCGCGCCACCGGTCAACGTCATCCCGACCTGTCCGACGCGCTCGGGTCGCTGGCCGATCGCACTGCCGCGACCGAGACGGCGCTGGTCCATGGCGATGTCAGCCCGAAGAACATCATGAAGGGACCGAAGTCGGTGCCGGTTTTCCTGGACGCCGAATGTGCCTGGTATGGCGACCCGGCGTTCGACCTGGCGTTCTGTCTCAATCATCTTCTCCTGAAGTGCATCGCGGCGCCGCAGGCATCACGAGACCTGATTGCCGCCTTCGGCGCGATGCACGAGTCCTACATGGCCGGCGTCAACTGGGAGCCTCGTGAGGACCTGGAAGCACGGGCGGCATCGCTGCTACCGGCGCTGCTGCTCGCCCGGGTCGATGGCAAGTCGCCGGTCGAGTACATCACCGATGACGACCAGCGCGCGGTGGTTCGCCGGGTGGCCGTTCCGCTGATCAAGGAACCGCCGGCGTCTCTCGCCGACATCAGCAACGCATGGTCAAAGGAGCTCGGGATTTGACCAACAGTGAAATCGTCGGCGTTCGCGGACGCCGGGTGTGGGACTCGCGCGGGCGGCCGACCGTCGAGGCGGAGGTAATCCTTGCCGGGGGCGCCGTCGGCCGCGCGATCGCGCCAGCCGGTGCGTCGACCGGCTCCGGGGAAGCGGTCGACCGGCGCGATGGGGGGACGGCGTTCGGCGGGTTGGATGTGATGGGCGCGGTCGGCGCGGTGGACGGCGAGATCGCTACCGCGCTCAAGGGCATGGACGCTGCCGATCAGGCGGCTGTCGACACGGCGATGATCGTCCTCGACGGGACGCCGAACAAATCGCGGCTCGGCGGCAATGCGCTGATCGCCGTGTCGCTGGCGGTCGCCCACGCCCATGCCGCGGCGCTTGGGGTGCCCTTGTGGAAAGCGCTCGCCGGCGACAACCCGGTGCAGCTACCACTCCCCGAGATTCAGTTGTTCGGCGGCGGTGCCCATGCCGCCCGGCGCGTTGATATTCAGGACTTCATGATCGTTGCGACCGGTGCCGCGACGTTCGCCGAAGCGCTGGAGATGACCGCCGAGGTGTACCGGGCGGCCGGTGTCATCCTGGCCGAGCGCGGTAACCTCGCCGGGGTCGCCGACGAAGGCGGCTACTGGCCGGCGTTCGACACAAACGAAGAGGCGCTTGCGCTCACCGTGGCGGCGATCGAGAAGGCCGGATTCAAGCCGGGCGAGGACGTTTCCATCTCACTCGATATCGCCGCGACCGAGTTCAGCACCGGCGACGGCTACCGGCTCGCACGGGACTCGCGCGATCTCGATCGCGCGGCGTTGATCGAGCTGTTGCTGGGCTGGGTGGCGCGCTACCCGATCGTCTCCATCGAGGACCCGCTTGCCGAAGACGACGAGGCGGGGATGATCGCCTTCACACAGGCCGCAGGGCCGCGCCTGCAGATCGTCGGCGACGACTTCCTGGTGACCAACGCCGACCGGGTCCGGCATGCCGCAGCTGTCGGGGCGTGCAACGCGGTGCTGATCAAGCCGAACCAGGCGGGAACGCTCACCGAGACCAAGGCAGCGCTCGACGCGGCGCGCGAAGCCGGCTGGGGCGCGATCGTTTCGGCGCGCTCCGGCGAAACCGAGGACGTGTCGATCGTTCACCTCGCAGTCGGCTGGGGCGCCAAGCAGCTCAAGGTGGGATCGTTCTCGCGATCGGAGCGCATGGCCAAGTGGAACGAGGGCCTCCGCATCGCTGACGCAATCGGCGACGGAAGTTTGCCACCGTGGACAGCTTTTCCCTGGGGCGCGGCTTGACGCCTGTCTAGAAGAAGTGGGGCGCACGTCCCTCGAGGTCGGCGCCGGAAGCGAGACGGATCAACCGAAATGCATCGTGTTCTTTTGACCGAACCGATCCACGACGACGGCATGGCGCTGCTCAGGGCGCGCGATGATGTGGAGATCGTCCCAATGCCGGATACGGCAGCGGAAACCTTCACCGCCATGCTGCCGGGTACGGCGGCGATGATCATCCGAACCGTGAAACTGCCGTCCTCGGTGCTCGGGGCGGCGGATATCCTCAAGGTCGTGTGCCGCCATGGGGTCGGTTACGACAACATTCCCGTCGCGGCGCTCACCGAGAGGGGTATCCCTCTGGCATTGGCGATCGGGTCGAACGCCCCGACGGTCGCCGAGCATGTGTTCTTTCTGATGCTCACCGTCGCCAAGCACGGGCTGCCCTACGACCGGGCGGTGCGGCGCGGCGCCTGGGAAGATCGCAGCCTGCTCGCCAGTTTCGATCTCCGCGACCGGACGCTGCTGTTGATCGGCTTCGGCCGGATCGGACGCAGCGTGGCACAGATGGCGGCGGCGTTCTCGATGCGGGTGCTGGCCTTCGACCCGGCGGTCAGCGCCGAGGAGATGACCGCCGGCGGGGCCGAGAAGATCGAGGACTGGCGGGCCGTCCTCGGCGCGGTCGATGTGGTTTCCCTGCACGTACCGTTTCTGCCGGAGACCGACACAATGATCGGGGCGAAGGAAATCGCCGCGATGAAGCCTGACGCGATCCTGGTCAACGCCGCCCGCGGCGGATTGATCGATGAGGACGCGTTGGCCGCAGCGCTGAACGAGGGGCGCCTTGCCGGGGCCGGCATCGATACGTTTCGCGATGAGCCACCGGTACACGGCTCGCCGCTTCTCGATTGCGAGCGCGTCGTGTTGAGCCCGCACGTCGCCGGCCTGACCAAAGAGGCCGCGGCCCGGCTCAGTGTGTACTCAGCCCAAAACGCACTCGATGCCATTGATGGGCGTCTCGATCCGGCGTTCGTCGTCAACCAGTCGGTGCTCCAGCCATGAAGATGGTTCGGGTCGGGCTGATCGGCAGCGGCTTCATGGGCCGCAGCCACACATTCGCGTTCAACACAGCGTCCTCGGTCTTCGAACTGCCGGCGACGCCGGTGCTCGAACTCCTCGCGGACGTCGATGACGATACCGCGGCGGCGGCCGCCAAGGCGCTTGGGTTTTCGCGCTCCACCGGCGACTGGCGGGCGCTGATCGACGATCCGGCGGTCGACCTCGTCGATATCACCGCGCCGAACGTACTTCACAAACCGATCGCGCTTGCGGCCATCGCCGCCGGCAAGCCGGTCTATTGTGAGAAGCCGCTTGCCGCTAATGCGGCCGAAGCCAAGGAGATGGCGGACGCCGCCGACGCGGCCGGCGTCATCACGGCGGTCGGCTTCAACTATCTCAAGAATCCGATGGTCACCCTGGCCCGCGAGATCGTCGCCAGCGGCGAGATCGGCGAGGTGGTCAGCTTCCGCGGCATTCATGCCGAGGACTACATGGCCGATCCCCAATCCCCCTACACGTGGCGGATGGATCCTGAAGGCGGGCACGGGGTGGTTGCCGATCTTGGCAGCCACATCATCTCCATCGCCCGTTATGTCGTCGGGCCGATTGCATCCGTGGTCGGCCAGATCGCGACGGTTACCACCGAGCGCCCGGTCGCACCCGGCGCCAGTGAAACGCGGCGGGTGGAGGTCGACGACCAGGCGCGGGCACTGGTCCGGTTCGAAGGCGGCGCCACCGGATCGATCGAGGCGAGCTGGATCGCGACCGGGCGGAAGATGACGCTTGCTTTCGACATCACCGGGACCAAGGGGACGATCGCCGTCGATCACGAGCGGATGAACGAATTACAGATCTACACCACAGGTCAGCCGGCAGGGCGGGAGGGCTTCAAAACGATTCTCGCCGGTCCCGACCACGACTCCTACGCGGCCTTCTGCCCGGCGCCTGGTCACCAGCTCGGCTTCAACGACATCAAGGCGATCGAGGTCAAGGCGTTGATGACCGCGCTCGCCGGCGGGGCGCCGTTCCGGCCGGATTTCCGCGAGGCCTGGGAGATTCAGCGCGTCGTCGATGCCGTGGTTGCATCGGCGCGGGCGGAGCGCTGGGTGAACATCGCCGAAACCTGATCGCGGCACCGCATGTCAGGCGCCGCCGATCTCGGCAAGGCGTAGCCTACGCCTCGGCCAGCGGTACGATGCCAACGAAGATATCGTTGGCCTTGACCTTGGTCCCCGGTATCAGCGTCGTGATCAGCGTGGCGGGGTCCCCATCGCTGCCGTCCGGGTCGAAGCGGAGAATGCCGGTGCCCATGTCGTAAACGACGCGATGGTCAGGGCTGGTCGCGCTCTCGCCGACATGGAACAGGTCGTCGTCGAGGAAGCCTTCTTCGAGCGGGAATGAGCTCCGATCAAGCAGGATCGTATCGTCGTTGTGCGAAAAATCCTTGATCTTGTGAGCGGACTCCGCCTCTGCTGTCGTCGCATCGCCGGCGATCTTTTTTTCCAGAACGAAGGCGAAGGTGTCCTTGTCCGCGCCGCCCTTAAGCTTGTCGGCCTCTTGGAAGGCCAGGAGGAAGTCGTTGCCCCGGCCGCCTTTCAGGACCTGGTGGCCGGCGCCGCCGTAGAGCTGGTCGTCACCCTGCCGGCCCCGAACGATGACGTCTATCTCGTTGGCAAAGAAAAAATCGGCGTCGTGGGAGCCCTTGACGACCGCCTTTTCCTCAAAGATCAGCGCCTGGAGCGCCGTGTAAGGGTTGGAGTCGCCCAACGCCGTCTCCACGTCGGCGATATCGATGTCGAAACCATCGCCCTGCAGGACCTTGGTGTCGCGGTCCTTCACCTTGAAGCCGTTGGCGGTGCCGCTGATCACTCCATTGGCATCCATTTCCAGGTCGCCGACGATGATGAGCTTGGCGCCGTCCTCGTTCTTTACGACGATCTTGCCGTTCTTGAAGACAAGCTCGCCTTCGACGGCGTTCCTGAGGAACTGATCGGCGTCGTAGAGGAGGTAACTGTGGAAGTATTCGATACACGGTTTCATGGGTTGGGCTCCGATTTGTCGGCGCCGTCGCACCGCTCAGCGGATGGCGGCGCGGCGTTTGTCCTGTTCTTCAGCCGAGGAAGATGAGGTTCGGCACGTCGCCGATAAAGATGTCGTTGGCCTTGATCTTGATGCCGGGGTCCACCTTGGCGAGGTAAAACGGTTCGTCTTCCCCCGAACCGTCCGGGTCGTAGTAGAGCCGCCCGTTGGCATCGTTGTGGACGAAGCGGTGGTCTTCGGTGAGGGCCTCCTCGCCGACAACGAAGTGCTTCTTGGCGAGCCGTCCTTCGGGCAAGTCCACGCTGTCGCTATCGATCAGGAACGAGTCGTCCTTCCTGGAGAAGTCCTTGATCCGATGATGCCCGCTGGCAGGATCGAGGCTTTCGATCCCGTTTGGACTGAGAGTCGGCACGTTAAACCCAAAGATATCCTGGTCTTTGCCGCCGAAGAGTTTGTCCTTGTCGCCGCCACCGACAATCAGATCGTCGCCCTTGCCGCCCTTCAGGGTCTGGTTGCCGATGCCGCCGAGCAGAATGTCCGCGCCCTTTCGGCCGTTGGCGACGATGTCGGGCAGACTGATCGCGAATGTGTCCGCGTAGTCGGACCCGTTGATCTTGACCTTTTCCGTGAAGAGGAGTTGGGCAACCGCCGCGATCGGTGAATCCAGATCGGCAAGGGCATCCAGCAAGGCGCCGGCATCAATGTCGAAACCACCAGCCTCCATCACCTTCACGCCGTCATCCCTGAGCTTGAAACCGGTCATTGTGCCCAGTCCGTCGCTTCCGGTGCCCTCCGGATCGAACGTACCGGTGAAGACGATCTTGTTGCCGTCGCTATCCTCGACGACGATTTTTTCCGTCGTTGATTTGGTGATGCTGCCCTGATCCAGCACCGCACTGAGTATAAGATCCGGATTGAGTAGCGGTGGGCCAAACAGGTAGTTGATAAAAGCGGTCATATCGGTCGGTTCTCCTTGAAGAACTGCATGACCAATCATGACTTGGAGTCTTGATCAATGAAAGATGTAAATGACGATATAGAAAATATTTTGTAATATAGTAAAAATCACATTTTGTAATTGTAAAATATTCAGAAATTCACATTAGCATAAAGCAAGAACGATCGCAGCACCAAGTGTTACTGCGAGATAATACAGTCGGCAATGATCGCCCTTCGGCGGGTTCAACTCCAGCTCGGCGTAGACTGGTGTCCTCGTCGTCAGTGCGCCGCCACCGGTATCGATGCTCCCTGCATGGGCTGGTCAGGACCACCCGGGCAGGCTCTCGTGTCGGATCAAAGGTCGAAGTCGATCAGGAAATCCTTGGCCTTGAGCTTGGTGCCGGGATCGACCTTGGCGAATTTGACCGGGTCTGCCAGGCCATCGACGCCGTCCTGGTCGAAGTACATCAAACCGGTTGTATCGTCGTAGATGACCCGGTGATCCACCGTGGTCGCGGCCGTTCCGACGACGAACGCGTCCTTGGCCAGCGGTCCGGACTGCAGGAGGACGTTCATGAGGACGATGTCGTCGTCCTTGCGCGCGAAGTCCTTGATCCGGTGGGTGGCCAAGTCTCCCGCTTTTTCGACGATAGTCGACTCCAGATTGAAGACGAATAGGTCCTTGCCAGCGCCGCCGAAGAGCTTGTCTTTCTCCTCGGCGCCGACGAGGGTGTCGTTGCCCTTGCCGCCTTTGAGGGTCTGATTGCCGTCGCCGCCACCCAGGAAATCGTCGCCGCCGCGGCCCTTGACGATGAGACCATCGCTATTGAACTCGGGGAGATGGTCGCTGAAGGCAGAGCCCTTGATCAAGGCGTCGTCTCGAGGGATCAGTTCGCTGACATCGAAGGCCGGGTCCAGGCCTTCGAGGGCCGCTATCAAATCGGCCTGATCGATTTCGAGATGATCGAACTGGGATACCTTGATCCCCTGACTCTTCACCTTGAAGCTTTCGACCGTGCCGCCGGGCGTGAAGTCGCCCAGAAACACGATCTTGTTGCCAGCATCGTCGGCAACAACAACCTTGCTGTCGGTTTCCTTGACGATCGTGCCTTCGGACACTGCCTCATCGTAGACCCGGAAGGGATCGATAAACGGCGGGGCGTAGAACAGTTCGAATGTCGGTATCATGACTGGTTAAGCTCCTTGCAGGGGCGTGCTCGCCGGCGGCCCGCAGCGGGCGGCGAGGCGGTCGCCGTGTCGCTTAGAACGCGAGTTCCGCAACGACGGCGAAGTCGTCGGCCTTGATCTTAGTCCCGGGAACGACTTCCGCGAACTTGACCTGGTCTTCGCCATCGATTCCGTCTTCGTCGAAAGACAGGATCCCATTGGTCTCGTCGTAGACGATGCGGTGTTCGAGAGTGGTTGCGGCCTCGCCGATCACAAAGGCGTCGGGGTCGAGAAATCCGGTATCGAGATCGGTGCCAATCGCAATAAGCAGGATCCCATCGTCCTTGTGCGAGAAATCCTTGATCTTGTTGCAGACCGGTTCGCCGACGACGCTGCCGACCTCGAACTGGAAGATGTCGCGCCCGGCGCCGCCGAACAGCTTGTCGCCGATGGGTTCGACCGCTTTCTCCTCCTTGGGGCCGTCTCCCTGACTGGCAATCAGCAGATCGTTGCCCTTGCCGCCCTTGAGCTTCTGCCCCAACGCGGCGCCGAAAATCGTGTCGTCGCCGCCGCGGCCCTTGACCACCAGGCCCGGGATGGGTTCGACCGGGAAGAAGTCCGGCGATTGAGATCCCTTGAACACACCAATCTGCGACTGGAGCATCCCCAAGATGTCCTTCGCGCCTCCGGGCGTCTCGAAGAACTCCGCCAACTCCCCGGCGTCGATGTCGAAGCCGTTACCATTCAGAACGGTTGTTCCGTTCACCTTGAGCTTGAGGCCGTCGACGGTTCCGGAAAGGTCGGGATCGCCCCAGGGACTACCCTCGAAGTCGCCCTTGAACACGAGCTTGAGGTAATTGTCGCCGGCCGTCAGGACGATCTTCTCAGGCGTGACATTCTTGACCGTCCCTTTGTCGAGCACGTTAAACAGCAGCAGATCGGCGTTAACGATCTCGGTCGAATACAGCCACTCCAAGTAAGCCTCGGCTTCCATAACAGTAGTCTCCTCCTGCCCAACTCGTCTCATTTCCCGCGTCGCAGCGATGACTAGGTGAGAATCTGGTCGTCAATGAAGAAGTCCCTGGCCTTGAGCTTGGTGCCCGGATCGACTTTGCCGAACTTGACCGGGGCCATGAGCTCGCCGCTGCCGTCTTCGTCGAGGTAGAGCGAGCCGGTCTCGTCGTCGTAGATCACGCGATGGTCCGCGGTCGTCGCTTCGGTGTCGACAACGAAGGCGTCCTTCGACAGGGGGCCGCCCGTTTCGGCGTCCAGGGAATTGCCGGTGAGCAGGATGACATCGTCCTTGCGGTCGAAGTTCTTGATCCTGTGGACGGCTAGAACGGGGTCCTCGTCCAAGACCCGCTTGGGGCCGCCGCCGGGTCCGGTGCCGATATCGAAGAGGAAGATGTCGTTGCCCTTGCCGCCAAAGAGCTTGTCTTTCTCGCCGCCGCCACCGATGACGTCGTTGCCCTTGCCGCCCTTGATCGTCTGGCTGCCCTCGCCGCCGATGAGGACGTCGTCGCCATCGCGGCCCTTGGCCACAAGACCGTCACCCGGGAGGCCCATCGCTACGTCGCGATACGGCGACCCCTTGATGATGGGGGCTTCAAGGAAAAGCAGCGAAAGAACTTCGTTCCCTGGTTTGGGATTTCCCAGCGCCGTCTCGAATGTGGCGAAATCGACCTCGAAGTCTTCGCCTTGAGCGACCTTGATCCCATTGCTCTTGAACTTGAAGCCGTTGACTTCTCCGCCCGGCGTCAGATCGCCGGTGAAGACGACTTTGTTGCCGAGATCATCCTCGACGACGATTTTCGTCGTCGTCTGCTTAACAACCGTGCCGAAATTCAGCGGGTTCGCGCCGATCAAGAACGGGTCGAGGACTGGTTCGCCAAAGTATAACTCGATGGTGGGTGTCATGATGATCAATACTCCTCATGTCGGCTGCCCGGGGAGCCACAGGGTTCCGCTCCGGGGTTTGCAACGTGTTGGTTGATTCACTGCAGTCCAAAGAAGCCTTCGATGACGAAGTCGTTGGCTTTGATCTTGGTGCCCGGTACGACTTCGGCGAACTTGAACTGGACCGCATCGAGGCCATCGCCGTCGATGTCGACGTAAAGATCCCCGTTCGCCTCGTCGTAGATGATGCGATGGTCCGGGCTGCTCGCCACCTCACCCACGACGAAGGCGTCCGGATCAAGGAAGCCGGCAGGTATCACACTGGTTTCGATGAGGATCGTGTCGTCCTTGTGGGAGAAGTCCTTGATCTTGTGGTAACTTCCTTCCACCTTTGCCAAGCTGCTGCCGACAGCGAACACGAAGGTATCGAGGCCCTTGCCGCCGAAGAGCTTGTCCGGCTTGGGGTCTCCACCTAGCTTTTCGATGCCGCCGCCGAAGTCGTCGCCTATGAGGGTGTCGTTGCCCTTGCCGCCCTTCAGTTTTTGCTGGCCCTCGCCACCCCTGAGCACGTCATCGCCGCCGCGGCCCTTGATGACGATGCCGTCTCCGGTGATTCTCGGGAATTCATCGGCTTGTTGAGACCCTTTGTACGTTCCGATCTGGTTGATGATATTGCCCAGGAACTCACCCGGGTCGTTCGGACTCTCGACGATCGCCTTAAGTTCCCCTGCGTCGATGATGAAGTCACCGCCTTCGAAAATCTTGACGCCATTGACTTTCAACTTGACGCTGTCGAGCGTGCCCGACACCACGGGGTCCGTCTCCAGATCGCCCTTTAGGATGAACTTGATGCCGCCAGGCGTGGTCACGACGAGCTTTTCTGGCGTTATTTTCTTGATCGTCCCCTCGTCAAGCACTTGAAATAACGTTTGCAGGGGATCGATGAGTGTGGTGGAAAACAGCCACTCGGCATAAGCTTCTGGATTCATGGGGTCGCCTCCCTCCCGTTACTTATCAGCTCGACCTAGGGCGGACACAGAAAGCATCAACCCTGATCGAATACGTGATTGAAAAGTGATCAGATCAGCGTTAATTCCCCGAAGAAGCCATATCGACCGCTTCAGAGCGCTGATATCGTTGATCTTCCTAGGGAAAACGCTGCCTGCGCGATTGCCTATTTGATCACTGCTTCGTGACGCGCGGTAACCTACTTTTACAGCCACAACCCACCGACTCACTGCCGGCCGGCCAGCCCACCACAGCTCCGTAGTGCACTCGAGCAACAATGCATGCATACCCACGCTCACCTTCAGGAAGAGCGCGTATCCGCGCTATCCAGATCGGGTGAAAGCTTAGCAATCGCGGCTTAAGCGCGGGAAAATACAACGATGAGGATTTAAGCCTAAGTCATCGATATTTTGGGTAGAATCGTCGACATTTGAACGGCCGACAATCTCAAGAAAATCGCTAATATATTGGACGCGCTACCACTCTTGATGGTTTTCGCATGGCTGTGCATCCAATGTGCCGAGGGCTCCGATCGTGTCAGACGTCGACAAGAAAATCATTGGCCTTGATTTTCAGACCTTGATCCAGCTTGGCGATCTTCACGTGATCGACGCCACCCCTGCCGTCCTCGTCGTAAAGAAGTGCGCCGTCCTTCTTGTTGTAGACGACGCGATGATCATCGGTCTTTGCCTTCGTACCGACCCGGAACGCCGACTTGTCGAGCGTGCCTAAATCCAATGCTGTGAAGACCTTCTGGTTGAGGAATATGGTGTCGTGCTTGTGAGAGAAGTCCTTGAACGTGTCGGCCTTAAAATCGAAGGCGTTAAGGACGAACGTATCCTTGCCCTTGCCGCCGATCACAGTGTCCTTGCCGAGACCGCCGGAAAGGGTGTCGTCGCCCTTGCCGCCTTTCAGGGTTTGCTTGCCGAGCCCGCCATTGATGATGTCGTCACCGCCGCGCCCTACGCCCGTCGCGTCCGACCGCAGGCCGGTCAAAACATCATCGCCGTTGGATCCATAGACGTCCGAGTCACGGAGAAAGAGCTGGAGCGTCGAGATGTTGCCGGGATCCTGGAAGAATGCGTCTTCGACGACAGCCAGATCGAACTCGGCGCCACGGGCTTTGAGCACCTTGGTGCCGTCGGCCGCGAAGAGGTCGAAACCGGTCACGATGCCGTCGACCGCGATCCCGCCGTTGATGTCGAAGCTTCCCTTGAGCACGAGTTTGTTGCCGTGGATGTCGACATACGAGACCTCGTTCGGTGCGGAGTCGACGAAGGCGAAATCCCGGGCCACGTTAGCAAAGACGGCATAAGGATTATGGTCAGGCGGGCTTGAGAGAAACTGAAGAAACGGTTTCATGATCAGACTGACTCCGGACGGCGGGCGCGTTGAGCGAAGCTCAAGACGTTATGCTATCGTGTCCACGAAGAAATCGTTGGCCTTCAGCTTGGTGCCGTCCTTGACTGAGGCGAACTTCACCTGGTCGATGCCACCCTCACCGTCCGGGTCATAGAAAACACCGCCGTTCTTTTTGAAGTATACAATGTGATCGTTGTCATCTTCGGCTTTCTTGCCGACGTTGAAGAATTTTTTCTTGAGAGCGCCACCCGGAAGAACGTCGAATGCAATGTCAGCGAGGTAAATCGTATCGTCCTTGTGCGAGAAGTCCTTGATCTTATCGGTCTTGAACGCTTCGTCGTCGAAGACGAAGGTGTCTTTCCCCTTGCCGCCAATGGCAATGTCCTTGCCTTTGCCGCCATGGACGGCATCGTCGCCGCCTCCGCCCTTGAGGGTCTGCTTTCCCGACCCGCCCACCATGTAGTCGTTGCCGCCGCGTCCAAGGATGACCCCACCGTTGTCCGATGTTGTGAGATGGTCGGACTGGGAGGAGCCGATCACCTTGTCGGCTTTGGCGTAGAAGAGGTCGGCCAACACCTGCGTCGGATGATCGGCCAACTTGGCGTCCGCGATATCCGCAAGCGTAAAGTTGAAACCCTTGCCGGTCATGATCTTGGTCGCGCCGTCAAAGAGCGTAAATTCGTTCACGGTGCCTATCGGCCCGTTGATGCCGCTGATGAACGAGCCGGTCAGGACGATCTTGTGGCCATCGTTCTCAAGGACAACGGTGGTCGGCTTGACATAGCCTGGCTCCGGATCGGCGACGGCTGAGGCGAAAACACCAAACGGGCTGCCGCCGACGAAATGTTCGACTACCTTCTTCATCTCGAAACATCTTTCCTAAAAAAGCGCCGCATCAAAACCGGCGGCGCGAGCCTGTGATATGGGGCGAGGCCATTAATCTCTGCTCGTCTTGGTGTCTGTGACGCCGATCACATGCCCAGGGGTGCACCTCGATCCCGGGCGCCGGCTATCTAACTGAAAGAATTGATGGAATTTTCGTTCTAAAAAGAAATTGCAGGGAACATAATTTTCATCATAGTCGGCGCCGGGTTATGCGGCCTATGATCAATCAAGGCCGGAACCGGCACGGGAGGAGTCAGCATGAAGACGGTCAAATTGACCATGGGCCAGGCCCTGGTCCGCTATCTCATTGCGCAAAGGACGATCATCGACGGGGACGAGGTTCCGCTGTTCGCCGGCCTCTTCGGCATCTTCGGCCACGGTAATGTCACCTGCATTGCTGAGGCGCTCGAGCCGGTTCAGGACCAGTTGCCGACCTGGCGCGGTCAGAACGAACAGTCGATGGCACTGGCGGCGATCGCCTACGCCAAGGCGAAGAAGCGCCGTCAGATCATGATCGCGCTGTCCTCGATCGGTCCGGGGGCGACCAACATGGTCACCGCCGCTGGTGTCGCCATGTCCAATCGCCTTCCGGTGCTGCTGCTCGCCGGTGACACGTTCGCCAATCGCATTCCCGATCCGGTGCTACAGCAGGTGGAACACTTCGGCTGTCCGTCGACCACCGCAAACGACGCCTTCCGCTCGGTGACCCGGTACTGGGATCGTATTGTCCGTCCCGAGCAGATTCTGGGGTCGCTGCCGCAGGCAGTGGCGACGATGCTCGACCCGGCCGACTGCGGGCCGGCGTTCCTCGGACTGGCACAGGACGCTCAGGCGGAAGCCTATGACTATCCGGAGGTGTTCTTCGAACCGACGGTTCATGAGATTCCCCGGCCGCGACCGGATGTCGGATCAGTCAAAGCGGCTGTCGAGATCCTGCGTGGCGCTGAAAAACCGCTGATCATCGCCGGTGGCGGCGTTCAGTATTCCGGCGCGACCGCGGAACTGGCCGCCTTCGCCGAGGCGCACAACGTCCCGGTCTGCGAGACGATCGGCGGACGGACCTCCCTGCTGCACGATCATCCCATGAATATCGGACCGATCGGTGTGATCGGATCGGCGTCGGCCAACGCGATGGCCGCGGAGGCGGATGTGGTGTTCGCGGTCGGGACGCGGCTTGGTGATTTCATCACCGGCTCGTGGACGGTGTTCCGGGAAGACGCGCGCATCATTGCTCTCAACGCGGCTCGCTTCGACGCGGTCAAGCACCGCGCCGTCTCGGTGATCGGGGACGCGCTGGTCGGGCTGGAGGAAATCGACCAGGGCTTGGCCAACTGGCGTGCGCCCGATTCATGGATCGCCAAGGGCGCGAAGGAGTATGCCGAGTGGAATACGCTGGTCGACAAGCTCTCCGGGCCGACCAATGCCGAGGTCCCCAGCTACGCCCATGTGGTTGGCGCGCTCAATCGCATGGCCGATCCGACGGATCTGGCGCTCTCGGCGGCGGGCGGTCTGCCCGGCGAGGTGTGCAAGGTCTGGAAAGGCAAGTCGGTCGGAACGTATGACTGCGAGTTCGGTTTCTCGTGCATGGGCTACGAGATCGCCGGGGCCTGGGGCGCCAAGATGGCCAATCCCGACCGCGACGTCATCGCCATGGTCGGCGACGGCTCGTATCTGATGATGAACTCGGACATCTATTCGACCGTGCTCACCGGCGACAAAGTCATCTTTGTCGTCATGGACAATGGCGGGTTCGCGGTGATCAACCGGCTTCAGAACTACAAGGGCGGCAAGTCCTTCAACAACATGTTCGTCGACACCCGCCGCAAGGAACTTGTCGAGGTCGACTTCGCCAAGCACGCCGAGTCGATGGGAGCGCTGTCGGAAACCGTTCATTCGATCTCGGAACTGGAGCAGGCCTTTGCCCGGGCGAAGGCGGCCGACCGGACCTATGTGATCGTCACCAAGGTGCAGGCCCATGAGTGGACGCCGGGCGACGCCTGGTGGGACGTCGGTGTGCCCGAGGTCAACGAACGCGAAGAGATCCGCGCGGCGCGTGTCGATCATGAGGCCGCCCGCGGCAAGCAGCGGGTGGGGGTCTAGTCATGCCGACCGCCGGACCGATCCGTCTGGGCATCTCCCCGATCGCCTGGTCGAACAACGACATGCTCGAGCTCGGTGGCGAGACCAGCCTCGAAACGTGCCTCAGCGAAATGCGGGAGGCGGGTTTCACCGGCACCGAAACCGGGGTGAAGTTCCACTCTGACGCCGAGGTTCTTCGCCCGGTCCTCGAACCCCACGACCTGGAGATCGTGTCCGGATGGTTTTCCGGGGAGTTGCTGGAACAATCGGTCGAGGCCGAGCGCGATCGCATGACCGAACAGATGGAGCTGTTTCGGGAGCTTGGCGCCGGGGTCCACATTTATGCGGAGACCAGTGGAACCGTGCAGGCGACCATGGATGCGCCGCTGTCCAGCCGCCCGCGTCTGTCGGAAGAGGACATCAAGGCTTACGGCAAGAAGCTCACTGAGCTGGCCGAGTGGATGGCCGATTTCGGCGTGCCGATGACCTATCACCATCACATGGGGACCGTATTCGAGACGCAGCGGGAGATCGATCTGCTGATGGCCAACACCGGTCAGGCGGTCGGCCTCCTCCTCGATACGGGGCACCTTGCTTTCGCCGGCGGAGACATCGCCGAAACCACCCGCCGGCATGGACGACGGATCAACCACGTCCACTGCAAGGACCTGCGCGCGGATGTGCTGAAGGCTGTGCGCCAACAGGACAAGAGCTTCCTTGCTGGTGTCCTCGAGGGCGTGTTCACGGTTCCCGGCGACGGCTTCATCGACTTCTACGACTTCGCCCGGGTCCTCGCCGATATCGGCTACGAAGGCTGGGTGGTGGTCGAAGCCGAGCAGGACCCGGCCAAGGCGCCGCCGTTCGAGTACTCGCTCATGGGACGTCGCCACCTGACCGCGGCGTTCGAGGCGGCCGGCTATCGGATCGCGTAGCGGCTTCAGGATCGGGGAGGGCGCAATGACAACAAACGATCTCACCAGGCAGTTCACCGGCAAGGTCGCGATCGTGACCGGCGGCACCCAGGGCCTCGGCGAGGCGGTCGCCCGGTTGCTGGCCGAGCGCGGCATCGCTGGCCTCCTGCTGTGCGGCCGTAGCACGGAGAAAGGCGAGGCGATCGTCGAGTCGCTTGCGGAAACCGGCTGTCAGGCGGTGTTCGTCACCGCCGACCTTGGCCTCGTCGAGGATTGCCGGCGGGTCGTCACCACCGCCGATACGGCGTTCGGTCGCGTCGATATTGTCGTCAACGTCGCAGCGATGACTGACCGCGGCACGATCCTGGACACCAGTCCCGAGTTGTTCGACGCGCTGTTCGCGATCAACGTTCGGGCGCCGTTTTTCCTGATGCAGGACGCGGCCAAGATCATGCGACGGGAGGAAATCGAGGGCAGCATCGTCAACATCCAGTCGATGTCCGGCCACGGCGGCCAGCCCTTCGTTTGCGCTTACTCGGCCACCAAGGCGGCGCTTTCGGCGCTGACCAAAAACGTCGCCTTCTCGCTGATGCCCGATCGTATCCGAGTCAACGGCCTCAACATCGGCTGGATGGACACGCCCGGTGAGAACACCATTCAGCTGAAATACCATACCGACGATGCCGAGTGGCTCGACAAGGCCGAGCATGACCAACCGTTCGGTCGTTTGCTGAAGACCGACGAAGTGGCGCGCGCCGTGGCCTACCTGGCCAGCGACGAATCCGGGATGATGACCGGCTCGGTCATCGACTTCGACCAACAGGTGCTGGGCGCTCAAGAGACGGCCAGCCATCCCTCCGGGCGCCTTCCCGAAGTTTAGAACCACTAAAACGTGGCATCGGTTGCGCGGCATCGCCGTGCAGTTGTATGTATACGTTATCAATTCGCTTCGATAACGAGGCTCACCCGAGTCGTGCAACGCCGTTCAATGGCTGCACAGAAGGTCCGTGCGGTCAAAGGCACGGCCCTGCAGCCTCTCGCCAGCTTCAGCCCCCGGTCGTGGTGGTTGACCAAAACATATGCGATTGTGCGGCCGGCAGAGATGGCGGCCCGCGCATGAATGATGCACGTCTTTACCCGGCGTCCGCCATCCACGCCCGGCTTGCGCACGACATCGGCCGGCAAATCGTCTCGGGCAACATTCGGGAGGGCGAGGTCCTCCCCGGCGAGGCGGAGCTCGCAGCGCGATACAAGGTCAGCCGCCAGGCGATCCGGGAAGGTCTGAAAGTTCTCGCGGCCAAGGGCATGATCACCGCCCGGCGCCGCGCCGGAACCATCGTCACCCCGCGCCGCCACTGGAACCTGCTCGATCCCGACGTTCTTGCCTGGCACCCGATCGATGAGCTCCCGGAGAGCTTTCTGAAGGACCTGGTCGAGATCAGGCAGGTAATGGAACCGTTCGCCGTCGTTCTTGCCGCCAAGCGCGGCACCGACGCCAACATCGCCCGCATCGGCGCCGAACTCGACGCCATGAAGGCCGAAGGGGGCTACTCGGATGCGTTCTACGCGGCGGACACACGGTTCCACATCGCGGTCTTCTCGGCCGCCGGCAACATGCTGATCGAGAAGCTCAGCGCCATCCTGGTGCCGATGCTGAGCGCCAGCTTCCGCCACCGCGGCCGTGTCCGTGGGGCGTTCGAGGTGGCGATCGCTCGCCATGAAGCGGTTTATGACGCGATCAAGGAGCGTGACCCGGTCGCGGCGCGCAACGCTATGGAGCGGCTGCTCGACTTCGCGCGCAGTGAGTTCAGTCAGTCGGTCGGGCTCGACAAGGGTGAGGCGATCGACGGCGTGACCGTCCAGCGACGCATCGGCGCGGACGATTAGGATCGGCGCAGACGATTAGGATCGACGCAAGCGGCCGATCGTATCGGTGGTCGAATAGCCTGGAAGCAGCGGGATTAGTTCGACGCGCCCTCCGCGGGCGTTGACGACGGAACTGCCGACCACTTCCTTGTCCTGGTAGTCGCTGCCCTTGAACAGGATGTCCGGCTGAACCCGGTCGATGAGTTCGGCGGGTGTGTCGGTGTCGAATGGGACGACGAGATCGACAAATCGCAGCGCGGCGAGTACGGCCGCTCGCGTCTCCAGGTCCTGGACCGGCCGGTCCGGTCCCTTCAGCCGGGTCGCCGAGGCGTCGGTGTTGACACCGACGATCAGCCGGTCGACGCGGCGCGCCGCTTGCTCGAGCGAATAGAGATGGCCCCGGTGGAGCAAATCGAAGCAGCCATTGGTGAACCCGACCACCAGGCCTTGATCGCGCCAGGCGGCGATCCGGTCCGAAACGTCCTTGCCGCTAAGGACATTGGCCGCGGTTTCGAGGCCGAGCGCCTGCTTGAGTTCCCTTGGTTCGACGGTTGCCGGGCCGGGTTTACCGACGGCGATACCGGACGCGGCGTTGGCGATGCGGATCGCATCCGGCAGCGGCAACCGGGTAGCGAGCGCGGCCGCAAGTGTTGCGGCCGCGGTATCACCGGCTCCGCTGACATCGAACACGCGGCGGGTTTCCGCCCTGACGTGGACCGCTGGACTTTGACGCTCGACAAGCGTCATGCCGGAGGCGCCACGGGTCACCAGTACAGCGCCGATGTCGACCGTGTCGATGATCTGGCGACAGGCCGCCTCCGCGCCGGCATCGGAGTCGATGGCGAGGCCGGTGAACCGTGCAAGTTCCAGCGCATTCGGTTTGAACAATGCGGCTCCGGAGAACGCGGCCGGTTCGATTTTCTTGGGATCGACGACAACCGGAACGCCGGCCTCCCGTGCCGCATCGATGAGGCGGCGGATCGTCGATCGTTCGAAGACGCCCTTATCGTAGTCGGAGAGGACGAGGGCATCGGAGCGCGGCAAGGCGTCCGTGGTGGCGGCCACCAGGGCATCGGCGATCGGTTCTGACAGCGGATGAGTCGTTTCGTTGTCGACCCGGAGAAGTTGCTGCCAACCGCTGAGAAAACGCGTCTTCACGGTGGTCGGCCGATCCGGATCGGCGATCAGGCGCGCATCGAGGCGATTGAAACTCGCGCACAGGCGCTCCAACTCCCGCGCCGGCGCGTCGTCGCCGGTGACACCGACCATCGTTACCCGGGCGCCGTAGACAAGCAGGTTGGCGGCGACGTTAGCCGCGCCGCCCAGGCGATGCCGTTCGGAGGCGTGATCGACCACAGGCACCGGCGCTTCCGGCGAAACCCGGCCGACGGTGCCTTCGATGAACCGGTCGAGCAGGACATCGCCGACGACGATGACGCTTGCTTGAGCCAGCCGGTCTATAACGCTAGCATCCATCGTTGTTTGGACCCGTTTCCGGCGCTTTTTCCCGAAGGTAATGACCCATGAACCCCGACCGCGCCGCGGTGACGGCGAATTTCAGGCGGCGACTCGACGACCATCGCGCTGTCTTTGAACGACTCGAGGCGCTGATCGAACCCACCGTGGCGCTTTCGGAAGCGGCTATATCGGTGCTCCGCGCCGGGGGCAAGCTCCTGCTGTGCGGCAATGGCGGCAGCGCCGCCGATGCCCAGCACATCTCAACCGAACTTATGGTCCGCTTCGAGACGACACGGCCCGGCCTGCCCGCGATCGCGCTGACCACGGACACCTCGGCGATGACGGCGGCGAGCAACGACCTCGGCTACGACCAGATTTTCGCCCGCCAGGTGGAAGCGCTGGGTCGGCCCGGCGACATGCTGATCGGCCTCACCACGTCGGGAACGTCGCCCAGTGTCGTCGAAGCGCTGGTCGTTGCGCGGGCAATGGAACTCAAAACGGCCTGCTTCACGGGCCGCGACGGAGGTGCGGTGGCAGCCCGCGACCTCGCCGACCACTGCCTGGTCGTGCCCGCCGACAGGACGTTCCTGATACAGGAAGCCCACGTCTTCCTTTATCACCTCCTGTGCGCCGCGATCGATACTGCGTTCACGCCGGAGTAGTGGGTTGGCGTTGGAGGACATGCATCGGGTCCATCTTGCGCCGTCGCCGCGGCGCTCCAGTCCGGCGCTGTTTCTCGATCGCGACGGAACGCTGATTGACGATCCGGGCTACCTGTCGGACCCGAACGATGTGGTGCTCCTTCCGGATGCTATCGATGCGCTGCACCGGTTTCGCGCCGCCGGTTCTGCGCTGGTGCTCATTACCAATCAGTCGGGGATCGGGCGCGGGTACTTCGGTTGGGAGGACTACGAGCGGGTGGCGGCGCGCCTGCGCGAGCTGCTGGCCGCCGAAGACATCGTGCTCGATGCCGAACTCGTGTGTGGCCATGCGCCGGAGGAAGGCGCCCGCTGCGGCTGGCGGAAGCCGGCGCCGGGCATGATCGTAGAAGCCGCGCGTCGTTTGAACCTCGACCTGCCCGGTTCGGTCATGGTCGGCGACATGCCGAGCGATCTCGGCGCCGCCGACGCCGCCGGGGTCGGGCGCGTCGCGCACGTCCTGACCGGACACGGTGCGCGACAGCGCGCCGCCCACGCCGAGTGGGATCTCTCCGCCAGGCTCGACCTGATCGACGGACTGTCGGTGCTATCGCCGTGAAGGTGCTGATCGTCAAACTGACTTCGTTCGGCGATGTCGTGCACACCTTTCCGGCGGTCACCGACCTCGCCGCCGCCCGCCCGGGCGTCGAGATCGATTGGCTGGTCGACGAGTCCTTTGCGCCATTCGTCGCGCTCCATCCCGCTGTGACGACCGTCCACAGTCTGGCCCAGCGACGGCTGCGCGCCCGGCCGACCAACTGGCCGCGGCTGGTGGGGGAATCGGCGCGGCTCGGACGGGCGCTGCGTCGCCGACGCTATGACCATGTGGTCGACATGCAGGGGTTGATGAAAAGTGCGCTGCCGGCGTTGCTTGCCGGGCGTGGCGTCGCCGGGCTCGATGCGGCAAGCGCGCGCGAATCGGCGGCAAGCCGCCTCTATGCGCGGAGGATCGGGGTGCCGCGCGCCATGCATGCGGTCGAGCGAAGCCGACGGCTGCTTGCCACCGCGGTCGGCTATCCGGTGCCGGCCGGGCAGGGGCGGTACGGCTTGTCGGTGTCCAAAGGCGGCGCGCAACGGTTTGGTGTTGAGGCGCCCTATGCGGTGGCGATCCATTCGGCGAGTTGGGAGACCAAGCTCTGGCCGGAGCGCAATTGGCGCGCGCTACTCACCGAAATGACCGCCGGCGGCCGCGCCGTTGTGCTGCCGTGGGGCAGCCCAAACGAAATGGCACGGGCGCAGCGGCTTGCTGTCGATATCGCCGGCGTTCACGTCTTGCCCGAGGTTCTGTCGGGCGACGCGCTCACCAGCGTGATCGCCGGCGCCGACCTCGCCGTCGGGCTCGACTCCGGCCTGATGCATCTTGCCGCCGCGCTTGACGTGCCCGGCGTCTGGATGTTCGGCCCGACCGATCCGGGGCTGACTGGACCCTACGGGCGGGCGCAGACGGTCATCGCTTCGACATATCCGGAGGCCCCCTGCCGCCGAAAGACCTGCGATCGCGAAGCTCGCGGGCACTGCTGCATGGAGGCGATTGGCGTCGATGAGGTGCGCGACGCGATCGCGGCAACGGTGACCCCGGCTTAGGCGCCGTTCGTGTTGGTTCCAAGCGTCGCCGGGACGCCTTCCTCGATGGCGGCGAACGGTTCGTCGTAGCCGGCACCGCGGAGCCGATCGATGTCGGCGGTGGTGACCGCCTGATACGCATCGTTGAGATCGGCGGGGAAGGGGATGTAGGTGATAGCGCCGCGGCCGTGGAAGGCGATGACCGCACGGGCGAGATCGTTGAAGGTGCGTCCCGTCCCGGTGCCGACGTTGTAGACACCGCTGGCCTCGGGCGACTGGTAGGCCCAGAGATTCACCTTGACCGCGTCACCGACGAAGACGAAGTCGCGGCGATGCTCACCGTCGTCGAAGCCGTGCGAGGCGCCGAACACCTTGACCTGGCCGTCGGCTTCGATCTGGCGGCTGAAATGATGGACGACGCTGGCCATCCGGCCCTTGTGGCTCTCACGCGGGCCATAGACATTGAAGTACCGCAGACCGACCACCTTGCCCGGAAGCGACGACCCCTGGCGGGCGACCCACTGGTCGAACAGCAGCTTCGACCAGCCATAGACATTGAGCGGCCGCAGGTCCGGTGTGTCCTCGCGGAAATCGGTCGAGGCGCCATACACCGCCGCCGATGATGCGTAGATCAGGGGGACCGCGTGATCCTGGCACCAGCCGAACAACTCCTTGGAGACCGTAAAGTTGGTGTCGAGCATGTAGCGCCCGTCCCACTCGGTGGTGTCCGAGCACGCCCCCTGATGGAAGACGGCGGCGACTTTGCCGAAATCCGCGCCGTCGAGAATGCGTTGGCGGAAGTCCCGCGCATCGATGAAATCGGCGATTTGCGATCCGACCAGGTTCTCGAACTTGTGGCCGTCGGTGAGATCGTCGACAGCAATGACGTCGCTGTGGCCCCGATCGTTGAGGGCGTGAATGAGGTTGGAACCTATGAATCCGGCCGCGCCGGTGACGATGAACATGGCGCGACCTCATGGCCCGCGCCCCGCACAAATGCAAGCATCGAGGCCGTGAAGCCGCGATCGGAGCCGGACTAGCCCGGGCGGCAGTTGTCGCGGCGACGCGACAACTATTACTGAATGTTAATGCGCTGACGCCGTTTTTGAGACTTACTGTCCCCACCGCGGGCGTTCCCCGCAGAGCCGAAGGCCGAGCATGTCGATAGGAAAACAACTTGGTGTTGCCTTAGCGATCATGCTGATCGCCCTCGGCGCCTGGGTCATCTACGACCGGCCCGTCGCGCTGTTCGGTGCCACGGAGGAGGTAAGCGACGGCGGCAGACCCGGTGGCGGATTCGCGGGCTTCGGCGCCGCGCCGACGGTTGTCGCCGCGCCGGTCGAGATCGACTCGGCCGGGACATCGGTGCGCGCCATCGGTACCGCCGTGGCGGCCCGCGAGGTCGCGCTTCAATCGCAGGTGACGGGGATCGTGGTTGAGGTCAACTTCGTTCCCGGCGGCGAAGTCGAGGCCGGCGAGGTCCTGGTTCACCTCGAGGACGACGACGAACGCGTTGCCGTCGACCTCGCCGCGCTGGCGGTTGAGTCGGCCCAGGAAACGCTGGAACGCACCGAGCGACTCTCGGAAACCGGCAGCGTGACCGCCGTGACGTTGTCCGAAGCGCGGCGGGAAGAGCAGCGCGCCGCGATCGACCTGCGGCGCGCCGAGATCGAATTGGCCAAGCGCTCGATCATGGCGCCGTTTGACGGCGTCATCGGTCTCAGCAGCATCTCCACCGGCGATCTGGTCACCTCGTCGACGACCATCGCGACGCTCGCCGACCTGTCGTCGATCACCGTGTCATTCGACGTGCCGGAGCGGGTGGCTCGCGACATCGCGCTCGGCCAGGCGGTGACCGCGACCGCGCCGGCACTCCCCGGCGAGACCATCGTCGGCGAGCTCACCGCCATCGACAATCGGATCGACGCGACGACCCGAACACTGCGGGTCGAGGCGACCTTGCCGAACCCGGGTGAGGATCTGCGGCCGGGGATGGCCGTCAACATCGGCCTGGCGGTCGACAGCGAGCCGCAGCCGGCGGTGCCGTCGCTGGCGATCCAGTGGGACCGGGACGGGTCGTTCGTTTGGAAGCTGGAAGGAGACGCCGTCACGCGCGTCCCGGTGCAGGTGATCGTCCGCCGCAGCGGCGCGGTGACGGTTGCCGGGGACCTTACCGCTGACGATCGGATTATCGTCGAAGGGGTCCTCGGATTGCGGGAGGGCCAGACGGTTTCGCCGATCGGCGGGGTGGTCCCACCCGCGGCCGAGCCCGAAGCGCAGGCGCCTGACGCCGTCAGCGATCGCGACGGGACCGAGGGCCGGGGGCAGCGCGGATGATCGGGGCCGGCAAGACCGCGGATGGAGTCTCGGCGCTGTTCGTGCGCCGGCCGGTGCTGGCTATCGTCCTGAATCTGCTGATCATTGTCGCCGGTGTCGCGGCCCTCCAAGGGGTCGAGGTGCGCGAGTTACCGAACGTCGATCGGCCGGTGATTTCGATCCGCACCAACTACAGTGGGGCGACGCCCGAGACGATCGACAAGGAGATCACCGCGGTCGTCGAGGGGGCGGTGGCGCGCACGCCGGGCGTCGAGACGATTTCGGCGCGGAGTTCGGCCGGATCGAGCCGGATCACCATCGAGTTCAGCGAGACCACCGACTTAAACGTCGCTGCGAACGATTTGCGCGATGTCATTGGCGGACTTCGCAGTTTGCCCGACGACGCCGACGCGCCGGTGATCGTCAAGGCGGACACCGATTCCGACGCGATCATGCGCCTGTCGGCCACCTCCGAGGATCGGCCCATCGACGAATTGACCCGTCTTGTCAATGACTTGGTGGTCGATCGTCTCGCCGCGGTCGAAGGCGTGGCGGACGTTTCGGTCTATGGCGACCGGGAACCGGTGGTGCGGGTGATCGTCGACCCCGACGCCCTGGCGGCGCGTGGTCTGACAGTCGACGACGTCATCGCGACACTGCGCGACATCGCCCTCGACGCCCCCGCCGGGCGGGTGTCGGACGCGACACAAACGCTGCTGGTGCGCGCCGACGCCAGCGCCAAATCGGTCGAGGAAATTTCCGCCGTCGAGATCAACCCGACCACCCGGATCGGGGATATCGCCGACGTGGTGTTCAGCCGCGCCGAGCAGGCGACGACGATGCGGATGAACGGGGCGAGCGGCGTCGGCATGGGGATCGTCCGCCAGGCTGATTCGAACACGCTGGAGATTTCGTCCGCGGTGCGCGCCGCGGTCGACGAACTGCAAGCCTCGCTCCCCGACGACGTGACCCTGACGGTGACCTCGGATGACGCGATCTTCATCTCCGGCGCGATCGGCGAGGTGATCTTCACGCTGGGGCTGGCGATCCTGATCGTGGTCGCGGTCATCTATGTCTTCTTGCGGTCGGTCCGCATCACCTTCATCCCGGCGATCACACTGCCCATCGCGCTGATCGGCACCGTCGGCGCGATCTACCTCGCCGGCTTCTCGATCAACATCCTGACCCTCTTAGCGCTGGTGCTCGCCACCGGCATGGTGGTCGACGACGCGATCGTGGTGGTCGAGAACATCGCGCGCCAGCGCCACCTCGGGCTGGGCCCGCGGGCGGCGGCGGTGATCGGCACGCGGCAGGTGTTCTTCGCGGTGATCTCGACCACGGTGACGCTGGCCGCGGTGTTCATTCCGATCTCGTTCTTTCCGGGTACCGCCGGACGGCTGTTTTCGGAGTTCGGCTTCGTGCTGGCCTTCGCGGTGCTGCTGTCGTCGATCGTCGCGCTGACGCTCTGCCCGATGTTGGCGTCTCGCTGGATCGGCACGTCGGCGCCGGGTACCGCAACGCCGATCGGCCGGGCGGTGAGCGCGGTTGGTCGCGGCGCCGAGCGAGTCTATGCGCGGCTGCTGCGCGCCGCTCTCGATGCGCCGATCGTGGTGCTGACGATTGCGGGCGTGTTCGCGGCGGCGGCGGTGATCGCGTTCGCCACCCTGCCGTCGCAACTGACCCCGACCGAGGACCGCGGCTTCATCCCGATCTCGGTGCGGGCGCCGCAGGGGGCCACCGTCGACTACACCGCGGCGCAAATCCGCATGGCCGAGGACGCGCTGCAGCCCTTCATCGACAGCGGCGAGGCGGAAACCGTGTTCGCCACCGCGCGCGGCTTCGGCGGCGGCGGGTTCATGTTCGTGCGGCTGGCGCCGTGGGAGGAGCGGGCGCGCAGCCAGCAGGAGATCACCGCCGACATCAACCAGCGGCTCGGCCAAATCCCCGGCATCCAGGTGTTCGCGCGCACCCCCAACAGCCTCGGTATCCGCGGCGGCGGTCAGGGTTTACGCTTCGCGGTGGCCGGGCCGGACTACGACGCGATCGCCATCGCCGCCGACGAGCTGGAAGACGCCATGACCGGCGATCCGACCTTCGGCAACATCCGGCTCGACTACGACACGACCCAGCCGCAGGTCTCGATCGTGATCGACCGGGAGCGGGCCGCCGATCTCGGCATCCCGGTCGGCGATATCGCCTCGGTGGTCCAGACCCTGCTCGACGGTCGCGACCTCGGCAACTTCTATGTCGGCGACGATGCGATCGAGATCCGCCTGCAGGCGCCGGAAGGGATGATCCAGGACCCGTCCGGCCTCGACCGGATCGAACTGCGCTCATCGAGCGGGCGGATGGTGCCGCTCGCCTCGCTGGTGACCTTCGAGGAAACCGCGGTGGCGCCGAACCTCCAGCGCCAGGACCAGCGCCGGGCCGTGCCGATGACCGCCGGGCTCGGCGACGATGTTGATCTCCGCCAAGCGATGGACCGGCTCTCGGAAATCGCCGAAGCGACGCTGCCGCCCGGCATGACGATCCTCTATTCCGGCGAGGCGCGCGAGCTCGACCGGGCGTCGTCCGGCGTGCTGCAGACCTTCATCTTCGCGCTGATCATCGTCTTCCTGGTGCTCGCCGCCCAGTTCGAGAGTTTCGTCTCGGCGCTGATCCTGATCGCCACCGTGCCGTTCGGCCTGGCGGCGGCGGTGTTCGCGATTCTGGTCACCGGCGGCTCGCTCAACATCTACAGCCAGATCGGGCTGGTGCTGTTAGTCGGGCTGATGGCCAAGAACGGCATCCTGATCGTCGAGTTCGCCAACCAGCTGCGCGATCAGGGGCAATCGGTGCGCGATGCGATCTTCGACGCCGCCGTCATCCGGCTCCGGCCGGTGGTGATGACCATGATCTCGACGGTGCTGAGCGGCCTGCCGCTGCTCTTGACCACCGGGGCGGGATCGGAAGCCCGCCGGGCGCTCGGCACCATCATCGTTGGCGGTCTCGGCATCGCGACGCTGGCGACCCTTTTTCTGACCCCGGTGGTGTTCAGCCTGCTGGCGCGGCTGACCAAACCGCGGATCGCCGAGACCCAGCGGCTGGAGCGCGAACTTGCCGCGGCGGAAGGCACGCCGCTAGGGCTAACCCCGACGCCTGAGGAACTCGGGCAGCGGCCGAAGGGCGTGTCGGCGGCGGAGTAGGGGACGCGGCGGCCCTTGGCGGCGTGGATCGTCCTGGCGGTCGGCGTCGGGGCTAGAGTGTGCGAATGAATATGGACGTCCGTCCATCACGGTGAAACAAGTGGGAGGATATCGCACCATGAAACACTGTCTTACGGCCCTCGCGCTGGTGCTGGCCACGGCTTCTCCGGCATGGGCGAGTTCCAGTACTCTGGAACTCGATTGTCAGCAAAGTGTCGGCGAATGCAGAAAAACCTGGAACGGTGTGCAGGGCGGCTCGCCTGTCCACGTGACCCTCAAATGCAAAGACGGCAGCCTTGATAAGCAGGATGTCACCGCGACCAGCGCTGTGACGTGCAGCGCTCAGAAAACAGACTTCAAGACCTATGAAACCTACACTTGTAATCAACAAAGCAAAGACGTCGGGTATAGCGTTACAGCCCATCTCAAGTGCCAGTGATTTGTGGGGTGATCGCTTGAGTGGATGTCCGAGATGCGGACGAAGAACCAGACTCGAAATTGGCTCAAGAAGTCATAAGGGCGGGTAGCGGACCTTAGCTGCAGGAGCAAAATTCTGATCTGCGAAACGCTGGAAGCGGACATTCGCACCCATTGTAGGCACAGATGGCTGGCAACCGATTTGTTGTAGGTTCGATCCCCACCGCGGAGCGGTATCAGTTGACCGCTAAAGCCTGTACGTCTTGGCGATGTAGATATATCATTGCATAAGTGGCTCGCACTAGACACCAGTCAACTCGCCGAGCGTCTATACTTTGGAGGCCGATAGTACAATGTACCTTAAGAACGCACTTGTTTTAAACAGCGGTCCCTTGTCCGATCTAGAGTTGGAGTTCAAGTTCAGTGACAATGGAACGCCCTTGCCAACCGTTTTCGTTGGAAGGAACGGGTCGGGAAAATCAAACTTCCTGGCGTACTTGACTGACGCCTTGATAGAACTCGCTGCCCGTAAGTTTACCGACGTTGCACCCAAACATGACATGGGCATGCATAAATGGCATCGGACAATTGGAAGTGCGACTATCCGGACAGGGAGCAATCATGAGCTTGCTCTATTGAAATTTGAAGATGGGCAGACCGCCTACACCTATGCCAGCAAGGGCGGTCAAATCGCAAAGACCGACATCCAAAACAGACTGGAAGCGTTTCCCCAGGCACCGAACTGGCAGCCTGAGGGCGCCCACAAAACAGTTGAAGGTCCAGAAGAACGAATTGAGCAGATCTTTCGAAGCGGTTGTTATGTGAGTTTTCCGACGGATAGGACTGAGGAACCATATTGGTCTGGTTCAACCTCAGAGCGGGACGATGCACGCTTCGCGGATCGGTTCAGCTACCTACTAAGCAAGCCGATTTCCGTGCGGTCGAGCCTATCCGAAATCAAACCGTGGCTTGTCGATGTTCTTTTGGACCAAATGATCGACGGGATCGCCGTTTTACAAAAGATAGAAGGAGTAGATGACGCCATAGCTGCTGCAGTTGCAAATAATACAGCTCTGGCGAATGTAAACGCACTGTTACAAACGATGTTTGGCGTCCCGGATGCAAGAGTGGTTCGAACTGGCCGAAAATCAGGTCGACGAAAGCTGATGATCTTCAAAGGGAATGATGTACTTCTTCCCAGCCTAGATGCATTTTCATCCGGTCAAGCAATGCTCTTCGGTATCTTTGGTACAATAATGATGTATGCCGACGCGGGCAACGCGGCTAGACCGACCACAGAAATGGAGGGCATCGTTGTCATTGACGAAGTGGATGCCCATCTACACGCTGACTTGCAGCACGAGGTGTTACCGCATTTGATACATCTCTTCCCAAAAATTCAGTTTGTTGTCTCAGCACACTCGCCGCTTTTCCCGCTGGGTATGGAGAAGCTCTTTGGCGAGACAGGTTTCGCTTTACTCGAGATGCCTTCGGGGGTGAGCATCACAGCAGAGCGGTTCAGCGAGTTTCAATCTTCATTTGATTACCTTAAAGCCACAAGATATTTTGACGAAACGGTCATGGAACGCGCTTCGCAACTTCAGCGTCCACAAATTCTCTGCGAAGGCCAAACGGACCCGAAGTACTTTCGTACCGCTGCAGAGTTACTAGGTTTCGAGCAATTGCGAGATGGCGCAGACTTTGACTGGATTGGTGTTATGGCGAATGGGCAAGCAAAAGACGGCGGGGAAGGACAACTTAGGCAAGCCAGAAAAACTCTGCTCAACAATCCGTCTCTTTTGCGTTCACACACCGTGCTGTTGTTCGATTGCGACCAGAACGACCCGCCGATGGATGAAGGCTTTCTCCATGTGCGAGTGTTGGTGCAGAATACGGAAAACGGCCGCTGCGGTAAAGGAATTGAGAACCTTCTACCCGATGTAGTCTTCGAGGAGCGGTTCTTCGACACCACTGTTGTTAGGGACGGCCCAAATGAAACAACCAAGAAGGTTTTGAATAAGTCCGCGCTTTGCGATTTTCTCTGTGACGAGAAATGCTCTCCAGAAGACTTTGAGGGTTTTCGGCCTGCACTTGAGACACTTGCGGATGCAATATTTCCGCAGGAACAGAACGCAGCCCCCGTTGAGCCGTGATCAAACGCACCTGAGTGGCCTAATTCGGTCGTTCGTGCATGACCACTTCGCGTACATTTGTGGCGACCACAAAGAACGCGACGCTATACGTGATCTTTGAGTTCCGTGTCAGCGGAACTTTGAAGCACGCACGAGGGTGCAGCGTCGCCCCTCTCCCCGCGGGAGAGGATAGCGAGGCTTGGCGGCGGAGCCGGTTAGCCGAGCTCGGTGAGGGGTGTCGACGGTGGCGACCACCGCCAAGGGTTACAACCCCTCACCCGGTTTGCCTAAGCTCGTTCCTCGCCAAGGCCAACCTGCCCCCCGATCGCGTCGGGGGCAGGCTCTCTCCCACAAGGGGAGAGGGAGTCGCCGCCGCGCCCCCCCCGCGCTTTTCAGACTCGGGCCAACGCCCTCGCACCCCGATCGGGTCGGGGGCAGGCTCCGCGGGGACGAGCGGTGAGATTGGGGCTGCGTGCTTCGAGGCCGCCTTCGGCGGCACCTCAGCATGAGGACGGGGGCTGCTCCAATCAAGCCGGGGGCAGGCTCTCAGCATGAGGGCGTGGACTTGGCCTCTTCCAACACACCAAACCAAACGTCCGCAGAGGATTCCTTGATCGGGTGGGGCGGCAACGCTTCCCCTTTTGGCGTGCATCAATTCGTCTCCGGCGGGGTAGGGCTAGGTGCGTTCCGGACATCGCCACGCCCAGCCCTCAAAGGAGACCGCCTTGCCCGTCCACTATCTCTACCTCGTCGCCTCCGTTCTCGCCGAAGCCGTCGGCTATTCCGCGCTGAACGCCAGCGCGCAGTTCAGCCGGCTGTGGCCGACGCTGCTGGTGATCGCCGGCTTCGGCGGCTCGTTCTACTTCCTGACGCTGGCGCTGAAATACATGCCGATGGGGATCACCTACGCGCTCGCCTCCGGCCTCGGCATCATCGTCGTCGCGCTCGCCGGCATCTTCATCTTCGGCCAGAAGCTGGATCTGGCGGCAGTGGTCGGCCTGGCGCTGATCATCGCCGGCATGGTGGTCATCAACGCGCTCTCCGACTTCGCGGTGCATTAAGGGGCGAGTGTCAGGCGCCGCGGGGTGGCGTCGATCTGGCACGAAAAAGCAAGGCGGCCGTGTTGACCGCTCAATCGCCTGCCGCCCGACGATCCCGTCGAAGGCGTCGGCCAGTCGTCAGCATGTTACGAATGCCAAACACAGACGAGAAGCAACGCAGCCTGACGTTTGTCGGAAGGAGCTTTCATCATGGGCTTGGTGGCCGAGCAGGAGCCGAAGACGGTCGTTCAGTACGTGCTTTCCCGCCTGAAGGATCATGGCCTGACCGACATCTTCGGGGTGCCCGGGGACTATGTCTACCCGGTGCTCGACGCCATTATCGACGACCCGGACATCGCATGGCGGGGCAATTGCAATGAGCTCAACGCCGGCTACGCGGCGGATGGCTATGCCCGCATCCGGGGCCTTGGGGTCTATTGCCAGACCTATGGCAGCGAGCTTGGATCGTATTTGGCGCTGGCCGGAGCGTATGGGGAACGCAGCCCGGTCATCATGATCACCGGCTACCCGTCGACCGCGCAGCAGGCCAGCCGACAGGCGTGGCATCACATGCTCGGCTCCCATCGTTACGATCTGTTCGTGGATATGGCCGAAGAGCTGACGGTGGCGCGGGCGATCCTGACGCCCGATAACTGCATCGAGGAATTCGAGCGCGTGCTTGCCGCCGTGCTCTATCATCAAAAGCCCGGCCTGCTTGCATTTCCCAGCGACCTGGCGCATGCGCCGATCACCAGCGACACGCCGGACGCCATTCCGCTGGCCGATCCAACGAGCGATCCGGCGGCACTGAGACAGGCCGTCGATCATATCGCCGAGGTGCTCTCAGGCGTCAGCCCGACCTGCATCGTACCGGGTCTCCTGGTTCAGAGACTGGGGCTCATTGCGCTCGCCACCAAGCTGGTGGACGCCACCAACCTGCCCTTTACGACCCCCTATCAAGACGCGACCACACTCGACGAAACGCATCCGAATTACATGGGTATCTGGCAGGGCCAGTTCGCCAATCCCGCCATCGACGACTACGTGAACCGGTGCGCTTACGTGCTGGCGCTATCGCCTGACCGGCACTTCTTCAACACCGGCTTCAACACCCTGACTTTCCCGCAGGAACGATCGATCAACGTCAATGCCCACCATGTCCGGGTTGGCCGCGCCGTGTACGACAATGTCGAGATGAAGGACGTGCTGGAGGCCCTGATCGATCGGTTGCCCCGGTGGGAGGACCAAGGCGCGCCGAACCACGTCACGCCCTACACGCAGGCATCGGGAAGCGGGGATGATCCGATCGATGCCGGCGATCCGCTTTACGCCCGGCTCCAGGCCTTTCTGCGGCCCGGCGACATTGTCGTCGGCGACCCCAGCAGCCCGGCTCTTGCCGCGACGACCATGCAAAAGCCCAAAGACTGCGTATTCGAGAGCCAAGCGCTGGCGGCCTCGATCGGCTGGGGTACGCCGGCCGCGCTCGGCTGTGCGGTTGCAGCCCCGGATCGCCGCGTCGTGATCATTGCCGGCGACGGCGCCCATCAGATCGCGGCGCAGGAGATCGGGCAATTCTACAAATTTGGCCTCAAGCCGGTGTTCATCGTGGTCAACAATGACGGCTACCTGGTCGAACGCTATACCTGCCGCGACCCGGAGTCCTCCTACAACGATCTGCCGAAGTGGCGGTACCATCAGCTGCCCGCGGCATTCGGCTGCGAGGACTGGTATTGCGTCAGAGTTGAAACGACCGCCGAGCTGGACGCGGCGCTTGCCGAGGTTAACCGCACGGCGCGGGCCGCATATATCGAGGTAGTCACCGACCGCTATTCAATGCCGCCGGGAGCGGAAAAACTGTTCGAACTGACTCGTCCGAAATTCGGACAAACTTTCACCTGGGAAGAATGGATTTCGGCGTTCCGCGCGGGCAAGAACATTGCGGCGCCAGGATAGTCTCGAAACATTCCGGATGACGGGAAGGTGTTGCGGTTGCGCCTTTTGACACTCTCGGACCAAAACCCGTTTCACTGTCCTTTTTTGATCATGTGGACGTCGCGCTGCGGGTAGGGGATGGAGATGTCCGCCGCGTCGAAGCCCTCCTTCACCTGTTGTATCAGGTCCCAGTATGTCGCCCAGTAGTCGGTGCGTTTCACCCAGGGCCGGCAGATGAGATCGACCGAACTGTCGGAGAGTGCGTTCACGCGAATGACGGGTTCAGGATCGCGCAACACAAGCGGGTGCGCCAGCACGAGGTCGCGGACGACCTGGATGGCCTTCGAAATATCGTCCTCGTAGGAAATGCCGAACACCATGTCGACGCGCCGTGTCGTGCTCGCCGTAACGTTGGTGATGATATCTCCCCATACGTTCTTGTTGGGGACGACAATGATTTGATTGTCCGGCGTGGCAAGTGTCGTCGACACGATACTGGTCGACTTGACGGTACCGGCAATCGATTTCAGCGAAACGTAGTCGCCTTCATCGAACGGGCGGTTGATCATGATCATCAGCCCGCTGGCGAGATTGCCCAGCGTGTCTTGCAGTGCAAAGGCGAGAATGAACGAAACTCCGCCGATCATCGCGAACAACGGCGTCACGTTCACGCCGAGCATAGCCAGGACGAGGACGAACCCGACGGTCAGGACCGCCCAGAACATCGCGGTCACCAGGAACTTCTGCAGGAGCGTCGAGACACCGGGCGTGCGGTTCAGCCAGCGCCGGAAAACGCCACGCACCAACCGCGCCACCAGGACAAGTGCGAGCAGAGACAGCGCCAGGATGCCGATACCCCAGGCGACGACCAGCCCGCCATCAGCGCGCGTGAGCCATGTCAGAAAGGCACCCAGAAGGGCTCTGAGGTTCGCCATAGAGGCCTCGTCGGAAAGGACGGCGCTGCGGTAGTCCCGCAGTTGCTTGACGAGCGCCTCGTCACCGCCCTTGGCTTCCAGCTGATCGACGACCATGCTGAATCGCTGGAAAGTGCCCGCGCGGATTTCGACAAGACGGGCGAGGTCGGCGTAGGCCGCGCTTGTCGCCGCGTCAGGGTTTCGGAGGAATCTGACCTGGCGCTGCGCGATTACTTCGGTCTCCGAAGCCACGATCTGCAGCCATCGTTCGGCGACCGCCTCGAGTTCCGTGACGGTCAGCGGAACGAGAAGATGCGCGAGTTGATCCGGCGGAATCTCGGGATCGACGATCGCCGAGGACGCCGGGAGTGTCGATGGCTCCGCCGGTTGTGCTTCTTCGACGGTCTGCGCTCGCAGCTCCGACTGGCCACCATCGAGTGTCAGAATGGCGGCGACAGTCGTAAGTGCGGCAAACAAACCGGTGAGCCATCGCTTCATGGCTAGCTCTCTACGTGCGCCCGACGGTCATCGCACGACCTGAGAGTCATGCCTCGGCCGGCGTCTTGTGCGCTTCACTCGACCGACATCAAGTATTCGGCAACCGCCTGGTAGGCCGGCAGTGAGGTCGGGTCGATGGACGAATTGCCGGCTGTCGGAAAGGACGCGAACCGAACGATGACCATCTCTGCCGTCGGGTCGACATAGACTGTTTGGCCGTACACGCCACGAGCGGCGAAGGCGCCGTGATCGTTATGAAAGACCCACCACATTGACCGATAGCTTCCGCCTGGCAAGGTCGTGTAGCCGGCACTCTCGAAGGCTTGCTTGTCTCCCCCCTCGCGAATCCGCTCCACCACCGAGGCCGGAAAAAGCCGCTCGCCGTTGATCATCCCGTCATTGAGCATCAGCTGTCCGATCCGCCCGAGATCGCGGAGGCCGGCACTCAGACCGCCACCGGCAAAAGGCGTGCCGATCGCATCCACGGTCATGTAGGCGTTCTGCTCCGCGCCCATCCGGCTCCAGATCCGGTCGGAGAGCAGTTCCGTCACCGACTTGCCCGACACCCGCGATACGATCCAACCGAGCGCATCGCTGTTGATGGTCTTGTAGCCAAAGGCGCCGCCGTGGGTTCCCGCCATTTCGACCGTCTGCAGATACTCGAAATAACCGTTCGGTCCCTCATACCCAGCGGGCTTCGGGAGTGGGCTGGCCGCGGCCGAATACTCCCAGATCCCGGAGTTGGGATCGGCATAGTCTTCGCTGTAGTCGAGCCCGGTCGTCATATCCATGACCTGCCGCACCGTGGCCGAGCCGAAGGCGCTGCCCGCGAGCTCGGGCACAATGGACGAAACGGGAGCGGTTTCGTCCATCGTGCCTTCGACGACGAGGATCTCGGCCAGCAAACCGGTCAACGACTTCGTCATCGACATGGCCGCGTGTTTGCTCGCTTCGTCGAGGCAGCCGAAATAGCGCTCGTAGACGACCTTGCCCTTGTGCAGGATCAGAATGCCGTCCGTGTAGTTGGCGAGCAGGGACTCCTCCCACGTCATGGGCTCGTCCTCGCCGACCGGCGTGAAGGTCACCGCATCGATCGCGTTCTCGCCGACGGTCAGATCATAATCGAGCGGGATCGGCGCATTGAGGCCACGGCTGACCTCGCCGGTTGGGAGCAATTCACGAATATGGCAGACGGTCCAGCGAAGCTTGGGGAAACTGAAATAGTCGGATTCCGGCTGGAGGACGCGCTTTTCCGTAGGGGGCGGGAAGCCCTGCATCCAACCGAGCGCCCTTGGGTCTGACGTGACCGCATCCATGACGTCATCGGCCCGCGCGTGAACTGAGGAAAACGCCGCCATCAGCATGGCCGACAACAATGTGGATCCAAAGGCGATCTGCATTGTGTTTCTCATTCGGTGGATGTCCCTGTTTGTCGCTGCCGAACTGCCGGCACGGTTTTCGCGGACTCAGTAGCTGACGACGACGTTGACGAACCCTCCCAACCAGACCGGCGGCGTATCCGCCACGGCCAGGTCGAGCCCCTTTCCGGGGAAGGAAGCGCTGACGCCACCGGTCAGGAATGTATTCGGGTTGAGGACGCGCGTGTATTCGAGGAAGACGTCGTCGGCGAGATGTCGATTGGTCACGCCGGTAATGATGCTATCTTGTCCAAGAACCTCGAACCGCGCGGCCTGGCCGAACTGGATGGGGCTGCGCAGTTCGTTCGCGCGAATGTGGGTGTAACGCAGCGTCAGGATATCCCGGGGGGTTGGCGTCACCCCGATGGCCAATTCATAGGCGTTGACATTGGAGTTGATGAAGGTCATCGCCGACTTGGATCCGGTCGCCCAGGCGGCCGGCGATCCGTCATAAAAGAGAGGATCGAAGCGCTCGAGCGCGGCGGTGTTCGGATCGTCGCCCGAGAAGGTCTGAAAGGTTTGCGTGATCCGCGGCCGCCACGGGTGGCCGGAAAAGACATATCCGGCCTGCGCCCGTCCGCCCCACGCCTGCATGTCGATCCGGTCGTTCCACTCGTAGGCAAACTCGAGATCGGCGAACGCCTGCCCCGGGCCTACCGCCAGCCAGTTGGTCCGGGCGTAGACATCCACGACGTTGAGGCCTTCCCGGGCGCCGGGAACGATGATCGGCGGGCCGAAACCGCCCGGAGCCGCTTTCGGGTAGACCGAGTCCGACTGCGGGACGTTGAAAAGCGTCAGGCCGAGATAGCCGCCATCCGCACCGTCAGCCCTCAGGTCGAGGCCAGCAAGCGTGGTATGGGTGTCACTGGTCGTCAGTTCGTTCGCATCGAGATAGAACCCTGTCGCGGTGGCGCCGGCCAACGATGACTGGGCGATTGCAGCGAACTCCCAAGCCTTGCGCGGACCGAGTTTGAGCGCGCCCCGTTCGAAGCCGTTTGACGCACCGTTGGCGATCAGCATCCCGGTTCCAAGCCGCAATTCTCTTGGGCCGACGGATAGATCGAAAACCGGCGTATCGGATTCGCCGAACTTCAGGCCGACATAGCCTTCCTCGAGCGTGAGACGTCCGGTGTCTCCCGTCTCATAGGCGTCGGTCCCAGCAGTTCCGGACAACACCGCCGAAAGCGCTCCATAGAACGCGAGTTTTTCGGCGAGCCCGCGCTCGAAAGAAACACCCGGCTTGACATAGCCTTCGAGCCAGACTTTGTCGGGGTCGTATTGCTCTTCCGCTGCGAAGGTGCCGGCAAGATCCCAAAACAGGTTCTCTTCGCCGACCAGGTTTGTCCCCGCCTCGAAGTGGCCCCGTACAATCGTGCTCTGGTCTTCGTACAGGACCCAAGGGGCGCGATCATCCGCCAGCGCGCCGCAAGCAAGGAGCAACGGGCCGATGCAAGCCGCCCCCCTGACCCCGGCGGCAACGCGGTTCATCGCTTCAAGATCTCCTCGGCGCGCGAACTCACAAAATGATAGTTTCCGCCTCGGGAATGGCAAGCCTCATGTGGCTGGCGATGTCGGCTCGGATATCATCGGCACATTTCAGCCAAAGCCGCCCCCTCTTTGATTGCCTGGTCGGTACCTTGAGCCCCTCCCGCGGCCTCCGAAAGGATCAGCTTGTCCAGTGTCAGGTCCGAGACTGCCTTCCTGAGCCGCGAGCAGCTCGCTGGCTGCTTGTTTGAAATAAGAGGCGCATGGTGTACATTTTGGACAGGATCAAAAACGGAGCTGTGTGATGCAGCAGGTCTTCATAAGCTTCACAATACTTTTGAGCACTATTGGGATAATGCCAGAAACCGCGCGAGCAGAAAAACACAATCAGTCGCAAAAATACGACTGTACTGACGACAATGACTGTGTTTCAAATCAATGTGTTCATCAAGGGCACACTTACATATACTTAACCTGCAGCAAAAATCCTATTATTAACTCGGGCTCAAACGACAATCATGTTAAGGTCACATGCAATTCCCCAAACATAAATGTCACAGGCGCATTCAATTCAACAATTTCCGCCTGTGGGTATAATAATACAAAGAACGCTTGCAATCCCACCTATATCGAAATTCAGTACTGTAAAAATAACAATTAAAGACGGATCGCCCTCCGACGGGAGGCAATCGTCCGATCCATGGCCTCGGACCAAATCGCAGCCGTTTCGTCGCTCTGCGCGCCAGGGGGATCGGGCGTCAAGAGATGCATGAAGGAGGCCGAAAGCAGGATCGATTCGAGGCTTTCTCATTGCACGACCATATACTTGATGCATTGTGACAAGGCAGATCGATCCACGAGGACCCGGGATTAGGCCCATGTCACATCCGACGCCTGACCACATCATCAGTGTCGCGATCGGATACGGGGTGTCCAAAATTCTTCTGACTGCTGTCGGGCTTGGACTGTTTACGCGGCTCGCTCAAGCGCCGATGAAACTGGACCAGATCATCGATGCCTACGGTTTGGTACGACGTCCCGCGATGGACATGCTGGACCTGCTGGTGTCCGTGGACCTTCTCGAGCGAGAGGGACAGGGAGACACCGCCCGATACTCAAACACACCTGCAACGGCAAAATTCCTGAACAAAGCGAGCCCCGACTATCTCGGCGGCTTGATCGAGCTTTGGGAGAACCGCAACTTTCGCTACTGGGCAGACATCGATGTGTCTCTCCGCACCGGTCGCGCGGTCAGCGAAGCACGCGAGGACGATGAGGACTTCTTCGGAACGTTATACTCGGACCCGGATCGTCTCGAGAGCTTTCTCGACGCAATGACCGGTGCTTCGGCGAGGAATTTTGAAATGCTCGCGAAGGTGTTCCCCTTCGAAAAATTCTCCAGCATGGCAGACATCGGTGGAGCGGACGCACTGTTGTCACGAATAGTTGCCGCGGCGCATCCAAATCTGCGCATCAAGACCTTCGACCTCCCCGTTGTCACGGAAGTTGCACGTCGAAAAATCGAGGCCACGGGCTTCGAAGACAGAATCATACCCATGGCCGGCGACTTTTTTGAAGATCCGCTTCCTGCGGCCGACGTGATCACGATGGGTATGATCCTGCATGATTGGAACCTTGAACGGAAACTCATGCTGCTTCGCAAGGCATATGAGGCCTTGCCTGATGGCGGTGTTCTCATTGCGATCGAAGCGCTGATTGACGACGAGCGCAGAACAAACACCTTCGCACTCTTCATGTCACTAACCATGGCAATGGAGTTTGGCGACGCGTTCGATTTTAGCTTTTCTGAATTTCGAGGCTGGTGCGAAGAGGTCGGATTCAGGAGGTTCGAGGCTATTCCCCTTGTTGGCCCATCAACCGCGGCAATTGCCCACAAATAGTGCCTTCGTCGAAAACGCGAAGTCTGCCGTGTTGCGGAGTTTCGGCAGCTTACGCGTGTGGGGTCGATTACTGATGGCGCGGGTCGAAGCCGGGACTGGTCGTCAGATCGGCGGCATGGTCGACATGTGCACGCTCAATGCGGCCGAGGCCCAGGCGTGCAACGGAGCAAGCGCCTGATCGCAGACGCTGATATTGCCCGCCAAGCACTGATTGACCTGGCCTAGATCGATCACCGATTCCCGTCGCAACGCGGCGACGCCGAGGTAGTACCCGCTTCGCGCGACGTGGGTGATGAACCCGTAGTTCTGATAGCCGCGCGTCATATCCAGCGGGACCTGCAGTCCCATCGCCCCCTTGCGATTGGCAATGAAGCCATCCGGCCTGGTGATTGGGTGCGAATAGGTGAAATTCGGATCGGGAAAAAGCTGGCCGAGCGAAAAACTCACATCGTTCTCGAGCTGTGCAGAGAAGGCATTGATCTGAAAGAAGTCATAGGGTTGGTCGGAGCCGTCGAAAGACCTGATCCAGATGGTGACGCCATTGCCGGCGTCGGCCGTGCAGCCGCCCGGACCCGGCTGCGGTCTGGTTCCTTCCGGCAGCGGAACCACAGCACCAGACTGGAGGTCTTCCCAGATGTCGAACTGCATCGAGCTGAAATCGATTGGGTAGCCAAAGCCCACGGCAGCCTGCACCTGGTAGAGACCGTTCGGATCATCAACCGAGGCGGCGATTTCGTCGAAGCTGCTGGTCCGCGAACGCGACAGCGCGAAGTCGCCACAGCCCACTTGATCGAGCCTGGATTGAGGCGGCTGAACGGAGAAGGTGAGGGTATTCTCGGGATCGACCCGCTGGCCCGGCCGAATATCGGTCCAGCTTCCGGAGTCCAAGAGATAGCTGGCGCTGACTGCCCACACGATGCCCGAGGCGCCGCTTTGCAGTCCGCCCGCCCCGATCGCCACGACCCGACCTGCGTGGTCGAGGAGCGGTGCCCCCGAATGGCCGTGGGTCAGGTTTCCGTCGAGTCGGATGATCGCCGTCTCGAGGTCCCACGGACCGTTCCGCTCGATTTGCTGCCGCTCGGCGTCGGGCAACATTTGCCTGAGTCGCGCCGGCGGTGGGTCGTTGGCGGTCGTCACCGTGAGCAGCTTGTCGTCCGCGGTGGGGGCGCCGAGGGCGAATCCGACGGCCGCGACACGGGAGTGCACGGGGGGCGAGTCCGTCGTCACTGTCTGGACCATCGCGTCGACTTCCGCGTCTAGTCGCAGTGCGATCAGATCCTGAGCCCTGATCTCGCGCAGCGGTACCGCGATGAAACTGCCGTGGTTGCGGAACTGAACGTTGATCTGGCCACATCCGGCCACGACGTGGCGGGCAGTCACGACCTGATCCGCCGCTGGCCAGACAAAAGCCGTTCCCGACCGATCTTTGCCATGCGGGCATTGCGTCGCAACGACGAGGCCGACGTCACCGCGCGCGGCGCTAACCAGTTGCGCATTTGGAGATTGCGCGGCGACGGCAAGAGGCAGGCAGAGCGACAGGAGGATCGTCAGAACGCGGGCAGCCCGGTGCATGGCGATTACTCCGTTTGGTCACACAACAGGCTATGGACGAGATCGGCGAAGCCAGCCCGCTGGTCATCGGGCAGTGTCAACCCAAACTGTCCGGCCTGGTCCCAAGGGGCTCCGGCCTTTTCCATCGCGCCGAGACGGAGCTCCGGCGTGGCGAAGACAGTCTCCGACAGAGCCGAGCACTGGGCTAATGATTCGGCGCCGAAGGTGAAGCCCGCTTTGGTCGGTTTTTCGGGGGCAGGGGCGGCTGCCAGGTTTCCCGTCCTCAATCCGGTTTGATCGAACACGGCGAGTGCTTGTGCGAGTTCGTCTGGGAGGCCGGCTTCCTTGTAGTCCTCAATGACGGCTTTCAGCGGCGGCGCCAACAAGCCGTGAGTTCGGACCAGGATACCACCCGAGACGCCGACCAGAACCGCGATGGAGAAGGCGATCAATCGGACCTTGGTGACCGGTGCGGTCCCGGGCATCTTGCCTCCGAGGCCAAAGAACGCCGCAAGCAATGCCAGCAACCCGGCGAGTACATCTCCGGTCAGCTGCGATACCGATATGCCGACAAGGCCGCCCACGAGCAGGCCCAGGAACAAGCCCGACAAGAAGTCATTCAGGCTCGGAGCGCTTTCGTCTGCGGCCCCGGCTGTCGACGTCGTCACTATGCTGAACTCCGCACCGAATGACTGTGATTGGACCTTTGGCGACTGTACACAAGAACCTAGGTTCCTGAAAGGATCCGCGGTTCCCCGGCGGGAGGTGCGCTCGGCGCGATTTCGGAGAGGCGTCGATCACCAACAGCGACGCATTGGAGAAGCGGAAGTCGCTCGCTCGAATGTCGCCTAAGGGCCGTCGCGACCCACCCCGTCCACCCATCGCCGATGCAACAACGATTGGCGCGTCAGGGCTAGTCGCTCGCCGGTTCCCGGCTGACGTTCGATCGTCCCGAGTCGCGTCCGGAGGGTCGCGCAGGCGAACGGGTTGGTGTGTCCCGCCTATGGATGAACGAGGCCCTGCGATGACATCGGCGCCTGGCGCCCGTTGGGCGGCCCCGGGCGCGATTTTGCAATGGGCCAGCGCCAATCAGGTCACCCAGGTGCGGTCAAGACGCGCCTCGGTCGACACCGGACGCCGCCACTGGTCGATGATCGCCATTACCACCAGGGCAGCAAAGAAGAACAGGCTGCCGCGCAAGCTGATCGTCTCGTAGCCCGAACCGAACATTTTTGTCTGGATCCCGACGAGCCACAGGAGGCCTGCGCCAATGGCGGCCCAGACGAGTCGCCAGGGCATGGCAATCGTATAGAAGCGATCGCCGAGAAGCAGCGCCCGCCAGCTCGACTGGCGCATCGCCTCGGCCAGCGTCATGACTCCCAGCGCGAATATCGTGCCGGTGACGAAGAGCAGCTCCCACTCCCAATCGCGCTGGTTCGCGATGTGACCTACCGGCGTTCCGAACTCCGACATCATCAGCGTGCCGAAAAAGACGGTGGTCGCCAGCAACGCGAGCGGACGGAGGAGCAACGTGACCAGGAAGAACGCGCAGGAAAACTCGAGCACCATCTGAAGCGGCATGATGATGGCCGCATTGTCGGCAGCGAAATACAGGAACGCGGCCCACCACGTCGGTGCGCCGGTGGTGTCGGCGTATCCCCGGATGAGTCCCTGGTAGCCCTCGATCGTGAACCAATTGACCTGGATATCGGCAAATATCTGAATGCACACCATCGCGCCGACGATGATGATCATCAGATCGACCCAAGGGAACGCCGCTATACGGACCATCGGGCCTTCAGGCTTTGGCGGGCGCGCCTGACGATCCTCGTCGGTCAGGCCGGTGGCGATCAGGAGGGCGAGGATGACGGCGCCGGAGGCCAGCGCCACCGGCAGGTAGTCGGTTTGGCCACCGCCGCGTGACATGATGAAAAACCAGGTCAGAACGCCCGCGATAATGACGGAGAGGACACTCCACGCTGCGATCGAAATGCTGCCCCGCACGCGCGCGCCCAACCACTTGTCGCGTCCGGAACTGCCAATGAACTGCGGAAGCGTTGCCAGCCCGACGATCAATGCGAAAAGCGCCGGGAAGAGATACTCGAACGTCCAGATGCCGCTGGTGTTGCTTGTGACATACCAAATGACGAAGAAGAAGAGGCTCACCAGAATCGACATGATCGATCGCAGGACAAGAAGCATCAGCGCAACGCCGGTCACGGCCAAAAAGACCGCCGAGGCGAAACCAAAGAACGCAGCATTGTCGGCCATTGCGTTGAGCATCGCGCGCGCCAAATCGCTGATGTTGCCGGTGTTAGCGAGAAGCCTCGCGTAGCCGGCAAATCCTTCAGCGCCAAAATGGCCCAGCCCCCACTGCGAAAAGAACTGGTTGACCATCAGGCAGCCGAGAAAGATCTGCAGCAACGACAGCCACCGCAGGGAAAGAACGGTTTGCGAAAAGCGATTCATAATTGGTTCTCAATACAGAAGAAGAACGCTGAAGATACCCATTTTTCCGATGCTCGGCCACGTCCTCGCGGCTTTCCCCATCGTTCACCCAGCGCTGATGCAACAGTGATTGGCGCGTCAGGGCCGGGCGCTGTCACACTATGGTTGCGCGCCGGTTCCGGTTGACGTTCGATCGTCCCGAGCCAAGCGCGCGGCGGGTCGCACTGGCGAACGGTTCGGCGTGTGTGGCCTGAGATTTGAACCCGGCACGCGAAAGGTGTTTTCGATGACATCGGCACTCCGCTCCCGATCCCGCGTCTTATTGTTTGCGCCGCTGGTCGCGTTGGCTCTGCTCTGGTCCGATGCGGTCCGGGCCGAGACGGCGGCGCTGCCCGACTATGTGATCGAACAATTCGGCACGCCGCCCGACATCCCGGACGGTCCGTTGTCCGAGGCGGTAGAGGCCGCCGTAGAGGTCGCCTTCATCGACAGCATGGCCCAGTCGAACTGGGGGCCCGATCAGACGGCGGCGCTGGGGACCATCGCTGGGTCGAACGACCCGCGGCTCGTCTGGCTCATCAGCGACCTGATGCGCTTCGTTTCCGATCGCGGCTTACAGGTAGCCCTCACCGATGCGGCCGGCACGTTGCTGGGCAAGCCGTTGCGTAACGAAAATCCGTGGGGAGTGGTTACCGATCATCTCATCGCCTGGGACATTCCGGCGCCGCCGGATTACCTGACCGCCAAGCGCGCCATCTTCACCAGCCTGGTGCCCGGCTGGGACCAGATCTTCGTCGAGGGCGATATCGACTGGCGGCACGTCTCGTGGGGCGGCGTGCTGATCGACGATCGCCCGTACGACACCACCGACGACGTCTGCAACTGCATCCCCGCGGCGGACAATCCGGAGGTGACCAGCGCGGCGGACGCCACCTGGCTCGACGATGACGACGTGGTCTTCGGCATCGGGGTGAACGGCGAATACCGCGCCTATCCGCGCCAGATCATGGAAGTGCGCGAGATGGTCAACGATACGCTCGGCGGGCGGGACCTCGGCATCCCCTACTGCACGCTGTGCGGGGCGGCGCAGGCCTATTTCACCGATGAACTGCCCGACGGGATCGAACGGCCGGTTCTGCGGACGTCAGGCCTGCTGATCCGGTCCAACAAGGTGATGTACGACGTCAACACGTTCTCGGTGTTCGATACGTTTCTGGGTCATGCGGTGACCGGGCCGCTGGCCGAGAAGAGCCTGCAGTTGGAGCAGGCCACGGTGATCACCACTGACTGGGCAACCTGGAAAGAAGCGCACCCGGAGACGACGGTGCTGGCCGAGGAACTGGCGCTCGGCCGCGACTTCGATTTCCGCAACACCCGGGACGCGGACGGGCCGATCTTCCCGGTCGGCGATGTCGATCCGCGCCTGCCGGTGCACGAGGACGTCATCGGCGTCATCACTGCGTCGGGCCAGCCGGTGGCGTTTCAGCGCAGCACCGCCATGGTGGCGCTGAACAATGGCGAGGCAATCACCTACGAGAACGTTCGCCTCGAACTCGATGCCGGCGGCATCAAGGCGGTCGATGCGGACGGGGCCGATCTCGGCAGCCACCAGGCGTTCTGGTTCGCGTGGTCGCAGTTCCATCCCGACACGGAACTCTGGTCGGGGTAGGGCGGCCGCGGGCGGACACGAAAAGGGGCGGCCCGAAGCCGCCCCTCATGTCTCCAGGCTGCTTCGATGGCGACACGGCCGGCGCGCGCCCAGCGGCGAACGGCAGGTTGATTCGTTACTGCCGCTCAAACCTCATGCGAGACACCGCTGCATGCGGGCCGGACTCGTACGCCATCAGTTCAAGGGTGTTTTCGTCGACGATCCTGATCCGGATCACCGACGTGTCGGGATGATCGACCATGACATAGGTTCCGTCGAAGTCGCGGACGCCCAGCACCACCTCTTCCGCTTCCATCGTGACCTCCCGCCCGTCGTCGACATCAAGATTGTCCGCCGAAAGCCTCCAGCTATAAGTGCCGGCGAACGTTGTTCCGTCGTGATCGGAAATTTCGAGAACGATGCTTTCGATCGTGTCCGGTGTGTGCCGCGCTCCATTCCAGCTTCGACCGCTGATGTCGGTCATGGTCCAGGTTCCCGCCAGGTGTTCGCCTGTATCCTGCGCAGCGATGTCGTCTGAAAAGACAAGGGCCGAAGCGGCAAGGGCGACAGCGATGTAGCCGAGAGCTCCGTGTCGTGTTCGAACCATCGTGTTGCTCCTTCGTCTTCCCGTGTGAATCAAGCTGCCACGATAGCACTGTGCATGTTGACGTTGGTCAACACGGCTTTGCGGACGCTCGGGGCACACGTTCGGCGACAGGACGTTTGCCGGGAAGACCCCGCGATCCCATTGCGCCAGGAAGAACTCAGCTGCTTCGATGACGTGGATCGGAGCCCGCCATCGACCGCTGCGCAATCGGCACGGTCAGAAGCGTCACGACGCCGACGACAAGGAAGAGCAGCAGATAGCTGTTCGTTTCGGCAAGAAGGGCGCTGCACACGGCGAGCCCGAGACTGCCCCCAAGCATTTGTATGGTCAGATTGATGCCGCTCGCCTGACCTTGCTTGTCCTTCGGCACGGCGTTCATCTGCACCCGCCGGACCGGAATCGCGATGCTCGGCATCGACGCTCCCCAAAGCAGAAGGGGCAGGAGGGCAGCCAGATAGTTCTGCTGGAGTGTCGCCAACGCCAACAGAAGGACCGCAATCCCGTGAATGGTTGTCCCACGAACCAGCGTGTATCTGGAGCCGAACCGATCCGTCGATTTGCCGATCAGGATGGCGGTGCCGAACGTCGGCAGGATCGCCAGGGAGACGGCAACGCCTGACATGATCGGAGACTCACCCAGAACGTCCTGGAAGAATTGCGCGACAAAGACAAAGACGACGATTTTCTCGAACTGAAAGATCGCGAATATCACAACGCCGCCGCCAAACTCCGGGATCTTCAGAAGCGACAGGTCGAGGAGCGGCGCCGGCGTCGTCAGCTCCGTTCGCAGGAACAGAAACAACAACACCGATCCGAGGATGAGAAGACCGAGTGTCGAAGGCGAAAGCCAACCCCAGGCGGGTCCCTGCATTACGGTGGTGACGAGACCGAAGAGCGCAACGATCAGAAATACCGGGCCCATGACTTCAATTCGCGGCCGCGGTCCGGACGTCTTCTCTCTTTGCGCGTCATAGGAGGGCGACCAAGCCAACCAAAGCAAGACGACGATGCCGATGACGAACGGAATGCCGATCCAAAAGATCAGCCGCCAGGACACTGTTTCGGTGAGAAGACCGCCGACCAATGGGCCGGAAGCCATGAAGATGCCGCCGACCGTCGTCTGATACCCGAATGCCATGCCGCGCTTTTCCGGAGCGAAAGCGGCGGTGATCAGGGCAATCGAGGTCGGGAAAATGAGAGCGGCGGCGATTCCCTGTAAAGCCCGGGCGGCGATGAGCATGGTGCCATCGGGTGCTAGCGCGGCAAGCAGAGAGGACAGTGCGAACAGTGCCGCGCCGGCGGAGAAATAGCTTCGTCGGCTGAAGAGGTCGCCGAAGCGGCCGGCTATTGCGACCGCGCACGTGAAACTCAAGAGATACGCGTTGACCACCCAGTGTCCGGCCGAGGCCGACAATCCGAGCTCGGCGGTAATCGACGGCAGCGACACGGAGACAATCGTCTCGTCCAGCACGATCAGTCCGAGCACGCCACTCATCGCGCCCAGCAGCCACCATCGTTTCTGGTTGTCGTTCGCCACTTACCCGCGGGTCACCGGACTGGGTCCTCACCGAAGCACATGAAAGGTTTCCGTATGCAACGTCGCGTCGTTACCACAATGGGCTAAGCGGTACCATCATTGCGGCGCTATCCGCCACGGACGGCGGGAGGGAGAGCGTTCGTGTTCGTGTCGCGTAGGTTCCGATCTGTCGGCCGAGCGATACCGTCAGCGCGACCGTCGGTTCAGCTTTCGCCTTTGGTCAGATACGCCATCCACGAAATCACCGCGGCGGCCAGAAACAGCAGCCCGATCACCGCGTAGGCGCCGATGCCGGGGGCGGCCTGCGGACCGTCGGGAAAGGCCATGCGAAAAAGCCCGGCAATCAGCGACAGCCATCCGAGCAGCGTTACGATCACGCGCCAGTCGCGAACCCAGAGATTGTGAAACCAGACGACGGCAAGGCCGCCCGTGAACCACAGGATGCCGTTGTTGAAAACGGTGGTCGGATGGATGCCCTCCCAGATGTGAAAGTTGAGGGTCTCCAATGCGGTCGCCGCCATGATTGTCGGCCCCATGATCGCGGCGATGTTGCGCGAGGTGTCCACGTGTCTTCTTTCCTTGTCTCGATAGGCGTTTCGTTCGGCCGCTTCCTTCCTCGACGGCCGCCCGGGGCGCGTTGACCTAGCTCAAGGGCGTGTCGCCGGCGCTTCAAAGGGCCAATTTTGGCCGCCGACGGTGCCATCTGACATCCTCTCCCGGCGGGAGAGAGAGGTTTGCCTTGGCGCGGTCCGAGCTTAGGTAAATCGGTGAGGGGCGAGACCCCTTCACGAGTGATCGTTTCCGGGAACACCCCTCACCAAGCTCGGCTAAACCGGCTCCGCCGCCAAGCCTCGCTATCCTCTCCCGTGGGGAGAGGAGTGGCGAGAGCGCTGCGGTCCTGCGTGCTTCGAGGCTTCGCTGCGCGAAGCTCCTCAGCATGAGGGGGGGCAGGCTTGGTTTCGTCGACATCAGGGCGGAGCACCGCTGGCCTCATCTCGGGAGTCACCCCGAGCCTCATCCTTAGGTGCGAAGCCGCGTATGCGGCTGAGCCTCGAAGAGCCTGCCCCCGACCTGATCGGGGGGCGCACCGCGTTGCGGTCGCACCGCCAATACCCCTCACCGTTGCGTCGTTCTGTCTGGCGTTCGCATACCGCATCGGGATCTCGTCACCGGTCGTCCTCTGGCTTGACCAGAGGATCCGGTATCGCCGGTACGCGGCTGGGCAGCGAAGCGCCGAAGCCGGCGTCACGATTGTCATCGGAGCAACGGTTTCTATGGGTCCTCTGGTCAATCCAGAGGACGACAGGGCGTGGGTTGCTCGCCGCCGCGTTTTGCGGACTAGCGGTCTATCGTCCGCTCTTGCCGGGAGAGGGGCGCACTGCCGTACGGCGTTCGCGACGGTGGCGAGTTCGCACCGTCGCAACGACCGGGTGGATTTTCGCGCGCGTCATTCGCCGACCAGACGCATCAGGCGCTTGGCGCGGTTTTGGCCGCGCCATTCGCCCCCGACTCGCGCCCCCAGGATCGCGCCAGCAACTGCGCGATCTCCATTCCGAGACTTGCTTCGATGGCCAGGCCGAGTTCGTTGTCGTCGGCGATCAGTTTGTGCAGTTGCTCCTTTTTCCAGGTGATCACGCGGGTCGGTTCAACCGCGACAACGGTGGCAAAGGCCGTATGTTCGCCGGGCGCCGCCAGGAAACTCGCGGTGCCGAAGAAGTGGCCTTCGCCCATTTCTTCGACCTTCTGTCCATCGATCTGGATGTCGACCTTGCCCTCCACGATCAGCACGACCTCGTCCAGGGCCTTGCCCTGCGTCGCAATTCTTTCGTTCGCGGCAATCGACCGGGACGTGCCGGTCTTGAACAGCGTGCGTACATGCCTCGGACGAAGGCGGTTGAGCGCGATCTGATACAGACGCTTCTGCTCGTCGGTGAAATGAACCGGGCGCCGCTCATACAGCAGCCGGGCGATCCAGTAGGCATTGATCGCGATGAAGGCGACGTCCCAGCCGATGCCGTCCCACAAGGGATCGGGCTGGAAGAAGAAGTAGGGAATCTCGAAACCGAGGGAGATGACGGTCAGCACGCGCAGCCAAAGGATGTCGCGCATGATGTAGGAGACGAGGAGAATCCCGTAGGACAGGTTTGCGATCACCTGGAGGTCGATGTCTGGCATGTCGCTGCTATCCGTCGTTCTTGAGGTCCAAGGGCGTCATGAGCGGACCATCATCCACACTATTGGTGCTCGGTCGATGTTGAGATGGCTCTGATGGCCGAACGCGCTCCGGGCTGCGAGCGATTCGGCTGCTGCGCCGATGAGGTTTGCGAGACCGGTGCGGTTTCGGGCGGACGGCGCTGCAGCAGGCTGGACGGGGCTGAGAGGCGGACGACGCCGACATCCCGTAACAACGAACCAGGCGCGGGCGAGAACAGAGCGGTTTTCGCGTTCTTCGGACTGGTTTCAAGGCCGAATTGAACCACATCAACGATCGTGACGTTCCGGCCCCGATCGCGTTGGGCCGCCTGGACAACCCCTGAACGGAGAGAGGACTTGGAAACACTCGCCGAAGACCTCCGCACGATGGTGCGCACCCCGCTATTCGATGAGCATGTGCAAGCCATGCGCCAAGTGGGCAGTGTTGAAGAGGTGCCTGCCGGTACCATGATCTTCGAACCAAGCGACGCCATGGACCGGTTCTGCTACGTCCTCGAAGGCGAGGTTGAAGCGGTCGACCCCCGCACCGGCCGACGCTACGGCGATGGTGCGACGCTTGGGCCCACCCAGTTCTACGGCGAGATTTCCTTTCTGTCCGGCGCCCGACTTCAGATGGGCGCCCGCGCCGTGCGGGACACCAAGCTGCTGTGCGTCGAGCGGCAGGCGATGCTGGACCTCATGGCCCACACGCCGGAGATGTCCGATATCATCATCACGGTCTTCGCCGCGCGCCGGCGCAGGCTTCTGGAAAGCAATCAGGCCGCGCTCACGCTGATCGGCGCCGAGGTCGACCGCAACATTCGGGCCATTGCCAGTTTCGCGGCGCGTAACCGCATTCCCTTCAACAGCATGACGCTGGACGAGCAGGAGGCCGAGGCGGTGGCGCACCGGTGCAACATCGGCCCCGCACAGCCCGCCGCCATCTTCGGCAAATTCGATGTGGTTCCGGATCCGACGCCGCGGGAGATCGCGCGACGGATGGGGCTCGATATGGCGATCCAAAACGATACCGTCGTCGATGTTCTGATCGTAGGCGGCGGCCCGGCCGGCGTGGCAGCGGCTGTGTATGCCGGGGCCGAAGGGCTGTCGGCGCTGGTCCTCGAAGACATGGCGATTGGCGGTCAGGCGGGCACGTCGAGCCGGATCGAGAACTATATGGGTTTTCCCACCGGGATTTCCGGTGCCGATCTGTGCTGGCGCGGCGAGGTTCAGGCGATGAAGTTCGGCACGAAATTCGCGGTGCCGCGCCGGGCGCAACAGCTGGACCTCATGGACGATGGGACGTTTTGTGTGACCCTGGATGACGGCGACGAAGTCTGCGCCCGCGCGATCATTGTGGCCACCGGCGTGCAATATCGACGCCTGCCGCTCGACCGGCTCGAGGATTTCGAAAGCGCAGGACTCTATTACGCCGCCACGGACGTGGAAGCACGGTATTGCCGGGACATGGACGTGGCCGTGATCGGCGGCGGCAACTCGGCCGGTCAAGCCGCGATGTTCCTGTCGCGCACCGCCAGCCATGTGCATCTTCTGGTGCGGGGCCAGAGCCTCGCCGCGTCGATGTCGTCCTATCTCCGGTCCCGGCTGGAGGCCCATCCCCGGATCACCATCCATTACCAGTCCGAGATGTCGGCGCTTCATGGCGAGGATCATCTCGACGCGATCACCATTCGCGACAAAGGCGCGGGAGAAGACTCGCGGCTGAACACACGGGCGGTTTTCATCATGGTCGGGGCGGCGCCCAACACCCAGTGGCTTGCGGGGCACGTCGCCCTGGACGACAAGGGGTTTGTCGTCACCGGGGAAGAGGCCGGCGCGCATTCTGCCTATGCCACATCGCATCCCGGTATCTTCGCGGTCGGTGATGTGCGCGCGGGCTCGGTCAAACGAGTGGCGAGCGCAGTGGGCGAAGGGTCGGTGGTGATAAGCCGGGTTTGGGACTTTCTCAACCGCTGACGCTATGGGCCGACGGTCGCCTTGAATGCCAACGCGACGATCGAACGACCACACGACCGCATCCCTGAACCGACCTACAGCTATACCGGCCAAACGCTGCACTTAGCGGCAGTGCCTTGACGGCCCAGGGGCCAATGCGGAGCGCAGTCTTGATGGAGGGTTGCCGGGTAATATTGGTACGCCGAGATCGGACACAGGACCTCGCATGCTCTATGACTTTCTTGACCGGTACTCAAATGAGTTTACAATCCCCTCTAAAGATCACTTACAGGGTTGGAAAAATGCGATCTTCGTCCCGCCGTAAGAAAAACGTGTTTGTTGCCTGGTGTGCATCTTTTGTTTTTGCTTTGAGTTTTGTCCTATTGCCAACCCCACTGTCAGCCGATCAGGTCATCGACTTGCCGGCTTGCGGCTCGACAAAGTGCAATTACAGTCACTCCATAAAAGAATATCAGACGCATGTCTTTGTCGCTACATGCAACGTGCCGAATCTCGGAGAGGTTCTAATCGCTTGCTCGTCAACATCACCTCATATTAAGTGCGGTTCAGTTGTAGACGAGTTTAGACAAGCTCAGTGCACATGCGACAATAAAGAGTCTGATCAGCCAAAAAAACATCCAGTCTCAATAACTGTAACGTGCGAACAGCAGTGATTGCCGCTGTCGGCTGTTTCCCTTCGAATCTCGTGACATGGCTTATCGATGATGCAGCCGGTTTCGTGTCGGTCGAGGATCAGAAGAAGACGAAGTCGTCCGAGCTGAGGGACCAGATGCTGACGCCCTTCAGGGTGAGGCTGTCGCCGGTCTCGAGGCTGATGACGACATCGCCGCCGACCTGAGCGGCGGCGGCCATTACCGCCTCGAAGCTGCCGACCAGCCCGCTTTCGATGCGAATGACGTCGTCGCGTGAGGGACCGGCGCGGAAGTCGTGGATGACATCGTCGCCGAAGTTGCGGTTGAAGACGAAACTGTCGCCGCCGCCGTTGCCGTGGAGGTCGTCGTTGCCGCGCCCGCCGTTGAGGACGTCGTTGCCGGCGCCGCCGACGAGCGTGTCGTTGCCCGAGCGGCCTTGAAGGGTGTCGTGGCCCTCCAGGCCGCGCAGCACATTGCCGCCGGCATCGCCGGCGATGGAATCGGAGGCGCTGCCACCGGTAACGTTTTCGATGTCGATGACCCGCGAGGGGGTGAACGCGAAGATCGGGCCGAACGGGCTTGGGGTCGCCATGTTCAGGCTGCCGGTGGCGAGGTCGACGTCGAGGATCATCGTCACCACCGCCAGGCTCAGATGGTCGATGCCCTGGCCGCCGTCATAGGTCTGATTGGGCGACAGGCCGCCGGCGCCGGGCATCAGGGTATCGTTGCCGGTGCCGCCGAGGAGGCGGTCGCGTCCGCCGCCGGCGATCAGTACGTCGTTGCCGAGGCCGCCGCGCAGGACGTTGTCCGCGGCGCTGCCGACCAGCCGATCGTTGCCATTGCCGCCGATAACGTTCTCGATGTCGACGAGCGTCGAGGTACCGAGGCCGAGCACCGGCCCGAGCGGACCGGGGGTGTAAATGTCGAAGATTCCGGCCGACAGGTCGACCAGATAGTCGCCGGTACGGCCGGAGAGATCGAAGGTGTCGGTGTCGGCGCCGCCGTCGTAGAGATCGCCATAGGCGATCTGGTCGCCCGGCGTCAGCGTGTCCTCGCCGGCCTCGCCGAACAATTCGTCGACCCCGCCATTGCCGATCAGGGTGTCGTCGCCGTCACCGCCGACCAGGACGTTGTTCGCGGCGTTGCCGATCAGCGTATCGTCGCCGTCGCCGCCGATCGCCTTCTCGATGATGGTGTCGCGGGCGATGATGACGTTGCCGCGCTGGCCGTAGACGCTGGAGAAGCTTTCAGGGTTGAGGTCGATGATCTGGTCGCGGGCGGTGCCCGAGTAGTTCAGCGTGTCGAAGCCGCCGGTGTCGTAGATCGTAACGGTCGGGAACTCGTCTTCCGGGAAGATGCCGTAGACGAACCGGCCAGTGGTGTTGCCGACGCCGTAGACGTCATCGCCGCCGCGGGTGGTGGTGTTGACGCCGTAGAGGGACTGGATGGCGAGGATGTCGACGATTTGCGGGGTGAGGGGATAGGCGTGGGAGGCGTCGACATTGGGGTTCTGGTTCTGGCTGAAATACGACATGGTCGAGATCTGCCAGGAGTCGTTTTCGAAGATGGCGTCGGTGCGGAAGTCCGGCGACCCGAGGCTGCTGTTGTACGGCCCGGTGTGGCCGAGCCCGACGGCATGGCCGATCTCGTGGACGATGGTCGAGAATTTGTGGTTGAAGGACTGCCAGTCGTCTTCGTCCTGGCTGAGCCGGACGAGCTGAGCGCCCGGCATTTCGGGGTGCGGTTCGACCGAGGTCTCGACCGCATGCGACTGGAAGACGATATCGGCTTCGCCGGTGACGAAGACGAACGACAATGTCGATACATCCGACCAGAGGAGAAGGGCCTGCATGACCATCTCCTGATCGTCCTCCGACAGATCGGTGATGTTGATGGCAATCTCGTCCGACGGGTCCAATCGCGGGTGCGGCTGGCCCATGAACTCCCAGTATCCGTGGGTGAGGTATGCGGCCATTTCGTCGTATGTCGCCATCTCGCCTTCCTTCCCCGGTTGGCAGCGGATGCGGACTATGCCGTCGCAATTACCGTTCTGGAGGCGCGGACGATGTGCAATGATCACCGTCACACCGGCCGGCGGTGGGAACTTATTTCAGGGCTGGCATCGCTGCCCGAGGTGCAGCGCTCACCTGCCAAGCCCGTTCGGCAAGAGGCGATAATTGACAAAGAACGTCGGGCAGCGGTGGAATTACTGGGCTATAATGGGGCAGGGCACATTCGTCGATTTTGCCAATAACGTCGGCAGCCCGAAATTTGTTCTTCCCTTCATTTATATCGCTTCGGGCGCGCCGGTTATTTTGGCCGGGTTATTGCTGCCAACCGTTCAGGTGTCGCGCATTATCGGGCAGATCTTTTCGGCTCCGGTTATCTCCGGCGCGCGCCAGAGAAAACTGTACTGGTCGATCGGGCTCGTCTGCATCGGCCTATCGCTCGGCCTGGTTGGAGTGAGTGCTCACCTGCACGAAAACACCACGCTGATCATTTTCTTCGGCCTCGCAGCCGTCTTGGTCGGCGTTTTCCAAGGGCTCTGCCGCATCGCCTACCAGCAGCTTCTCGGGGATTTGCTCAACCGCGAAAATCGCAGCAAGGTTTCGTTTGTTCATGTCGCGATCGGGGCTGCGCTGACCATTGGGGTGGCCTGGGCTACAATAGACCTGCTCACGCACGAAAATCCCCTGCACGGTCATGTGGTGCTGCTTTGGGCGGGCGTCATCGGTTGCGTTGCTTCCGCGCTCGTGGTGACGCTCATCCGCGAACCCGCCACCGAACGTTCGCAGGCGATACCGGGCGAGAAAGACGCCAGCGCCGGGGGCACCCTTCGTAAGACCGTTGGCGCGTTCAAGGACGCTTCCAAACTGGGTTGGTTCCGTCGGGTGGTTGTGGCTTGGGTGATGATGCTGTCGATCGAATTCGCCATGCCCTTTTACGCGATTCACGCTGCGTCCCTGCACGCGGAGGAACACAATTCTCTCAGCCTGTTCGTGATTGCCGCCAGTCTGGGTGTCATCCTCAGCGCACCGGTGTGGCATTGGATCTCAAAATACTCGATCAAGATGGTCATGGTGGGTTGCTGCCTGGTGGCACTCGCGGCCGCAGGCTATGCGATTGCCGTGACGGTCGATCCCAGCATCCATGACCGCCCGCATTACGCCGGGGTCGTCTTTGCCATTGCGACGGCGACGCGGGGGCTCACCGTGGCCCGGACGCTCTATCTCGTCCAGGCTGTTCCTGGCGACCAGCGCCCTTACTTCGAAGCGGCGGCTCGGTCGGTGACCGGCACTATCGCCATTCCTCTTTCGGTAGGGCTTGGCGTGCTCGCCCACATACACAGCGAAGTTGGCTCGATCCTGGTCCTCGGTTTCCTGAATGCGCTGACCATTCTGGCAGTTCTCCGCCTCCGGAATGAAATCGATGTATCCGCGGAGCGGCTCCAATCGTGAGCTATTCTGCCAAGACGACAGCCGACCTGGGCCTCCAAGTCGTCGCGAAGCAGATGCGCCGCGCGGAAGGTACGCCGCCGTGGCGGACGGCCGTGCGCAACGATGGGCGTCGCGCCTTCGGCAGAGGATCAGGATGGGCGTCCGAAACTATCTGATCGAAGGCGTGTCGGGGACCGGCAAGACCGCCGTCTGCCACGAACTGCGGCGGCGCGGTTATCACGCCCTCAACGGCGACCGCGATCTGGCTTATCCGGGCGATCCCGAGACCGGGAAACCGGTGGATCGCCCTCTCCACCTAAACGAGGCGGACGCGGTTGCTTGGGTGCACGCGCATGGGATCTGGGATATCGACAAGGTCAGGGCGCTGGCCGCCGACCGGAGCCACGCTGCCTCGTTCTTTTGCGGCGGCTCTCGAAATTTCTCCCGCTTCGTCGATGTGTTCGATCGGGTTTTCGTTCTCGATATCGATCGCGACACGCTGGTCCGACGGCTGGCGCGGCGACCGGACGACGAGTTTGGCGGACAGGCCGCTGAGCGCGACCTGATCCTGCGTCTGCACGAAACGAAAGAAGACATCCCGACGGGTATTGTCATCGACGCCACGGCGCCGCTTGAGCGGGTGGTGGACGCGATTCTGGAGCGGTGTGTTTAGGTCGGAGACGGCGGGATGATCTGACTTAACGAAACAGGGCCGCAGGCATCCGCCTGGGAGGCACATCCATGCAAACGAGAGACGCTTCGACGCCGCAGGACGTTCACGGCGCGGTCACGATCGATCAACGCGTCATCGGTTCTCGGCAGAGGGAGAGATACATGGGTTCGATCGCTGAAAACGGCGGGCTCAGTTTGGCCGTCGAAGATGGCCGAGTCATTGCCTTTTGTTGTTTGGATCACCGCTACTTCTTTGAGAAGCCATTCATTTCTCTTCTCATCGTACATCCGAATTTCCGAAGACGGGGGGTTGGGCGAGGGCTTCTCAAGTCCTCAGAGGCCAAGGGTTATCCAGAACTATGGACCTCAACCAACCGGTCGAATGCGCCCATGCAAGCCCTTCTCCAAGCGTCCGATTGGCACTACTGCGGTGAACTCCGCGGGCTCGATGAGGGTGACCCGGAGATGTTCTTCACGAAGTCATTGTGATCGCCGACCTTCTCCGCCGCGCCCTGCCGCAGGAAACGACGCTCACCGCGACAGCTTGAGCATGACGGTCCCGATCAGCGTGGTGGCGATGGATGCGAGGCGCGCCAGGTTGAGGCGCTCCTTGAGGAAGACGATGCCGATCAGCACCGCGAACACCATGCTGGTTTCCCGGACGGCGGAAACCAGTGCCAACGGCGCCTGGGTCATCGCCCAGATGACGATCCAGTACGCGACCAGCGATATGACGCCGCCGAGCACGCCGACCTTCCATGATTTGCGCACCGACACGAAAACCCGGCCCCTGCGCAGATAGAGCGGGTTACTTCGGCGCGAAAACGCAGAGTTTATTGCCTTCGGGATCCCGCACATAAGCAACGTAGTGTGTGCCTTCTCGCAAGCCAGGCTCACCGGCATCTTCTCCACCATGTGCAAGGGCGGCTGCATGGAAAGCGTTCACAGCCGCGTGGTCTTCGGTCTCGAATGCAAGCATCGTCCCGTTACCGCTCGTTGCCGCTTTGCCGTCATATGGACGGGTTAGGCAGACCTCTGCCCGCTCTTCTCCACGGCCGTACTGTGTCCAGGTTCGAGTCGTGACTTGCCGCACGCCACCGATCGCACCGAACACGGCATCGTAGAAAGCAATCGAACGGTCCATGTCGTTTGTGCCAAGCGTAGCATACGCGATCATCTTCAAAATCTCCTTGAAAACGTCCCGCATAGAACAGAATAGCCTATGGTATGCACGAACGCTGGCCGACAGTCACCAACGCTACTCAATCGTAGAGGCGGTCTGGTATCAGCTTTGGCACGCGTCAAAGGTTGTGGCCGGCATTCGTCCAACGCGCAGCATTCGTCAACAGGAACGACGCTCACCGCGACAGCTTGAGCATGACCGTGCCGATCAGCGTCATGGCGATCGATGCCAGCCGCGCCAGGTTGAGGCGCTCCTTGAGGAAGACGACGCCGATCAGCACCGCGAACACCATGCTGGTTTCCCGGACGGCGGAGACCAGTGCCAACGGCGCCTGGGTCATCGCCCAGATGACGATCCAGTACGCGAGCAGCGATATGATGCCGCCGAGGATGCCGACCTTCCATGATTTGCGCACCGACTCGGATATCTGACCTCTGCGCAGATAGAGCGCCAACAGGGCAATCGGGATGCCGTTCACCAGGTGGACCCAGAAGGTGTAGCTGTTGGCACTCTCCGCAAGGCGGGCGCCGAGGCCGTCGACGACGGTGTAGCCGGCGATGAACACGCCGGTGCCCACCGCATAGAGCATCGCCCGCGGTTCCCTGAAGCCCTCCGCGCCGCGGGTCAGGGTCATGCTCATGATCCCGAGCGCGATGACGACGACAGATAGGCCGGCCTGGCGGCTCAAGGTTTCGCCGACGATGGCAATGGACAGGACCGCGACGATCAGCGGCGCGGAGCCGCGGGAAATGGGATAGACGTGGCTCAGATCGCCATAGCGATAGGCGTTGATCAGAAACACGCAGTAGGCAGTGTTGAGCGCGGTCGACGCCCAAATATAGGGCCAGCTTTCCGGGGTCGGGAATGCCACGAACGGAACGACCAGCAGGGCAATGGCGACCTGGCTCATCATCATGATGGCGATCATGACCAGCCGATCGGCATGCACCTTGACCAGCGCATTCCAGGCCGCATGGAGCACCGCCGCGCCCAGCACCATCGCGAACACGCCGGTCGTCATGTCGGTCTCCGAGTGGTGTTCATGCCCCGCGTCACCCCCGGCCTACCGAGGCCGTCGGGTTGCCATCCCGTTCTTCTATCGTCATTCTCGACGGGTTCGATACCCGGAAGGGAGCGAGCGATCACCATATTGCGGGCGGGGCCCGCGGCGTTAGTGTGGAGCTGCTTATGAGGACGTTCTGCTTGGCCGCCCTCCTCTTGGTCGGGTTTCTGCCCCACCAGCAGGCGCTCGGGTATGACAAAAACCAGTGGTTCAACTGCGATACGGCGCCCTGCCAGAAGCGGTACGAACTCAGCGAGATTTCCAGTATATTCATATGGCTCAACTGTAACGGAAACAAAGAAATCAAGAAGTCGAGCTATGATTGCAATATCAATAACACCAAATCGGTCGACTGCGTTAAAAGTGAGCATCCTGCAACGTGCGAATGCTCGCACGCGGGTCTCAAAGCCCACAACTATTTTACCGTGAAGATCAAATCCTGCGACTAGACAGAAAGCGCTGCGGCAAAGAGCCTCAGGGAAAGTCTAGTGATTTTTCTTGGAGCAATTGGTCGTGCACAAGATTTGTGCCTTGTGATTGTTGGTGTTCCCCGGCCAATTGCAGGTTATGATGACATATTCACCATCGACATGCCCATCAATGTTGTCGCATGAGATCTTGACATTCGGGGAGGTGCATTTACTGGTGTCCTTGTTGTCATCGCTGTTGTAATACGGCGTTTGCGCCGTAGTACAGGACAGGCGCATATAGAAAATCGTCGACGTCTTGCGGATGTCATATTCGACTTTTCCGCAATTGTCGCCAACAGGGCAGGCCGTCGTGGTCACGGTCTGCCCGGCTAAAGCCGCCGAAGCGCAGATCGCAGCGGAAAATCCAAGAAAGAGACGGAGCATCGCCGAGGTCTCCTTACCCTTCGGGTTGGTGCCATGGACCGGCCAGAAGGAGAGCTGATCCACTCCTGCTTGTCTATGATCGGATCAGTTGCCGTTGTGGTGGCTGCTGCCGGAAACCCTAATCGACGGACCGAAGACACTCAAGCGACCTCAGAAAAGCGCGCGGCTGAGAAGGTTGTGTGGCCCGGCTGGCCATCCGGGCCGGTCGGCTGGGTGTCCATCAGGCCGAGACTCTGACGCGCACCCGTCAGCGTCAGGCATGGCGGCTCGCCTCAACAAACGCAGGTCGATCAGCCGGTTAGCATCGTTGACACATACATAACATATGATATGTTATGTATGTGACCGCGTTGAGAGGTATCCATGGATTACTGGTTCGTCGCAGCGGGTGTCGTGTCGGGCCTGATCGCAGCGATCCATCTCGTCCCGGGCGGCCGCACCGTCGCCAGGCCCTTGCTGAATGCTCAAGATATCGCCCCAGTGGCGAAGTATGTGAACTACTATTGCTGGCATAACGTGTCCTTCGTCCTGATCCTGATGGCCGGTTTGTTCGTCGCGGCCGGGTATGGATACTTCGCGACGGCGTTTGGTCTGGTCGGAATACTCCTGGCAGCTTTCCTTTGCATTTGGGGGCTCGCACTGCCGGTCCTCAAACGACAGAGGTTCACCGACATGCCGCAGGGCTGGCTGTTCGCCCCGGTGCTCGTCCTCGGCCTTGTCGGGATCGCCGTATCGTGAGGAAGCGGTTTCGCCGCGAGGACTGGCTCGCGTTCGGCCTGGCACGCCTTGCCGATGACGGTCCGGACGCCCTGAAGCTCGCGGCGCTCTGCCGAGCGGCAGATCGGACCATCGGCTCCTTTTACCATCACTTTGACGATCAGGCGGACTTCCTGGCCGCGCTCCTCCAATACTGGCAGGACAAGAACACGACGGCGGCGATCGATGCGAACAAGGCCGTCGCCGACCCGGATGCCCAAGTCGAAAACCTCGATGCGTTCGCCCTGTCCCTGGACCACCGTGTCGAAGTGGGCATCCGCCGCCTCGGCTATCAGGACAGGGCGGTGGCAGAAAAGATCGCAGTCGTCGACGAACGGCGTATCGAATACGTCACCGCGCTTTATCGGAAGCGGTTCGGCCTTCCCGGCGACGACGCCCGTTCCCTGGCACAACTCGATTATGCGGTTTTCGTCGGATCCCAGATGATGGGACCCGCGATCGCGGCGGACGATCAGGTCAGGCTTTCGAAGCTCTTCGCGCGGCTGGTGCGCAGTGAGTACGGCGCGAGCGCTCCGGCATCACCCCGCGACTGACCCCCTCGCACGTCACCCGGACTGCGATCGGTCGTACGTCAGACGCGCCGTTTTGACCTCGTCCATCTGCTCGTGTGACCAGTACACAAGCGGCTTCAGCATCGCCAGCAGACCCCGGCCGAGGGGCGTCAGTTCATAGGAGACGGCGACCGGCGGTCCCGGATGGACGGTGCGGGTCAGATATCCGTCCCGCTGAAGGCCGCGCAGGTTTTCCGTCAGGACGCGCTGCGTCACATCGCCGATGCAGCGCTTGATCTCGCCAAACCGCCTGGGGCCGTCCTCCAGCGCGAGGACAATGATCATCCGCCACTTGCCGGTGACATTGGAAAGGACGGATCGGATCGAGCAGTTCGAGGCTTCGGCTTTGCTCTCTACGCCAATTGGCAGCATGGACGCTCTCGGCATTGTCATTCGGTGCAAAATGAATACCAAAGTTAAATAGCATACTCTCTGCGCTCGCGGCAAGCGCTCGGTTAAGGCAGGTATCCTGGAACAAACCTTGTTCTTATAAAGTGCGTAATTGCATCGTAGTACGATTATGATACCAGATATTACATCGATACGTACCAGAAGGATACACCGTCATGACACCCAAGGAACTCGTCCTCGGCCTGTTTGCCGCGGCTTTCATCGACCATGATCCGGAGGCCGCCAAGCCCCTGCTGGATCCGGGCTACATTCAGCACAATCCGGCCATTCCGACCGGCGCCCAGGGCCTTCTCGACGCCATCCCGCTGGTGGCGCAGTCCGGCATCACCGTGACGACGCACCGGGTGATTGCCGAGGGCGACTACGTGGTGCTGCACAATACCTATGAGAATGCCGATGCGTTCGGCGCGCCGACACTGGTTGCCTTCGACGTGTTTCGCGTCGAGGACGGCGTGGTCGCCGAGCATTGGGACAACCTGCAGGCGCCGCCGGAAACCACGGTCTCGGGCCGGACGATGACCGACGGGCCGGTGGCGGTCACCGATATCGACAAGACGGAAGAAAACAAGGCGCTGGTGGTGGGCTTTGTCAACGACGTGCTCGGCGGCGCGGCGCCGGAGAACGTCACCGACTACATGGATCCGGCCGTCTACATTCAGCACAATCCAGTGATCGACGACGGGCTCGAGGGGCTGATGGCGGCCATCGAGGCCTTTGCCGAACAGGGTCAGGTGATCACCAAGTTCGAGCCGCAGATCGTCGTGGCCGAGGGCAACTTCGTCTTCGTTGCCTCGGACGCGATCATGGGCGGTGAGCCCTGGGCGTTCTTCGATCTCTGGCGGGTCGAAGACGGCAAGATTGTCGAGCACTGGGACGTTGTCGCGCCCATCCCGTCCGAGATGGCCCACGACAACGGTAAGTTCTGACGGGTCGCGGAGCTCTCTCGGGCGGGTGGGGTGCATCGGCCCCATCCGCGGCGGTGGTGATCGCGACGGCGCTCGGTATCGATGGTTCGGGGCAGGCTGCCCGCCTGGCCGGCACATGTGCGCCTGGACTCTCGATTCATTCTCCGGGGAGAAGCGCTCGCCTTTAGGGTACGGCCCGGTGTCGGCGCAAGCGCTCAGGCGGTGCTTCGCGGCTTGGGGCAGGCAGGGCGCGAAGCCTCATGCCTGGGTGCGCAGGCGGTTGACCAACAGGTCGCCGCCCCAGGATCTCGTCCTGTGTGCGGAAAGCGACGTTCAACAATTATTCATAGCGTAGCAATGCACGATCTTTGCCGTAATTCGTTGTGTCTTCTTGACGTTATTCGTACAAAAACACGCGCCGTGACCGTTGTCTATACGACTCAAACTGCAGTGGTTAGTACGATTCTTGGCATCAATTCGGGCAAGTTATCGTATAGTTAACTTTAAAGTTGCCAATGTTATTGGAGTAGCCGCAGTTGCAAATCCATTCAGTTGCTTCTTCGTGATGTTTGCAGGTGAGTGAATTCGATGCAGTGCAATGCAGCTTTAACGGTCTATCCCAGGTGGTCGGATCACTCTGTAGCCCGCATTTGGCCTGGATCTCCGCTCCGCCATCGGGAATACCGGTAATATGTTCCGTGGGGCACGCGCCGGTTTGATCGCAATAGACCGGGTAATAACGCCAGTCGGAAAATGCGCTTGTTGGGATAAGCGCAACGACAAGGGCCACCAGCAGTGCTTTCATGGTCATATCCGTTCCCATCATTGTTGCATCCGCACCCAGTCGACCCGGGATACCAGCCACACGTCGTGCCGGAATCAGGGGAATGACACGTCATCCGACATCCACCCGATAGACGGCTTCGTCGACACAATCATGCCTGCGCTTGCGGGTTTGGGCAATATGAGCCACGTGCTGGCAGTCGAGGGCCGCACCTCGTCCGAGCTCCTGCTGGTCGTCAAAGACGCGCCCTTTCGAACCTGGCTGAAGACGGAGCCCACCGCCGCGGGTCGCTGCCGTTTGCTGTTCGGCTCCGCCGTCCTGCCGCAGGCCGGATCGACCGGCGGACCACCAAGACCGCACTGGCTGTTTCGGTTGACGGAGCGATTTCATATTGCTTATGCGAAATCGCTGCTGAGGGCCGCGGCCGCGGACTGGAGACGCGGCAAGCGTCAGCCGTGACCGTATGCAGGATGGTGAGCCAGCCGGTCCCACCGCTCCGGCCGGACGGAGCGCCGAAACGAGCCCGGGGAGTCCACATGGATGGCCGATAGCCAGGCGACCAACGACCGTTACGAGATCGGCCGCGCGGTCGACGCGGACGTGGACGGTATCCTCCGGGTGCAGGAGCCGAACCTGCCCGAGCACGGCGGCACCCTGTCGGTGCGGTTTTCCCGCGACTGGTTCCTACGGGCAATCGCTGCCATGCCGGTCATCGTCGCCCGCGAGCGGGGACAGGTGGTGGGCTACCTCGTCTCGTCGCCGCTCGAAGCATATGCGGACGTGCCGATCATCCAGGCGACTCTGCGGGCCTATCCCGGCCGACCCGGCGCCTACTTCTACGGGCCGCTCTGCGTCGACGCGCGGCATCGGGGACATCACCTTTCGGCGGCGATGTTCGCGGCGCTGCGCAAGCTGTTGCCCGGTCGCGAGGGGATCTTCTTCCTGCGCCGCGACAACACCGTGTCGGTGTACGTCCACCGCGAGATGGGCATACCCGAGGTCGCCAGCTTCACCTACGAGGGCGTCGACTACGCCGTCTGCGCCTATATCGGCTGACGGCGACACACTCGTCCGCTGGATAGAGCGCCCGCCCAGGGGCGGCAGCCCGCCGCCCGACTGCGGACGACGGGCTGCTGTCGCCGTCTCAGTTGCCCTGCACGAGCGCGCTGTAGTCGCCGCGCAACTGGAGCGTGACCGTCACGTCGGCGCTGTCGCGGTTGCGCCAGAACCAGCCGTGCTCGCCGGGGAAGGGCGCCTCGAAGCTGCCTTCGCCCGACGTCTCGCCACGGCCCTTGAGGTAGTCGACCGACTGGCCGCCAACGCCATGGGCGTGGAGGTCGTAGTTGATCCGCCCGCCGTCGGCGACCCAGGCGTATTCGGCGGTGTTGCCTTCCACCATCACCAGCTTGATCTCGGTGTAGGCGCCGGGCTCAAGCGTGAAGGTGACTTCGTCGCGCCAGGCTTCTTCGGCCTGCGCCGACGTGACCAGCAGGCCGAAGAGGGGCGCCAACAGGCTCGACTGATCGTCGCCGTGGATCGCACGGTCCTGCTCGGCCTCGTCGGCGAGCTCCTGCTTGATCTCGCCCATGTCGGTGAGGCCGAGGATGCGGCCGATGCCGGTCGGATCGATGGCGTATTCGGCGGGAAGCACGACGGTGACGAGGATCACCACCGCGGCGGCGGCCGCGACGATGGTAGAGCGCAACAGTTGGGCCGAGCTCGGCAGTTGGTCGAGGCTGGGTTTGTCTGCGTTGAACATGGGGTGTCTCCGATTCCTTAGGCTGTGACGAAATAGCCGGTGAGCTGGTAGCCCGTGAGCATGAAGCCCAGGGACATGATGATGACGTTGGCGGTGTAGCCGTCGCGCAAGAAGCGCAGGCTCTTGCGCCAGTAGCCCATGACGATGAGGATCACCGACAGGGCGAGGATCTGGCCGATCTCGACGCCGACATTGAACGCCAACAGGTTGGCGAGCAGCCCGTCGTCGGCAATGTCGTAGTCCTGAATCTTGGTGGCGAGGCCGGTGCCGTGGAACAGGCCGAAGATCAGAGTCGCCGCCTTGGTGTTGGGCTGGAACCCGAACCAGCGCTGGTAGGCGCCGAGATTGTCGAGCGCCTTATAGACCACCGACAGGCCGATGATCGCATCGATGATGTGGGCGTTGACCCCCCAGCCGAACCAGACGCCGGCGAGCATGGTGATCGAATGGCCAAGCGCGAACAGGCTAACATAGATGGCGACGTCCTGCAGCCGGTAGAGGAAGAAGACGACCCCCAGCAGGAACAGGATGTGATCGTAGCCGGTCACCATGTGCTTGGCGCCGAGATAGGCGAAGGGGATGAGATGCACCCCCCAGATTTCCTGGATGTAGCCCGCGTCGCCCTCGGTGACGTTATGGGCGAGGGCGGGCCCCGCGCCGAGCGCGAGCACGGCAAGGACGAGGCCGAGACAGGTCCAAGGGCGCAGGCCCGGACCCATCCCGTCCCGTGATCGGAACATCATGGATGGTTCTCCACGTTCGAATTGACTGATCGGTGAAGCGACGCCGATCAGACGCGTGGAGGTCGTTCGATCCTGAAATGCAGCGGCGGGCCGCATGAGTGCGGCCGGTGCCGACAGGTGTCGCGGTCGATGGCGGCGAGTTCGGTTAACTCAGCGAGCGCCGGCATCGCCTGGCCGTGATCGTAGTCGGCGACTCCATGGCCATGGCCATGCAGCGCCCAGAGGAGGTCCTCGGCAAAACCGTGGGTATGACCATGCTCGGCGATATGATCGAGATGATCCTGGAGGGTATCGAGGGGGACCGACGCATCGGTCGCGGCCGGCATGACGGACCAGGTCACCAGCGACAAGCAGAGCAGCGCCGCGAATGCCCTTTGTCCGACTGTCCGAACCCGTCTCATCCGTTCTGCCTGGCTAGCCGGCACATGTGCGCCTGGATATCCATTCGCTGAAATAATCGTTCGTCTTTATGGCACGGCCCGATGCCGGCGCAAGCGGTCAGGCGGTGTTTCGCGGCTTGGGGGAGGCAGGTCGCGAAGCCTCAGGCCCCGGTGCGCAGGCGGTTGACCAGCAGGTCGTCGGCGAGAATCTCCTCCTGTGTGCGGAAAGCGACGTTCAACAATTATAAGGATGATTCATAGCGCAGCAATGCTTGATCTTTGCCGTAATTCGTTGTGTTTTCTTGACGTCATTAGTACAAAAACACGCGCCGTGACCGGTGTCTATACAAGACACGTTGATGTTCGGTGCATGGCAGCCGCCAAACTGGTACGGCGACGAGTTCGTAGGTACGCCATCAAGGGCAACACCGTAACAGAAAAAACGAATCGTCACTGATCCCTTAGAAATATAGTAATTCGCGTCGCATTCCGTGTCGTTTTCGCAGTTGAAGTCGATGTCGGGCTTGTTCGCCTGCGCTTCCATTGCGGAAAACAGCATGACCAGTAATGCGACGCCGGCAAAAAAAAGTCCCCATCCGCGACGGTCGGCGTTAACTGTGTTCGATACCTGGTTCATCGGTTGAACGCCCTCCAAACTTCAGGCTGTGTTTGTAGTGGGTGTCATACTAGTCCCGACGAACAACGCAAGCCAACCTTTCAGCAACCGAGCCGTCGAAGTGGGTCGCGCGGCAACAACCATACCGACCGGCCGTCCGACCGACGATGGGCGTACCGCGCCGACCGACAACGGTCGCCGGTGCCTGCAGCCTCAAGCCTTGGTCCGCAGGCGGTTGACCAGCAGGTCGTCGCCCAGAATCTCGTCCTTAAGCGCGGTGAGTTCGCCGACATCCCAATTGGCGCTGAGGTAGCGGCCCCTGGCCCAGTCGGCCTCGCCGGAGCACAGCCAGACGGCGAAGCAGGCGGCGAGGTCCGGCTCGTCGACCAGATACTGGTGGATGGCTTCCGGCATGTTCCGGCCGAGCTCGGTGGCGACGCCGCCGGGATGGATGGCGAAGCACTTGATGCCGTCCTCGTCGTGATCGGACTGGACGAATTCGCAGAGGCGATTGATAGCGTGCTTGGCGGTCTGGTAGTCGGAGGCCCCCGGCATCAGAAGCTGGGCGCCGACCGAGGACAGCAGGATGAGATGGCCGCCGCTTCGCCCTTCGGCGGTCCGTGCCTCAGCGCTGGCGATGAGATGAGGTATCGTGAAGCGGATGACGTGATAGGCGCCGCGCACATTGACCTCCCAGTTCCACCACCAGCCTTCCGGATCGGTCTCGCCGATCTTGACCCACGGGCCGAGATAGCCGGCATTGGCGTCCGCTACGTCGATGCCGCCGAATTGGGCCACACAGTCGGTGACGGCGGCCTCGACCTGCGCCGCGTCGGTGACGTCGCAGATCGCATAGGCGCATTGGGTGTTCGGATTGGCCGCCTTGACCAATGCCACCGTCTCTTTCAGCGCGTCTTCCGATCGTGCGGTGAGGTAGATCGCCCGGGCGCCGGCCTCGGCGAAGGCGATCGCCGTCGCCCGGCCGATCCCCTTCGACGCGCCGGCGATGAAAACGACCTTATCGGCGGCGGTATCCTTCAGCGTCGATCGCGGATCGATGGCGTCATACCGGGCGTGATGGGCGGTGAGGTCGAGAGATTGGGATGGAATCGATGACATGGCTGCGTCCTGCTCCTGGCGGTGGCGATCGAGAAAACAGATAGCCAACGCGGCCGCGCGGCGCCTGCCACATCCTCCGCAATACCTGCCTGATCCTCCAAATCTCTCGACGATGTGCTGTGTGGGGGAAGAGGACCTGATACAAAGGCACCGAGGAGACGTTCATGGACCTATCGCGGCTCACCGACCTTTGCATCCGGTATAACTCTGATAATCCGGACCAATTCCGAGAGATGCCCGGCCTCTCGGTCCTCCGTCGCGAGGCTCCGAGCGACATCGAGGCGTATGTGTACGAACCGGTCGTGTGCCTGATCCTTCAAGGCGCCAAAGTCACGTCCATTGGGGATCAGTCCGTGAAACTCCGGCCGGGCGATGCGCTGGTTGTCAGCCACCACCTGCCGGTCGTCTCCCGGATCACCGAAGCGAGTGTCGGCAAACCCTATCTCGCGCTAATCCTGTCGCTCGATCTCGGACTGGTGCGCAGCCTCTACGATCAGGTTGCCGATGCACCGGCACCTGACACCGACGCCCGGTCGCTGTCGGCCGCGCGCGCCGATCCGGCCTGGCTCGCGCCGCTCGGCCGATATCTGGAGCTGATGGACAGCCCCCTGGATATGCAGGTCCTCGGGCCCTCGATTCTGCGTGAGATCCACTACCGGCTGCTGACCTCGCCGATCGGCGGCATGCTGCACAATCTGCTTATCGTCGACAGCCATGCCAGTCGGGTCGCCAAGGCGATCCACCAGATCAGGGCGGACTTTCGCTCGCCACTGTCGGTGCCCGTTCTTGCCAGGACCGTCGGCATGAGCGCGTCGTCCTTCCATGATCACTTCAAGTCGGTCACCGGCACGACGCCGCTGCAATTTCAGAAGGACCTGCGCCTGATCGAGGCGCGAGCGCTGTTGGCGGATGGAGGCCATTCCGTGTCCGAGGTTTCCTTCGCGGTCGGCTACGGCAGTCCGACCCATTTCAGTCGCGACTACAGCCGGAAATTCGGATTGCCGCCGAGCCGGGATGCCACCGGCTTTGTCTTTGATGCTCCGGCGTCGGCGGCGACGGCGCCTGCCGCCACCGATGCCTAACGTCGCCCCGAAGGCGGAGAAGCGAACGACCTTTCGATAGCCTCATCCATTCAGGTGTCCATCATTGTCTCTGTCTTGATCGACGCGATGACGTTTGGGGAACGCTGAGGCGTTCGCTCGGTGTTTGGCGCTTCGAACACCGGCAGAAACGAGTCCGGATGCGGTCGCACGCGGTAGTTGTCTGTTTCGTCCCCATAGATCACGCGACCCTCGGCATCCAATCCAATGACGGTCGCCATGACGGTGTCGGCCGGAAAATCCTTCAGACCAGGGGGTGCGCCGCCGATGTCCTCGATGGCCAGGGACTTGGCCGCCCGCAGTTCACGATCGTGCAGAATCTCAAAATGATCCGGGAGGGCCAGCTTCAGCGCCAGTTCGCGCGATCGTTCCGGACTCTGATTGGAAATGAACTTCACCTTGACGCCGGCGGCTTCCAATCTGTCGGCGCGTGCTCTCACCTCTCGCAGCTGCCCCATGCACAGTGGGCACCAATTGCCGCGAAAGAACACGAGCAGGGTCTTTGAACCGATGAAGTCGCTTGTCCTTACCCGGGCACCATCAAGCGCTTCGAAGGCAAGGTCCGGAAGGGGCCGGCCGGCGACAATCGCCCCGCTCTTCTTGCGTCCGTACCGAGAATAGACGAACACATACCACTGCAGTCCGAGGACACTGAGCACAGCCGCTGCAAGAGGCCACACCTGCGTCTCGCTAACCGGGTTTCGATCGAACAACGGGTAGGCCGCCACGGCAGCGCCGATGATCGCCACGATCTGAACCGGGATCAGACGCGGCGAGGTTCGTGCTGCCCCACCCTTAGCCAGAAACAACGCCATGTAGGCCGGGAGCGCGGCGGAAGCGACGAAAGCTCCGTACCACGCCTCTGATTCGGCTACCCAGATGAGCTCATAGAACGCGCAGATGGCCAAGCCCACCATCATCAAGATAACCGGAAGCATAAGCCGTTGTTTGAATTGCATTTTTGTGACGAGTCTGTTGGTGATCGATCGGAGCGTTCTAGCTTGCTGGCGCCTCGGACTCTTGATGGTGAGGTCGCGCGTATTGCCGCTGCTTGCCAATATCGCCGCGGCCAGGACGACAAGAATGGGCGCGGTGCTCACCGGATCGTGGTGGGACCCCCATCACCGGAGACAGCATCCAGCTCGCATTGTTGTGGCGTGAAAGAGCGATGTGGAGAAGACGTGTTGGCTGCCGCGAGACGGGCGGGGGCGGTGGGATGCGGTTGGCCTGATGCATCCCGCCCCGCGATCAGTTGGTGATCGCCACGAACACCGCCACCGCGATCGCGATCAGAATGGCCATCGTCGCTCGCTGCTTCCTGTTCATGATCATGTCCTCGTCATCCAAAGGGCCGGAAGCGGCGTTGCCGGTCACCGTGACCTTGACACCAGCGTCCGTCCGCATCCTATTATTGAGCAAGTGCTCAACTGAGCAGATGCTCAACGAACTGTCTGTTGTCAAGAGGGGATCGACATGACGCGCCTGTCCGGCCCTGAGCGGCGCCGCCAGATCGTGGAAGCGGCCTATGCGATCATTGTCGAGAAGGGACTTGCCGAGACGGCGACCCGCGACGTCACGCGCAAACTGAAGGTCGGGTCAGGGCTGCTCCACCACTACTTCTCGACCTGGCGTGAGCTCCGGACAGAAGCCGTACGGACGTTTGTCACCAAGGAGATCGAAGACCTCGAGCGGGCGTTGGCAGACACCGCGGCGGACCAGCTCATCCCCCGGTTTGCGGACTGGATGGCCGATGACCCGGGGTTTCGGCACTGGAGGCTATGGCTGAACGCGATCGAGGAGGCGCGTCGGGATCCAGAGCTGGCGGAGGTCGTCAGGTCGGCCTATCGCCATTGGCACGCGGTCATCGTCCAGGTCATCGAACGGCTGGTCGAAGGCGATGTCGGGCGGTGCGCCGATCCGGTCGCATCCGCTTGGCGCCTGTGCGCGTTGATCGACGGTCTGGCGGGGATCGTCATGCTGGGTGAGACCGGCCTGGAACCGGAAGCCGCAAAGCATCTCCTTCAGCAGCAATTTGCGATGGAACTCCAAACGTGACGCGATGACGGCAGCGGCGTCGCCTCCTGGCGAGAAAAAGGGCGGCGCGGACGCCACCCCTTCATGTCGTCTGTCGCGATGACTATTCAGCCGACAGCAGTTCCGGCACGTGCAGGCGGATGATCTCGTTGGAGTCGGCGACGTTGAGGGCGCGGCCGGCGGAGAACGGCAGGTTGTTGTCGTTGGAAACAAGGATGTGCTCGTCGCCGTCGCGGATCACGCTCTCGATGGTGACGAACGGGAAGACGAAGACGCCTTCCGGGATGTCGCCCGAAGTCACCGGCATCCGGTCAACCCCGTTCGGGTCCTGAATGTCCATCAGGTCGATCTGCGCGACCCGGCGGACGAAGCCGTCGTCGTCGATATCAGCGGTGTCGATCAGCGTCACCCGCTTCACCTCGGCCGGGCGATCGAAGCAACCGTCGCTCTGACCGTCGGTGCAGGCCGCCGACGGATGACCCTGACCGCCGTCGCGTTCGATCACCAGCGCGCGGGTATCGTCGATGAAGTTGAAGTCGCCGATGGCGACGGCGCCGGGGGTCAGCGCGAACTTGAAGCTCGCCCCGGTCCATGCGCGCGACGACGGATCGAACGCGAGGACGCGGAGGAAGTCGCCTTCCGGCTCACCGGTCTCGTCGACCAGCGGCTTCTCGAGCATGCCCCACAGCAGGCTGCCGTCGGGGGTCAGCGCCAGACCCTCATAGCCGCCCGAACGCGGCAGCTTCCAGTCGGTGCCGGCGGTCGCCGGGATCCGCAGAGACGGGTGATCCGGCGAGCGCAGCTCCTCGCCATCAATCATCGTCGGGTAGACGCCGGTGACCCGACCGTCCATCGTCGCCGCAATCAGGTAGGGGCCGAACTCCTCGCCGATCCAGACGGTGTCGCCGACGATCTGAATGCCTTCGAGATCGAAGTCGGCGCCGGTCAGGTAGCGCTGGTCAGTGGCCTCGTGGGTGATGCGGAACGGCACATGCTGGTCCGGGTCATGCAGCCAGACCCGGTCGAGCACGGCGATGGTGCCGCTCTCGAAATCGGGGGCGATGCGGGTGAAGCCGAGCAGGGCGTCAGACGAGTTGGCTTTCGAGCCGAAGCCGTTGTCGATCAGTGCGTAGAGGCTGCCGTCGTCGGCGCGGCGGTGGGCGTAGCCGGAAAAGCCCTGCAAGGGCTGGCCGAAGAAGGGGCGCATCAGTCCGTTGCGCTCAAGGCTCTGGGGGGCGCGGACCGGCGTGGCGCCGTTGGTGTATTTGCCGGACACCCAGGCCTCCTGCGGTGCGTCGGCCGGCGGTGCGCTGAACGAAAAAGCGGGGATCGCGGCGTGGCCGGCGAGCGTCGCGGGGACGACGACATTATCGGCGTTGGCGGCAACCGTGCCGAGCGTTGCGGCAAACGTCGCGGCGACCGCCAAGCGGGCCATGTGAGTCTTGAGAATCATGATGGAAAGCCTCCGGATCAGCGTTGTGACGGAGGGCTCACTTGGCCACTCGGTTCTTTCAGCGGCGTGACCGCTCAGTGAAGGTTGGATGACGCGGGCGCGGCATCGCCCCTCGGCGTTTCGGTCGGCGCTACCCGAACGCCCGTGTGTTGCCGCTGCGGGCCAGAATGAACGCCGCCAGCACGACCAGGATCAGGGCGGTGCTCGCCGGGTCGTAGTGAGAACCCATAATCGGGAACAACATCCAGCTCACATTGTTCATGGCGTGAAAGAGCGAGGCGGAGAAAACCCGCTCACCGCCGCGCACATAGAGCCAGACGATGATCATACGCCGGGCGAGCGTGCCGAGCGCCCACCAGGCGATCCAGTCCCAGCTCCGGTCGACCTGCAACAGCGGGATCACATGCCAGACCACGGACACCAGCCCGATGATCAGACCGGCAACGATCAGACCGTGGGCCTTGACGAGGGGACGGGTGGCGTAGGCGGTCCAGCCGAGCTCCTCCGCCGTGGCCGAGACGAAGAAGAGGGCGAAGAGCGCGACGGTTTGGGTCAGGCCAATCTGCGGCGCGGGCGGCGGCGCGCCGACGGCCACCAGGATTACACCGGACAGGACCATCACCGCCGGCATGGTGCCGAACGCGACCAGCCACACCCATGGCCGCATGCCACGGAAATCGCCGGCCCGGCGGAGAAACGCGGTCAGCTCGGCCGCTCCGCCGGCGCGCCACACCAGCAGCCCGGCCGCGATCGCCGGTGCGACGACCATCAGCGCGCTGACCGGAAGGCCGGGCAGCAGCGCGTCGCCGATCAGAGCACCGAACAGCCAGAACGGTACCGACAACAGAAACAGCAGCCCGAAGAAGACGAATGGGCGGGGGCCGGAGGTCATGACGTCTGTTCTCTGCTGGCGTGCCGCCGAGGTGCTGGTGCGCTTTGGTGAGCGCACCTAAGGACGGCCGGGCCTGGGATCAAGGGGCGCGAGACGTCTTGGCGCTCGGCGATGGCGGCGGGCGTCAGGCGTCCGGGAGAGTGTCGTCAAGCGTGGCGGTCAGCAATGCGCGATGCCGCATCATCCACGCGGCGGCCCGCGTCCGCCACGCCAGTCCCCATAACTCAGTCGTGGCGGTGGTGTCCTCCCGGACATCGCCAGAAATCGCCTGCTCCGCCGCGTCGGCAATCGCGACGTCGATCATGCTCTGAACCAGCTCGGGCGCGAGACGTCTCGCAAGGCCGTAGCCGGTGCAGATCAGCGCGACATGCCTTGCCCGCTGCTCCGGCGCGGCGAGGCCGACGCGCCGACCGACGTCACCGTCATGAAGCTGCGCGTTGAGCCAGCACACCTGTCCGAGTTCCACCAGAGCGTCGACCGGGCCGGCGGTTTCCCAGTCAATCAATGCGACCGGCAAACCATCTCTGGTGACGATGTTCCATGGGGCAAAGTCGCAGTGTCCGATGACCCTTTTGTAGCTACCCAGATCACGACCGAACCATGGCTGCCAGTATGCATCTTGCGGTGGATCGAAGCTCTCGCTGGCATCATGCAGACGACGCAGGAGCCGACCGATCTTGGCGAACGCATCCTCACCCCAGGGGCGAGGGTGGACGAAATCACCTTCAACGTAAGTCAGGGTCTCCCGACCCTCAGTGTCGAAGCCGCTGCCAACCACACGGGGCACCTCGGCGATCCCACAGCTTTCGAGATGGCGCAGAAGGGCCAGAACCGTTGACGACCAGGGACCCGACTGACGGAACACGACCGAACCGCGACGAGAGACCGTGCTCCGGCCGCCGCCCTCCAGCTCTATCTCCTCGTCACTCATGCGATCTGAATACCCCGGCTCACGGGACGCGGATAGACAGCCGACGCTCCAGCCTACCGCTCCATCGCCCCTTTACCGGCGAGGATGCGATCTCGGAACTTTGCAATGCGCGAGACGCGCGTTGCGGATTTCTTGGCGGAATTCAGGTTGATGACGTAACTCTTCTGGCGGCCGGGTGTCAGGTGGTGAAAGGCCGCCGCGAGTTCATCATCCGTATCGAGCGCTGCGATCAGTTCGTCCGGCAACACGATCTCACTCTCGTCCTTCGGCGGTTTGACGCCGGCCTCCGCGTAGCCCATCGCCTCTTTCAGGTAGGACACGAGCGTCGGCTCCATCTCTGCCGGTTGCGCGTTGTCGGTGAAGCGGATCATGTCGGCGTACCGGGTGTTGGCCCCCTGGCGCTCGAGCAGGCCCGCGGGGTCCTTCATCAGCGCCGCGTCGAAGAAGCTGAGGCGAAAGTCGGTGCGAAAGGCTCCGATGATCGCGATGTTGCGCCCCGCATGCACGTAGCAGGGGTGGGCCCATTTCACCGTCTCGGAGAGGCCCGCATCGCGGCAGATTTGACGGAGGGCGCGGAGGCCGTCCGACCATCTTCGGGTCGAGCAATCGGGCGTGTCGAAGCGCTCGCATCGCCCGCATCCTTTGGTGAAGTAGTCCTCGATTTCCGTGATCATCGCCATCGTTGGCCACCGTCGTCTGGCGCGTCGACCATAGCGTGGACCGTCACAGGCGAATACCGGGCGGTCATAGAAACCGTGCTAACCCTAGCTGACAGCAGCGGACTTCGCCGGGGTTGACGCACGCCGAACTGTGTATGTTGCGGCGTTGCCGGTACAGGCCGGCTTGGAGCGACCGTCGAGCGTCAGATGGAACTCGAACGCCACAGATGCCTTCACCAAACCGCTACATTCATTGACGACGATAGCCTTGACGAACCTTGTCGGCATCGTCTCACTCACTATGAACGGGGGAGTTTTCTTCGATGTTTCTGAGGCCGAGACCGAACCTGGTGCTGGGATTGATACTCCTGATCGCAGCCGTCTGGGCGCCGGAGGGTCGTGCCCAGGAGGTCGATCCGTTGCCGTCGTGGAACGACGGTCCGGTCAAGACGTCGATCATAGAATTCGTGGCGCGGGTGACCGACGAGGCCGGCCCAGGCTTCGTTCGGCCCGAGGAGCGCATTGCGACCTTCGACAACGACGGGACGCTCTGGGTCGAGCAGCCGATTTACACCCAGCTCGTCTTTATGGAGGATGAGGCGAAGCGGCTGAGCGCCGCGCATCCGGAATGGCAGGACAATTCGGACATCAAGGCGCTGATGGACGGGAACTTTCAGCACGTGCTTGGACTCGGCCCCGCTGGCTTCGCCGATTTGCTCGCGACCACCCACGCCGGCGAGACGGCCGAAGAATTCGACGCGCGTGTCAACGACTGGATCGATTCAGCAATCCATCCCCGATTCAATCAGCTCTATCTCGATCTGGTTTATCTGCCGCAAATCGAGTTGATGGATTACCTACGCGACAATGACTTCAAGGTCTTCATCGTTTCCGCCGGGTCCATCGCGTTCATGCGAGCCTGGGCCGACGAGACCTATGGGGTCGCGCCGCCGAATGTGGTCGGGACCAATATCGAGACCTCCTTTTCGTTCAGCCAGGACTATGGCGAGATCGTTCGCGAGTCCAAGGCTGGCTTCGTCACCGATGCGGCCGGCAAGGCCGAGGGCATCGATCTGCATATCGGACAGCGGCCGATCTTCGCCTTTGGCAATTCCGGCGGTGACAAGGAAATGCTCGAATACACCCGATCCGGCAGCGGCGACCGCATGGCGCTGATCGTCTACCACGACGACGCGGAGCGCGAATACGCCTATGGGCCGGCCGGCGGCCTGCCGAACACCGGCATCGGCGTTTTCACTCAGGCGCTGATGGACCAGGCGAAGTCCGACGGATGGCATGTCGTATCGATGAAGGAGGACTGGAAGCGCATCTTCGCCTTCGAGGAAGCCGAGTCGACGGCGGGCGACGCCGAATGAGCCAGAGGGATCGACGGAGGTTCAACAAAAAGGGAGACGCATCATGAGATCGTACAAAACCCCGGTTTTTCTGACGGCGGTCCTGGCCGCTGGCCTGGTCAGCGCGCCATCGCTCGGCTCGGAAGCCTATTGCGGCATGTTCGAGCTGATCGGAGACGTGAGATGACTGTCTTATGCATCGGCGGCACCGGCAATGTCGGTCAGGCACTCGTCCCACTGCTGCTTGCGCGCGGCGAGCCCGTCCGGGTGGTCACCCGCGACGAGGCGCGGATCCAATCGCTGCCTGAAGGCGTCGAAGCCTTCGTCGGCGATCTCGACGATCCCGGCATCATCCGCGATGCCCTCGACGGTGTTCGTGCGGTCTACATGGCCTTGGCGATGAGCCCAATGGAGGCCTATCACGGACTGACCTCGGTCAACGTCATGACGTACCGCAAGCCGGAGCATCTCGTTTATCTGTCGAGCGATATCTCGGTCCACGCCCCCTTCATGCCATCGACCGGCTCCAAGGTGGGCATCGAGGCGGCAATCAGGGCCAGCGGCATCCCCTACACCATCATGCGGCCAACCTTTTTCTTCCAGAACGACTATTGGGTGAAGGACGCTATCATGAACGGCGCCTACGCCTTTCCCATCGGTCCGACGCCCGTCGCTCGCGTCGATGTCCGCGATATCGCCGACGTCGCCGTTGCGGCACTCCTTGACGGTAAGGCGATCGACGAAACCGTGTTGCTCTCCTCGCCGGACGCGCCAAACGGCGACGAGACGGCGGCGATTTGGTCCGAAGCCCTCGGTCGGCCAATAGCGCCACCCAGCCAGTGCAGGGACGTATGGGCCAAGATTCAGTCGACGATGCCGCCGTGGCTGGTGTTCGACCTCGATGCCATCAAGCAGCAGTTCGACACCGATGGCCATCCCCTGAATGAGGCGGGTCGGGGCATGCAGGACGCTATCCTCGGGCGGTCCCCGCGACGCTATCGGGACTTTGTCCAGGAGACTGCCAAGCTTTGGCTTGACGAAGCCTCCTGATCCTTGATCCCGATGCCACCAAGAGCAGCGCAAAGCCCGCTACTTCCTGGTCCGCGAGGTTTGGGGGTGTTTGGGCTCGGTCGGTGGTTAGGGGTTCGTCCCCAGGGCGCGGTCACCCGACGGGAGACCGATCCGCGATGACGATGGCTGTTGCGGGAGTCGTCATCTACCGTGGCCAAGGGGATGTATTAGCACCAAGGGAGACGCATCATGAGATCGTACAAGACGCCGGTTTTTCTGACGGCGGTTCTGGCCGCTGGCCTGGTCAGCGCGCCATCGCTCGGCTCGGAAGCCTATTGCGGCACGTTCGAGCTGATCGGCGACGTGAAGACGGTGACCCTGATCGACGTGCCGCCGGAAGGCGACTCGATCGGCGATATTCGGACCGGGATCATGGATTTCATCGACCCGCGCACCGATGACGTTATCAAGCTCCACTACCGCAACAAGATCATCGAAGTCGGTGACGATGATGTTCATAAGTTTGTGGGCGATCACGTCTGGGAGTTCCCCGACGGCGACCTGCTGTTCACCCGCAATCTCTACTACCGAACCAACGACACCAGGCCGCGCGGCATGGCAAGCAAAGCCACGAACGGCATTGTCGGCGGAACCGGCGCCTTCGCCAGGGTGCGCGGCGAGATAACCGGTCCACCAGGCGATGCTCCGGTGCGGCGGTTCGACCTGGACTGCGGCTAGGTTTTCTCCACCAGCGGTACGGTTCGCAGTCCCGGACGCAGGGCCGACGCCGTCCACCCACAGGACGAAACGATCGCCTTTGTCTCGATCGGCGTTGCAACCGCCTTGCGGCGCCGGATGCATTCATGCACTTTTCAAACACTGGGGTGTTGGGGGTCAGGCGAGATGAACCATCGGGTCGGCGTGCGTCGGCTGGCTGTCGGGCTTCGCGCTGTTCGCGTTCGCCGGACTATGGCGCGGCGCGGAACGAGCCGGACCAGGCCGACCACCGCTTCGCGGCCGGGTTTCGCTACTGACCCGGTCCCATCGGTCCGTGCGGACGCGCCGGTTCGCAACGACTTTGCGTTTCTGCAAACCGGCGAGGCCGTTGGGATTGGGCACCGCGGACTGGAGGGAAGACGCTGTTCGACCCCCCTCTGGCTTCGCTACGGCGCGCTGCGCGACGCCAAGCTCCGCCGTCTCCCCCGCAAGGGTGGAAAGGCGGCCGGGTGCCAAGTAGCAGCGTTATCACACATGCCGCTTGATATTATTGCGCTGCCGTTGGACGATGGTGCCATGATCGCCATAACGCGTTTCCAGATAATCGGTTTGCGCCATCTGTCGTGCTCGGAGCGTGGCAGGCGTGGCGCCGCGGGAGTCGCATGAAGGCCGGTGTTATCGGGTTGGGCGCCCGCGCGGCGAACGTCGCCGCGAAACTGCATTCCGCCAGTTCGGACTTGGATTTCGTTGCCTATTGCGACCCGACCCCGGCCGGTCTCTCGGCCCTTGAGGCGGCGACCGGTTCGACCCTGAAAAGCTACGACGATCTCGATCAGATGCTCGCCAGCGAAACGCTGGATTTGCTGATGATCGCGACGCCCAACTACAAGCACATCGATCAGCTCGAAACGGCGCTTCGCAGCGATGTGAAGCACATCTTCTGCGAGAAGCCGGTCGTGATCTCCGAGGCGGAGACCATGCGGCTGATGGGGCTGCTGCGCGACCATGGCGGTCGCGAACGCATCATGGTCGGCCTGGTCCTGCGCTACGCGCCGCTCTACAAGGCCGTGCGCCAAGCCCAGAGCGACGGCGTCCTCGGCGACATCGTCTCCATCGAGGCGAGCGAGCATATCGCGCCCCACCACGGCAGCTTCTTTCACCGCGACTGGCGCCGGCATGCGGCCAAAAGCGGCGGCTTCATGCTGGAGAAATGCTGCCACGACATCGATCTCTATCAGGGGATCGCCGGCGCGCGACCGTCCTATGTGGCGAGCTTCGGCGGACGCAAGGTGTTCGTCCCGGAAAACCAGTCGCTCAGCGCGCGGTTTTCGATCCCCGACACTCCGGGCAAGGTCAGTTCCTTCCGACCCCGATGGGGCGGCAGCGCCGACGATGCCTATACCTCGGACGGCGATATCGTCGACTACCAGACATCGATCGTCGAATACGACAACGGCGTCAATCTCTGTTTCCACACCACGCTCAACGCGCCCGACGAGTTTCGCCGCTTCGCGGTGTTCGGAACGCAGGGCATGGCGGAGGGCGACTTCAACCGCAACTATCTGCGCATTCACGATATCGGCGGCGAACTTCTGGTGGACCGCGGCGATCTCGATCGCGACGGCGCCAGTCACTCACTCTCCGACGAGGAGATGGCGCGGGATGTCGCCGCCTACCTCGCTGACGGCACGCCGCTGCCGGTCACGGTGCTCGATGCGCTGGTTGCCGGGCTGACGGCGATCAAGATGGACGAAGCGCGCCAGTTGCGCTCGGTGGTTGACCTGCGCGACACCTGGCAACAGTTCGACAGCTATGGGCTGAGTTAATGAGTCGAAACAAGCGGCGAGGAAGGATGGTGGACGGAGACGCAGTGCGTTCTTCGAGGCTCGGGCTCTCGCCCTCGCACCTCAGAATGAGGCCGTTGTTGTGAGCGTCCAGTGCGCCTTCCGGATCGATCGCAAAGAACTCGGCCAACCGCATCCTGGGAGCCTCCACTTCGACCTCATCCTGAGGTGCGCGCGGCACGCGCGCCTCGAAGGACGCAAGAGGTTTCAAGCGCGCTCACCAAGTCAAACCTTCCTCTCCCCAAGGAGAAGCGAGGACGGTGCTTCCACGATCGGCTTCATCGATTCGGTCGAGCCTACAACGGCCTTGATACTCGTGGCGAGGCGGTAGCAGCCCCATGGCGGTCACGGCACGGAAAATCGACTATTTCCCGTACTTCCTGCTGGTGCCGGCGGGTGTGGTGACGCTGGCGATCGTCGCGTGGCCGCTGGTCGAAACCTTCCGGCTGTCGTTCACCAACTCCACGCTGAGCCCGGTCGAGGAGTATGTCGGGTTCGAGAACTACGAACGGATGTTCTCGCGCGGCTTTCCCGAGGTAATCGCCCGAACCTTCTATTGGATGGCGCTGTCGGTCGGCCTCAAGATCATCATCGGAACGCTCGGCGCCGTTCTGCTCAATGCCGCCGTTCCCGGGCGGAGCCTGTTCCGCGTCCTGGTGATGCCGCCGTGGGTGGTGCCGATCGCGATCGGCGTCTTCATCTGGACGTGGATGTATAACGGGCAGTTCGGGATGATCTCCGGGCTGCTTCAGCGTTTCGATCTGATCTCCGCGCCGCTGGAATTTCTGGCGTTCCGGGACACCGCCTTCATGGCGACGGTGGTCACTGACGTGTGGATCGGCACGCCGCTGGTGACGCTCTACCTGCTGGCGGCCATGCAGGGGATTCCCAACGACCTGCACGAAGCCGCCTGGGTGGACGGCGCCTCGCGCTTCTATCGTTTCCGCCGCATCACGCTGCCGCTGATCATGCCGGCGATCGCGACCATGTCGCTGCTCTCGGCAATTTGGACCTTCAACTCCTTCGACATCATCTGGATCCTGACCGAGGGCGGGCCGCGCGGCGCGACGACGACCATGATCATCGACACCTACAAGACGGCGATCAGTCGCTTCAAATATGGCGAAGGTGCCGCGCGAGCGGTCATGATCGTCCTGTTCCTCTCCCTGTTCTCGGGGTTCTATTTCGTGATGATCTCGCGGATCGGCAAACGGGCGCTGGTCAATGATAAATAAATACCGCTGGTGGGAATACGTCCTGATCTACGCCGGCATCGCCGTGTTCCTGGTGTTCGTTCTCGCGCCCTTCGTCGAGGCGTTCGTGGTCTCGATGCGGCCGATCGATGGCCTGTTTTCAATCCCCTATCGGTTCATCACCGAGAACATGAGCTTCGCCGCCTATGTCGACATGTGGGAGAACGTGCCGCTGCTGTGGCGCTACATGATCAACAGCTTCTTCATCGCCTGCTCGGTGACGCTGATCGTGCTGATCGTGGTGATCCCCGCCGCCTACGCCTTCGCGCGGTTCGAGTTCAAGGGTCGCAACGGATTGCTGGGTGCTTTCCTCGCCATCAACATGGTGAGCGGCGCCGTGCTGATCATCCCGCTGTTCAAGCTGATGCTGGCGGTCGGCCTGCTCAACACCTATGCGGCGATGATCATCCCGGGTGCTGCGTTCGCGATCCCGACCGGCATCTGGTTGCTGCGCTCTTATCTCCTGCGGATTCCGAAGGAGCTCGAAGAGGCAGCCTGGGCGGATGGCGCCGATCGCATCTACACCCTGCGGCGGGTGATCATTCCAATCGCGCTTCCGGGCATCGTGGTGGTTGCGATCGCCACGTTCATCACGGCTTACGCCCAGCAGTTCCTGTTCGCTCTGACATTCAACTCGACCAACGAGTTGAACCCGCTTCCCGTTGGCTTGTTCCAGTTCTTCGGTCGCCAGACCGTCGTGTGGAACGAGCTGATGGCCGCAAGTCTGGTCGGCATCCTGCCAGTGCTGATCGTGTACGTCTTTCTCCAGCGATACATCGTCGCCGGCCTCACCGCCGGGGCGGTCAAGGAGTGAGAGATCCGTCTGGTGGCAGAAAGCAAGGGAGATGATTCATGAAGGTTCTTTCGTTGCTATTGGGAAGTGCGTTAGCACTCGGCGCCGCAAGTGTGGCCAGCGCCGACGATACGCGCCTCCACATGATCAACTGCGGAGACAACTCCGATGAGGACGCGGCCGTGCAGGCCAGGTTGGTAGGCGAATGGGAAGCCGCCAATCCGGGCTTCAAGGTCGACGTCGAGTATGTGCCTTGGGGCCAGTGCCAGGAGAAATCGACGACGCTGGCTTCGGCCGGTAACGCGCCGGCCATCGCCTATCTCGGGTCACGAACCCTGAAGCAGTTGGCCCAGAACGATCTCATCATTCCGATCGATCTGACCGATGAGGAAAAGGCGACTTACGCGCCGCCGGTTCTCGGTACGGTAACCGCCAACGGCATGGTGTGGGGCTCGCCGCGTGCCTTCTCGACCAAGGCGCTTTACTGGAACAAGGACCTGTTCGAGGCAGCCGGCCTCGATCCGGAGACGCCGCCCAAGACCTGGGACGAGATGTTCACCTTCGCCCAGACGATCAAGGACAACACCGAAGCCGACGGTTTCGGTCTTGCCGCCGCATCGTTCGACAACACGATGCACCAGTTTCTCAACTACGTGTACACCAACGGCGGTGCGGTGATCGACGACAATGGCGAGATCGTTTTCAATTCGCCGAACAACGTCGGGGCATTGGAATTCTATGGCAAGCTGGTTGACGTCTCGCAGCCGGGACCGATCGCCTATGACCGTGCCAAGCTTCGCCCGCTGTTCACCGAGGGGCAGATCGGCATGTTCATCTCCGGTCCTTGGGAGAGGAACCTGGTCGGCGATGTGAACTGGGGTGTCGCGCCAATCCCGGTCGGCCCGATGGGTGGTCCCGGTACTCTGCTGATCACCGACTCGCTGGCCGTGTTCAAGAACACCGGTGTCGAAGATCAGGCGCTGTCGCTGGCCAAGTGGCTGACCAGCCCGGACAATCAGCTTGAGTTCGAGATTGCCGGCGGCCTGACGCCGCTGCGCGACCTGCCGGGCGTTCAGGCGCTGCGCGACGAGGACCCGACCTGGTCGGCCTTCCTCGACGCCATTCCGACTGGCGGTCCGGAGCCGTTCGTGACCGACTATGTCGGCCTGCAGGACGTGATCAACGAAGCGGTCCAGGGCGTCGTTCTCGGTGAAGTCGAGCCGGCCGAGGCGGTCGAGTACGCCGCCGAGCAGCTCGAAGACTTCAAGTAAGACAAACCGTGTCGGGTCCCGGTTGTCCGGGGCCCGACGTTTCTCCGGGGGTATCACCATGGGTCGCCTCAACCTGATCGACGTCACCAAGAGCTTTGGGGCCGTGGAGGTCATCAAGGGCGTTTCCCTGGATGTCGAGCACGGTGCGTTCGTGGTGTTCGTCGGCCCGTCCGGATGCGGCAAGTCGACCTTGCTCAGGATGATTGCCGGGCTCGAGGAGATCACCTCGGGCGAGGCCAGGATCGACGACCGGGTGGTCAACGATCTGCCGCCGGTCAAGCGCGGCATCGCGATGGTGTTCCAGTCGTATGCGCTCTATCCGCATATGAGCGTGTTCGAAAACATCGCGTTTCCGCTTCGGGTCGAACGCCGGCCGGAGAACGAGATCAAGGAAAGGGTGGGGCGGGCTTCAGCCATCCTGCAGCTCGACGAACGGCTGAAATACCGCCCCGGGCAACTGTCGGGCGGACAGCGGCAGCGGGTCGCCATCGGCCGCGCGATCGTGCGGGAGCCGTCGGTGTTTCTGTTCGACGAGCCGCTCTCCAACCTCGATGCGGCGCTGCGCGCCGAGATGCGCGTCGAACTCGCCAAGCTCCACAACAGTCTCGACGCGACGATGGTCTACGTCACCCACGATCAGGTTGAGGCGATGACCATGGCGGACCGGATCGTCGTTCTCGACGCCGGACTGATCTCGCAGGCGGGAACGCCGCTGGAGCTCTACCACAAGCCGCAAAACCTGTTCGTGGCCGGGTTCATCGGAAATCCCCGGATGAACTTCATTCACGTGACCGGCAAGGCGTCGTCGGTCGATGGGGTGACCGTGACGTTGCCGAACGGCGCCGACCTGACGCTGCCGGTGGAACCCCGCGGCGATGTGACGGGGCAGACACTGACCCTGGGCATCCGCCCGGAGGACATTCGCACCAGCGGCGGCGACGTGTCGCTGGCGGCGACGCCGACGGTGATCGAACGGCTCGGCATCCATACCGTCGCCTACGCCAACATCGAGGGCAGCGACAACATCTTCTGCAGCCTGCTCGCGGGGGTGACCTCGGCTGAGGTCGGCAAGCCAATCGATCTCACCATCGCAGCAGCCGATTGCCATCTGTTCGATTCCAACGGCCAGGCGTTCGAACGCCGCGTGGCGATGTCCGCCATCGATCCGACGCTGCTGGCGCATTCGGGAAAAGCGTAGGTTAGGTGCTGGACGGTTTTGACAGTTTGAAGCGGCGTCGCGGTGGCTCGCCTTCCTCGATGCGGGGGAGGGCAGGTTTGCCTTGGCGAGGAGACGAGCCTAGGCAAACCGGGTGAGGGAGGGTGAGAGCCTTGATAAACACCGGCTACCGTGAACACCCCTCACCAAGCTCGGCTAAGTCGGCTTCGCCGGCAAGCCTCGCTATCCTCTCCCACAAGGGGAGAGGAAACACCTCACTCACTCCCGCGAAAGCGGGAATTGATCCGAGCAGTGCTGACGCGCCCTTCGCGGCCAACGCCGATTTCCCTCCCCCCGTGCGGGGGAGGGTTAGGGAGGGGGGTAGCGGCGCATCCGTTGGCGACCACATCGGGCGTCGATCGCCAAGCGGGTTAGCGCAGGATCACCCCCCTCTGGCTCCGCTAAGGATCGCTTCGCGACCCAAGCTCCGCCGTCTCCCCCGCAAGGGGGGAGAGGGGCGTTTGCACGCTGCGAAGACTTTCACGAAGGGGGAGAGGGATCGCGACGTCTGTCTTGCCTTGATCAGCGCAACCAACGCATCACATCCAGAATCTTAGTGGGTCGGCCACCTACCGATCCTGAACAAACCTCCGAGGCAACAGCAATGACAGCCGACTTTCGTCTTGACGCGCGCTACACCCCCAAGGGTGGCGGCGACCCCGGTACGATGACACTGGAGTTGACCAACCTGTCGTCAGCGCCATTGTCTGACTTCGTGCTCGCCTATTCCGCGATGACGCGGGTTGCCGACGGCGGGCTGATCGAGGGCGGCCGGCTCAATCGGCGGGTCGCCAACTTCCACGAGATCGCGCCCGTACCGGAGTTGACCGTCCGGCCCGGCGAGACCTGGACGCTGGCGCTGAGCGGCTTGACCCACGCGCCGCGGCATCGCACCGACGGGCCGAAGTCCGCCTATCTGGTCCTCGGCGACGGCAGCACCATCGACGTGGCGGTCGGCGATCTACTGCTTGAGGCCGGCGACGACAGCGGCGCGCTGAAACAGGTGCCGCCGGGACAGGTCGATGTGCCGATCGCGGTGACCCCATGGCCGCGCACGGTCGACGTTGAGGTCGCCCCGGGACGGCCCGCGCCGCTCGCCGTGGCGGCCGGGACCGCGATCGACGATAGCCGGGCGGTGTCGCGGATCGCGGAACTCGCCAATCGGCTCTTCCCGGTCGCGGAGCGACCGTTCGTGCTGCATGAATCGTCCGCGACACGGTCCCTGACCCTCGGGCAAAATCCGGCACTGCCCGCAGACGGTTACGCGATTGCCTTCGCGCCCGACAGCGTGACCTTGGAGTGCGGCGGGGCGGCCGGCCGGGACTACGGCCTGATCACCCTGGCGCACATCTTTGCGGGCGCGGCCGCCGACCCCGACCGTTTCGGGTTCCCGACCGGCGGGACCATCACGGACGCGCCCCGGTTCGCCTGGCGCGGCTCACACCTCGACGTCTCGCGACACTTCTACCCGACCGATATGGTGCGCCGGTTCATCGACATCCTCGCCTGGCTGAAGATGAACGTGCTGCAGTGGCACCTGACCGACGACGAGGGCTGGCGCCTGGAGATCAAGGCACTGCCCGAGCTGACGTCAGTGGGAGCGTTGCGCGGTGCCGACTGCCTGATGGTGCCGCAACTGGGAAGCGGCGCGACCACGTATGGCGGCCACTACAGCCAGGACGAAGTGCGCGATCTCGTCGCCCACGCGTCGGCGCTCCATGTCGAGATCGTGCCCGAGATCGATTTGCCCGGGCACTGCCATGCGGTGCTCGAGGCGCTGCCGCATCTGCGCGATCCCGACGAGCCGTCCGCCTCCTATCACTCGATCCAGGGCTACCCCAACAACGCCCTCAATCCGGCGCTGCCGGCAACCTATGACTTCGTCCAGACGGTGATGGGCGAGGTCGCGACACTGTTTCCGTCACTACACATCCACATCGGCGGTGATGAGGTGGACGAAAGCGCCTGGCTGGCCTCGCCAGCCGCGCGCGACATGATGGAGCGCGAAGGCCTGAAATCCACCGGCGATCTGCACCGGTATTTCTCCCACCGGGTACGAGAGATGATCCTTGGCCTCGGCAAGCAGATGGCGGCCTGGGACGAGGTCGGCGACGAAGGGGAGATCCCGCGCGACACGCTGCTGGTCGCCTGGCGCGAGCGCGAGAAGGTCGGGGCGCTGATCGAAGCCGGCTATGAGGTCGTCGCCAGCCCCGGCCAGCGCTTCTACATGGACATGGTGCAGGCGTCGGGCTGGTCCGAGCCGGGGGCGAGCTGGGCGGGCGTCTCGACGCCGGAGGATTGCTACGCCTACGAGCCGACCGACGGGCTGCCGCAGGATGCCGAGGGCCGACTGATCGGCGTGCAAGCTGGAATCTGGTCGGAGCACCTGATCTCGCCGGCGCAGTTCAACCACATGGTGTTCCCGCGGCTTGGATCGGTGGCCGAAGCCGGCTGGTCCGATCCGGCATCAAAGGACTGGCAACGGTTCGCCGCCCTTTCACGCTTCCTGCCGGAGCTTTGAGCGACGTGACCCATCGTATTGCCCTTGGCGGCATCCATACCGAATGCAGCACCTATTCGCCGCAGATCATGCGGCGTGAGGATTTCATCGTGGTGCGCGGCGACGACCTCAGCGCCACGGTCGGCGAACCGCCGGACGGTGTCGACATCATCCCCTTGTTCTGGGCGTCCGCCGTGCCCGGCGGTCCCGTCGCGGCCGACGTCTACCAAGCGTTCAAGACGGAATTCCTGAACGAACTGTCAGCCGCGATGCCGCTCGACGGGGTCTGTCTGCTGATGCACGGGGCGGTACACGTCGAGGGGATGGATGACGCCGAGGCCGACTGGATCGGCGCCGTCCGCGAGATCGTCGGCGATGCCTGCCCGATCGCGGTTTCCTACGATCTGCACGGCAATGTGTCGCAACCGATCATCGACGCGATCGACATCTTCGCGGCTTACCGGACGGCGCCCCATATCGACGTCACCGAAACGTACCGTCGGGCGTTTTCAATGTTGACGGCGTGCCTCACCGGCGGGTTCCGGCCGGGCGTCGCCTGGGCGCCGATCCCGGTGCTGCTCCCCGGCGAGCGGACCAGCACCGAACAGGATCCCGCGAAATCGCTCTATGCGAGATTGCCGTCGGTCGGACAGCGTCCGGGCGTTCGCGATGCCAACCTGATGGTCGGATATGTCTGGGCGGACGTGCCCCGCGCCACCGCCGCTGCCGTGGTGACCGGGACGGAGGCCGAGGCGTCCCTGGCCGCCGCCGGCGACCTCGCCGAGGCGTATTGGAGCGCGCGCGCGGCGTTCGACTTCGGCGTCGAGACGGGCCCGGTCACGGCGATGCTCGACGCGGCGGAGCGGGCGACGACACGGCCGGTCATCCTCGCCGACAGCGGCGACAATCCCACTGGCGGCGGCGTCGGCGACCGGACCGACGTCCTGGCGGCGCTGCTCGATCGAGGCTTCGACGACGTGCTGGTCGCAGGCATCGCCGACCCACCGGCGACCCTTGCCGCCGCAGCCGCCGGCGAGGGGGCGAGGCTGGACCTGACCTTCGGCGGTGCGCTGGGTAGCGCTTGCCAACCGATCACCCGGACTGTGGACGTGGTGCGCGTGCTCGGCAGCGCCGAGACCCGGGACCTCCTGGCCGTGGTCCGCACCGGCCCCGTCCGGGTGGTGTTGACCTATGCGCGACGGCCGTTTCACGACCTCGCCGATTTCGCGGCCTTCGGCGAGGACGTAACCAGCCTTCAGGTGCTGTTGGTGAAGTCGGGCTACCTGTCGCCGGAGCTTGCGCCGATCGCCAATCCGGCACTGATGGCCCTCAGCGACGGGGCAGTGAATCAGGACATCGTCAGCCTCAGCAATCAGCGCCGCCCGACGCCGACCTTTCCCTTCCAGCCGGACTTCGACTGGCAACCGAACCCACGGCTGTCGCGCCGCTTTCCGGTGTGACGATCGGGTTGGGGGTCGGCTTCACCAGCCACCGCTCATTCCCGCGGAGGCGGGAATCCTGAGCAGTCGTGTTGGTGTGATCCAAAAGACTGGGTCCCCACCCCCCGATCGGGTCGGGGGCAGGCTGCGTGGGGACGAGTGGTTAGGATTTTGCGCTGGGGAACTTCGGATCGCGTGACGTTGCGACCCCCCCTCTGGCTCCGCTAGGCGCGCTTCGCGAGGCCAAGCTTTGCCGTCTGGAGCGCATTTGGATTCAAGCGACGCAGGTGTCTACCAGTGGAGAGAGAGGTGGTTCGTTGCGAGACAGGCGGGGGGAGGCCGAGCCGGCGTGAGGCGCTGCTTCGTCCGTGCCGTTCAGAGCGGGTCGGAAAAAAACACGAATTCCGCTCCGTCGTGCAAACAATGACTAGGCGCGAACCTCCCCCCTTTGGACCATGTCCGGCCGCGTCTCCTTTTGGAGCGGGCCGCGGGCCTGCCTAAGTTTGTCGCCTCCCATGGGTGCCTTAATGGCCTTTCCTGGCGACCTGCCGCCCATGCCCCGTGGCTTCGCCGGCAGTGCCTCATTTTAGACTCGGTTCTGCCAAAAACGCGAATCTTTTCGATGCGGTGCGAAAGCGGGCCGGATCGCGCACGCCGGCGCTGGCCGACAAGGGGGTCAACCCTCTGAAAATACGGTGTTTTCGCCCTTAACCCTGTTGCCGGAAACCGGATCAGGGGTTGCGGTCGCTACGGGTATGGGCCGGCGCCACGCCGCCACTCGCCGGAGCGCGCCGCTTGCGGCGGAATATCCGGTCGAAAAAGCGCCCGAGTTTGGCCAGGAAGGCGAGGGCGGCCGGGGTGATGATCAGGGTCAGGACCGTGGCGAAGCCGAGGCCGAACACGATCGCGGTGGAGAGCTGGATCCACCACTGCGCCGACGGTGCCCCTTGCGTCACCTCGCGGTTCAGGAAGTCGATGGTCACCGCGAAGGCGATCGGCAACACGCCGAGGATCGCCGTCACCGCGGTCAGCATCACCGGCCGGGCACGCTCCCGACAGGTGCGGATGATCGCTTCGTCGACCGGGACCCCTTCGCGCCGCAATCGGTCATAGGTGTCGATCAGGACGATGTTGTTGTTGGTGACAACACCGGCAAGCGCAATGATCCCGATGCCGGTCATGACGATGCCGAACGGCTGGTTCATCACCAAGAGGCCGATGATCACGCCGATCGTCGACAGGATGATCGCCGACAGGATCAGCATCACGCTCGACAGCTTGTTGAACTGGGCGAGCAGCACGATGAAGATCAGGAACACCGCGACGATGAAGGCGTTCATCAGGAACTCCTGCGCCGCCTGGCTCTCCTCGTCCTCGCCGGTCAGTTTCCAGGTCACCAGGCCGCCGAAGTCGGCGCTCTCCAGCATGGTGCGGACCTGCTGCAGCACCTCCGAGGCAAGCACGCCCTCGGCGACATTGGCGGTAACCGTAACCACTTGCTCGCCGTCGACGCGGTTGATGATGCCGACCTTGTGCGCCGGGACGCGCTCCATGAAGTTGCTGATCGGCACCGATCCTGCCGGCGTCTCGAGATAGAGCTCGTCGATCTGGTTGAGCGTACGCCGGTCTTCCGGAACGCGGACGATGATGTCGACCGGGTCCTCGCTGGTCGCCGGTCGGTAGTCGGTGACCGTCAAGCCGTTGGTGACCAGCCGGATCAGCGATCCGACGGAGGACACGCTGACGCCGTAACGCGCCGCTTCGGCCTTGTCGACCTGGACCTGCCAATCGATACCCGGGATCGGCAGGCCGTCGTCGAGGTCGCGAATCTCGGGGATCTGGGCGACCTGATCGGAGACGCGCCGCGCGGCCTCGAACAGGGCTTCACGGTTGTTGCCGGAGAGCTGAACCTGGACCGGCTTGCCGGTGGGCGGGCCGGCGGCGGGGGTGGTGACCTCGACCTTGATGCCGGGGATGTCTGCGGTGCGCTCGCGGACCTCGTCCATGATCTCGCCGGCCGGGCGACGCTCCTGCCAGTCGACGAACTCGAACTGGATGGTGCCGATGGTGTCCTCAGTAAGGGACTCGTCACCCTGGCGGCCGGTGCCGACCCGGGAGAAGATGGTCGACAGCTCCTCCATGTCGAGGATCCGATCCTCGACCGCCTTGACCAGATCGTCCTGCTCGGGGAGCGACATGTTCCCGCGCGCGTGGATGATCACGTTGCCGAAGTCGGGCTCGACCTCGGGGAAGAACTCCACGCCGGCGCCGTACTGGCCGTAGACCTGAATGATGCCCCAAAGCATGCCGAACGCGAGAAGCAGGGTCAGGCCGGGGAAGCGGATGGCGACGCGGACCGTCTTCAGGAACGGGCCTTCGCGCCGTGCCGCGTCGTGATGCACGGTCTGGGGCCGGCCGATCAGGGCGCCGAGGGTCGGGGTGAAGATCAGGGCGGCGACTAGCGATGCGGTCAGCGTCGCGATCAGCGTCAACGGCAGATACTGCATGAATTCGCCGACGAGGCCCGGCCAGAACATGAGTGGTGAGAACGCGGCGATACGGGTCAGCGTCGCGGCGATCACCGGGCCGCTCATGCGGCTTGCGGCGAAGGCATAGGCCTCGCGTGGCGGCATGCCCTCCGACATTCGTCGTTCGGCGAATTCCGAGACGATGATCGCATCGTCGACCAGCATGCCGACGGCGAGGATCAGGCTGAACAGCACCACGATGTTCATCGTGAAGCCGGCCATGTAGAGGGCGAGCACGCCGACCAGGAACGAGAACGGTACGGCGATGCCGATCATGATCGACGCGCGACCGCCCAGCGTAAACAAGATGATGACCGCGACCAGGATCACGGCGGTCAGCACCGAGTTCTGGAGGTCGGCGAGCATGGTGCGGATGAACTCGGACCGGTCCTGGATGAAGGTGACTTCCAGGGCATCCGGCCATGTGGCCTTCAACGGCCCGATCGCGGCGCGCACCGCGTCGACGGTCTCGATCAGGTTGGCGCCCGAACGCTTCGACACTTCGACCACCACCGCCGACTGGCCGTCGACCCGGGTGATTGAGGTCGGGTCCTTGAAGGTGGGCAGCACGGTGGCGACGTCGCCAAGCGTGACCGCCGCGGCGTTCGAGGCGGCGATCGGAATGTTGAGGACGTCCTGCGGAGTCTCGATCAACGCCGGAACCTTGACGGCGAAGCGCCCCTGCGGCCCTTCCAGCGCCCCTGCGGCCACCAGGCTGTTGGACCGAGCCACGGCGAGGGCGAAGTCCTCCAGCGACACACCGTAGCTGTTTAAGAGCATCGGCTCGGCGATGATCTCGATCACCTCGTCGCGCAGGCCGCTGATGTCGGCCGACAGTACCGCCGGGATCAGCTCGATGGCGTCCTGCGCTTCGTGGGCGATCCGGTTGAGCGTTCGCTCGGACAAGTCGCCGCCGAGCGCCACGCGCACGATCGGCTGTTCGCTCAGATTGACTTCCTCGACCCGCGGCTCGTCAGCATCGGCGGGAAGTTCCGCCTTGGCATCCTCGACCTTGGCACGGATGTCCTGAAGCGCGATGTCGGGATCGAAACCGGCTTCGAATTCCAGCAAAACGTAACCGCCGCCTTCATAGGCGGCGGAACTCATTTCCTTGACGTTGGAGACGTCCTTAAGTTCCGACTCCATCGGACGAACAAGGAGCCGCTCGGAATCCTCCGGCGAAATGCCGGCCTGCGACAGCGAGACGTAGACGATCGGAACGGTGATGTCCGGCTCGGCTTCCTTGGGGATGTTGACGTAGGCGCTGCCGCCGGCGATCAGCAGGAAGATCAGGATCGCGATCGTCAGCCGAGCATGATCGATCGCGAAATCAACGATCCGTCTCACAGTTCAGGCTCCGTCGCGATGTCGGTGTCGGCCTCGGCGACCGTCGAGACGGCCTCGATCCGATCGCCGTCCTTGACGAAGTCCTGACCGACCACGATCACCTGGGTGGCGCTGTCGATGCCGTCGACCCAGACCAACTCCCGGCCGTCGTCGACGATCGACACCGGCATGAAGTGCGCCCGGTCGTCGTCGGCCGCGGCGCGGATGCCGAGCACGCCGTCATCGGAGAACACCAGAGCGGAACGCGGCACCGGGGCGGCTTCGATCGGTTGGGTGGAGACGGTCATCTCACAGGTGACGCCGTCGGCAATACGGGCGTCTGCGTTGTCCATGTGCGCTTCGACCGGATAGGTGCGGGTTGCGGTGTCGGCGCTGAGGCCGACAAAGGTGACTTCCGCTTCCTGGTTCGAGCCGTTGATGAAGCGCACGCTCGCCGTCTGACCGAGCTGAAGAAAGCCGCGCTCGCGCTCGCTGACGAAGCCAACAGCAAGCATCGGGTCCGGATCGATCACCTCGGCGATGACCGCACCCGGCTGGATCGCCTGACCGACCTGGACCGGCACGTCGTCGACCACACCGTTGATCGGCGAGCGGATGAGCGAACGATCCGACTCGGCTTCGGCGCTGGCCAGCGTCGCTTCCGCCGCGGCGACCGCGGCCTCGAGCGCCGGCAATTGGTTCCGAGGCGTGTTGCCGGAGTCGATCAGGGCCTTGTTGGCCTCGTACTCGGCCCGCCGCTGCTCAAGCAGCGCCTCAGCCTGCTTCACCGCCGCGTCGCGGCCTTCGTCGGAGAGCGTGGCGATCACATCGCCGGCCCTGACGTTGCTGCCGCGCTTGACGTTGAGATCGGTGATGACACCGGCACCGCGGGCCACCGCCACCGACTGCTGGTCCGCCTCGGTGGTGCAGGAGAGCGTGAACTGGCGCTGATGGGTTTCCGGGATGATGGTCGAGACCGCGACCTTCTGAACAAGGACCGGCGCCTCGACCTCGGATTCGCGGATCGCCTGGTCGTCGGTCTCTTCCCCTTCACTCTGGGAGAGCGCACCGGAGGCAATCCAGCCGGCGGCGGCGAGAACGATAAGAACAGACAGAACCCGACTGGGTTTGAAAATGGATGAAGCCATCTGTGATCACCAGACAAAGGGCTGCCACTTCAATCTGGGTGCGCCCGTTTCGCGATTGGAAGCATATAGCGACTGCACCACTGGAATTGAACGCACAATTGCAAATTGGTTAGCCCAGATATGTCAGTAGTGTTGTGCTCCCTGTTTCCGGGTTACTCGTTGCGTATCAGTCGGTTGCTGTTGCATCGCAGGCACATTGGCTGATCATCGACGCTTCAGTTGCCACGCTGCCGCCGCAATCGCGCAAATCCGCGCAACACGACGGCGAAAAGGCTGTCGCGTGGCCGCGGAGCGTGCCGTCGCCCGGCGCAACCGTGACGTCATCGCGGCATCGTTTTCCGCTCCATGGTCGTCAGCGCGTTCATTCGCTGATACGGATTGCGCGGCCACCCGGTTTGCGACATCGTCGCCGCTCGCCGATCACAAGGCCGTGAACACGATGCTCCCACCTCGCCGATTTCGCCGACGCCGATGAAACCCACCAACCCGGTTTACACGGGACTGCCGACCACGGTGTTCGAGGTCATGTCCCAACTCGCGCGGACCCACGACGCGATCAATCTCGGCCAGGGTTTCCCCGACGTCGATGGGCCGGAGGATATCCGGCGCGTCGCGGCCGAGGCGGTGGTCAACGGGCCGAATCAGTATCCGCCGATGATGGGCGTGCCGGAGCTGCGGCAGGCGGTGGCCGACGCCAACCGGCGGTTCTATGGCCTCGACGTTGACTGGCGGACGGAAGTGCTGGTCACCTCCGGGGCGACCGAGGCGCTGTCCGACTGCATGGCGGCGCTGATCGAGCCGGGCGACGAGGTGGTGCTGATCGAGCCGCTCTACGACTGCTACCTGCCGCTGGTCGAGCGGGCCGGGGCGACGGCGCGGATGGTTCGGGTGACGCCGCCGGACTGGCGCCTTGACCAGGAAGCACTCGCGGCCGCGTTCGGCCCGAAGACCAAGGCGATCCTGCTCAACAATCCGATGAACCCGGCGGCCAAGGTTTTCAGTGACGACGAACTGGCGCTGATCGCCGATCTTGTCGTCCGCCACGATGCCTATGCGATCTGCGACGAGGTCTACGAACACATCCTGTTCGACGGTCGTCGTCATCGGCCGTTGATGACGCTGCCGGGGATGCGCGAGCGCACCGTGCGGATCGGCTCGGCGGGTAAGACGTTCTCGCTGACCGGCTGGAAGGTCGGTTACCTCACCGCCGCGCCGAACCTGCTCGATCCGATCACCAAGGCGCACCAGTTCACCACGTTCACAACGCCGCCGGGGTTGCAGCACGCGGTCGCCTTCGGGCTCGGCAAGGACGACGCCTATTACGGCAGCCTCCCCGGCGATCTTCAGGCCAAGCGCGACCGGCTGGCCGAGGGCTTGAGCCGCATCGGCTTCGGTGTGGCGCCGTGCGCCGGCACCTACTTCCTCACCGTCGACACCCGCCCGTTCGATCTCGGCGACGACGACGCGGCGACTTGCGAGCGGCTGACGATCGAGGCGGGGGTGACCGCGGTGCCGGTGTCGGCCTTCTACCGCTCCGACGCACCGGGTCACTTCATCCGGCTCTGCTTCTCCAAGCGGGACGATGTCCTCGACGAGGCGGTGGCGCGGCTCGCGCGCTGGGTGGGGGACCGGTAGGTCGGACAACACCGTCGTTGCGGTCGGGAACGTCCGTCCAAAACATCGGGACCACCGCCGGCTTAGACGTGGGCGTCGTACCAGGCGACCATCTCGGCCGGATGCTGGCTGAAGTAACGGTAGCCCTCGTAGCGCACAGGCGTTCCCTCGATCCACAAGAGCTTCTTGTCCGGGTTTGGTAGCCGCTCGTAGATTTGCTCAGCGTCCCAGGGCTTGGTGCTGGCGTCGTCACGGACCTGGACGACCATGGTCGGGCATTTGACGGCATCGGCGCGTGCAACGGCGTTCGAGTCCGCGTGCCGGAAACTAGAATATCGCGTATAGGCCTCGTCGAACCGCTCGACCGCATTCTCGATCCCGGCATCAATGAGCGCTCGTTCGATGAATGGCGCCGCCGACAGCGGCTGCAGCGCGATCATGCAGCGTATGTGGTCGAACTCCTCCGGGTGCTTCTCCATGGCGATGAACGTCGAATTGCAGCCCATGCAGAGGCTGTGCAGGGCGACTTTCATCGTCGCTATATCGTGCCGTGACTTGGCGTAGCGAACCGAGCCGACAACGTCGCGCCACTCGATCGCGCCCACACCGGTGATGTCGCCAGCGCCACTGGCGGAGTGACCGTGCCCACGCAGGTCATAGGCCAGGACGGTGTAGCCGGCCTCGTTCAGTGCCTTGTACGCGCCAAGGAAGTTCACCTCGAACCCGCCCTGCCCAGTCCACGGTTCCAGGTGTCCCGGATAACCGTAGCGGTTGGCGCCGATGAAGTGATTGCAGATGACCAGCTTGTCGCTGCCGGCCGCCGGGATCAACCATCCGTCCAACATCACACCGTCCATGGACGGGAAAAAGATGTCCTCATACGCCAGGCCGACATCGGAAGGCCGCCGCAGGATCGGCGTACGAAAGGAATAGCTGACGCCCTTGGCCAAGGCGTCGATCAAGGCATCTTCCTGCTCCTTTTCCATTGAGTCCTCCGTTTACAATTTGACGATATATGTCGAGTTATATCCTACAGATCACTTCAGCTTGTCAAGTCGCGATCCGCCGATATCATCGGGCAATGTTGCTCGCGGATTCGCCCCCTTGACCGAAACCGAAGACAAGATTGTCGAAGCCGCGATCCGGGTCTTCGTCCGATACGGGGCGCGAAAAGCTTCGATGGCCGACATTGCATCGAACGCGGGTGTGTCGCGACAGACGCTCTACGACCTGTTCGGCGCCAAGGACGAATTGATCCGAGCGTCGATCCGGAGCGTTACGGACCAGAGCCTGGCCCGCGTGCGCGAGCGGTTGGGCCGTTGCGCCACTCTCGCTGAAAAGCTCGATGCCTACTTCGACGAGACAATCGTCAAGTCCTTCGAACTGCTGGAGACTGCCGGTGATCCGGAGGATCTGATCAGTGGGCACAACGCGGCGGGCAAGGACGAAATCGATCGTTCTCACCAACGCCATGAGGCGCTGATCGCGGAGCTTCTGGACGACTACCGAGACCCAATCGAAGCGTCGGGACAATCCGTAGCCGATGTGGCGCATCTGATCGTCACAGTCGCAATGGGCTTTAAGACCGGCGCACGAAGTCGCGCAGACCTGGATGGCCTGATCGGGTCGTTCAAGATCGCGGTGTTGACGATCGTTGACGCCAAAGGCTGAGCGTGAACTCTAGGCAAACCGGATGAGAGGTTGGAGGTTCGACGATTGGCGGTACCGCCAACACCCCTCACCAAGCTCGGCTAAACCGGCTTCACCGCCAAGCCTCGCTATCCTCTCCCACAAGGGGAGAGGGAATGCTGCGTCGGTCGCTCTGCGTGCTTCGAGGCCCGGCTCCGCCGGGACTCCCCCGATCGGGTCGGGGGCAGGCTCTCAGCATGAGGAGCTTAGTGCGTGTGTCTGGCCGGAAACTACAGACCTCATCTTGAGAGCCTGTCCCCGACCCGATCGGGGATGCGAGGGCTATGAGCCCGAGCCTCGAAGACGCATCGTTCCGCGTGGCACCGACAACACGCGTCACCAAGCTCGGCCTGCGGCGGCCTCACGCCACCGTTGGCTTGAAGGCCGGCACCGGGCGGGCGTGGGTTGCCTGCTCGAAGGCATACGCATAGCCGAGCAGCTTGCCGTCCTGCCAGGCGGGTCCGAAGAAGGACAGGGCGACCGGCAGCCCGTGGCACTTACCCGCCGGGACGGTGACGTGGGGATAGCCCGCCATCGCCGGCGGCGCGGAACAACCGCCGACGATGTGATCGCCGACCAGCAGATCGATGGCCCAGGGCGGCGTCCCGTCGGTCGGTGCGACGATGGCGTCCAGGCGGTGGGTGGCCAGGACCTTGTCGATGCCGTCGGTGCGGGACATGCGCCGGCATTCTTCCTTTGCCTTCAGGTAAGCCTCATCGTTAAGCCCACCCTTGGCCTCGGCGCGTTCGAACAGATCCTGCGGAAAGTACTGCAGCGTCCGATCGGCGTTGGCCCGGTTGAAGGCGATGACGTCGGCCAGGCTCTTCATCGGCGATTTTGGGTGAGCCGCCAGGTAGCGGTTGATCCCGTCCTTGAACCCGTAAAGACAGAGCTCGGTCTCCGCTTCGCCGAAGAATGGCGTCCACGCGCCGATCGCCGGATCGACGATCTCGGCACCGAGATCGCGCAGCGTGTCGATCGCGTCATCGATGACCTTGTCGACCCCCTCGTGGGTTCCCATCAGGTCCCGGGCGACGCCGATCCGGGCGCCTTTCAACGCGCCGTCGACCAGGAACGTGGTGAAGTCGGGCGCCTGCGGTGTGGCGTCGACCATGGTTGCCGGATCCTCCGGATCGGGGCCGGCGAGCACCGTCAGCAGGCGCGCGACGTCGGCAACCGTGCGGGCCATCGGGCCGACCGTGTCCTGGGGTGCTGCCACCGGCATCACGCCGGTGCGGCTGACGAGGCCAACCGTCGGCTTGATGCCGACGATGCCGTTCGCCGACGATGGTCGAACCACGGAGCCGTCGACCTCGGCGCCAAGTGCCCCGAGACACATGCTGGTTGCCACCGCGACGGCGGAGCCGCCACTGGAACCGGACGGGGTCCGATCGAGGACGTGCGGGTTGCGGATCTGGCCGCCGCGACTGCTCCAGCCGCTACAGGTGCGGGCGGAGCGCATGTAGCTCCACTCGGTCATGTTGGTCTTGCCGAGAACGACCGCGCCGGCCTGTCTCAGCCGGGCAACAACCACGGCATCGCGTGGCGCGTAGTTGCCGATCATGGCAATCGATCCGGCTGTGGTCATCATGTGGCCGGTGGTGTCGATGCTGTCCTTGACAAAGATCGGGATGCCGTTGAGCGGCGGCACAGGTGCGCCGCTCCGGCGGGCCCGATCGCAGGCCTCGGCATCGGTCAGCGCATCCGGGTTCAATTCGAGCACCGCTCGCAAGGTCGGGCCGGCAGTGTCGATCTCGGCAATGCGGTCGAGGCAGGCCTGGCACAGTTCCACGGCACTGAGGTCGCCGCACGCGAACTGGTCAAGCGCGCCGGCGATCGTGAGCGTGTCGATTTCCATTGCGCCTGAGGGCCCTCGTCTTCCGTCGATGGCAGCCTATGTCGATCGCCGTGGCATCTCAATTGGGAGGGGGCGGCGTCAGCGGTCAGTCGAGACGATTCGCCAGGTCAGGTCGCCCTGCGGTTCGTTGAGCCGCGGTGGCGGCTCGTAGCCGAGGCGCTGGTTGAGGGTGTCGATCAGCGTGGCGGCGGCGCCGGCGATCGGCGTGCCGGGGGCGAAGATGGCAGCAGCACCAGCGTCGCGGAGCGCCTCATAATCCTCCGGCGGGACGACGCCGCCGACCACCACCATGATGTCCGGCCGGCCGGCGGCTTCGAGCGCGCGTTTGACGGCTGGCACGGTGATCAGGTGACCGGCGGCGAGCGTCGAGATACCGACGATGTGGACGTCCTTTTCGATGGCAAGCGCGGCGGCCTCCTCCGGCGACTGGAACAGCGGACCGAGGACCACGTCGAAACCGACATCGGTGAAGGCTGAGGCGATCACCTTCTGGCCGCGGTCGTGGCCGTCCTGGCCGATCTTGGCGACCAGGATCGACGGCGCACGGCCGTCGTCGTCGGCGAATTTCTCGGCGAGATGGCGAGCGGCCCGGAGCGACGGGTCGGGACCGGCCTCCTCGCTGTAGATGCCGGTGGAGACCGAGGTGTCGGGCTGGAACCGTCCGAAGGCGGCTTCGAGTGCATCGCTGATCTCGCCGACGGTGGCCCGGGCCCGGGCCGCGCCGACGGCAAGGTCGAGCAGGTTGCCGGTATCGTCGCGGGCCGCTGCGGTCAGGGCGCCCAGGGCAGCGAGGCAGGCGGCTTCGCCGCGGTCCGCGCGCAGCGCCTTCAGCTTCTCGATCTGGGCGGCGCGTACCGCCGAGTTGTCAACCCGCAGGAGTTCGATCGGCGGCTCGTCTTCCGGGCGGTAGCGGTTGACGCCGACCAGCACCTGGCGGCCGGAGTCGATCCGCGCCTGGGTGCGGGTCGCGGCCTCCTCGATCCGCCGCTTGGGCACGCCGGCCTCGATGGCGCGGGCCATGCCGCCGAGGCCGTCGACTTCGGCGATATGTTCGCGGGCGCGGGCGATCAGGTCGGCGGTCAGCCGCTCGACATAGTAGGAGCCGCCCCACGGGTCGATGATGCGGGTGGTGCCGGCTTCCTTCTGGAGGAAGAGCTGGGTGTTGCGGGCGATGCGGGCGGAGAAATCGGACGGCAGTGCCAGCGCCTCGTCGAGGGCGTTGGTGTGGAGCGACTGGGTCTGGCCCTGGGTCGCGGCCATCGCCTCGATCGCGGTGCGGATGACGTTGTTGAAGACATCGTGGGCGGCAAGCGACCAGCCGGAGGTCTGGCAATGGGCGCGGAGCATTAGCGAGCGCTTGTCTTGCGGATCGAAGCGCTCGGTCATCAGGTCGGCCCACAGCACCCGCGCGGCGCGGAGCTTGGCGACCTCCATGAAGAAGTTCATGCCGATGCCGAAGAAGAAGGAGATACGCGGTGCGAAGCGGTCGACCGGCAGCCCGCGGTCGCGCGCGGCTTTCACGTATTCGAGGCCGTCGGCGAGCGTATAGGCGAGTTCGAGATCGGCCGACGCGCCAGCCTCCTGCATATGGTAGCCCGACACCGAAATCGGGTTGAAGCGCGGCATATGCTCGGCGGTGTAGGCCATGATATCGGCGACGATGCGCATCGACGGCGCCGGCGGATAGATGAAGGTGTTGCGGACCATGAACTCCTTGAGGATGTCGTTCTGGATGGTCCCGGTCAGCGCCGCCGGCGCCACGCCCTGTTCCTCCGCGGCGACGATGTAAAGCGCCATGATCGGCAGCACCGCGCCGTTCATGGTCATCGACACGCTCATCCGGTCGAGCGGGATGCCGTCGAACAGGGTGCGCATGTCGAGGATCGAATCGATGGCGACGCCGGCCATGCCGACATCGGCGGCGATGCGGGGGTCGTCGGAATCGTAGCCGCGATGAGTCGGCAGGTCGAAGGCGACCGATAGGCCGCGCTGGCCGGCGGCGAGGTTGCGGCGGTAGAAGGCGTTGGAATCCTCGGCGGTGGAGAAGCCGGCATACTGGCGCACCGTCCATGGCCGGGTGATGTACATAGTCGGGTAGGGACCGCGCAGATAAGGCGGTTCGCCGGGCCAGCCATCGACGGCCGGCAGGTCCGCGATGTCCGACGGGCGATATTCCCGGCGGACGCGGATGCCCTCGGGCGTGTCCCAATCGCGGTCACGGATCTCAGGCGTTGCCGACAGGTCAGGACGCCGCCAGTCGATGCCGGTGAAGTCGGGAATGCGGCGCGCGTCGCGGCGACGGTGCTGGGATGCCTCGGCCGGGCCGGCCGAAGCGGTCATTGCTTCACGGCGCGCCACCAGCCGGTGCAGCGGAAGCGGGGCGCCGACCATTTGCCCGACCCGCGCCGGGCATTGAGCGCGCCGGTTCCGGTGACGACGTTGCGGCCGCTGCCGAGCTGGATCGCCACGGCGCCGGCCGACGATACGCCGATCACCCGCGGGTGAACCTTGCGGCCTTTGTAGAGGACGTCGCCATCATCGATGGTGAGCGGCAGGCGGTAGCCGAACGCGCACTTGCCGGGGGCGCCATAGACGTAGACCTTCCAATCTCCGTCGAACCGACCGGCGGCGGCAGTGTCGGTGGCGACGGGGATGGCAAGGGCCACGACCGCGACGACGGCCAAGGCACGGGCGAACATCAATCGGATTGCACGGGAGGGATTCACGGGCATCTTGCCCCCGGGAACTGTCGTTGGATGTCTCCGGTGATTCTGCCTGTTTTTGCCAGTAATCGCAATCGCGTCGATCAAATTCGCGCTTTGCGGTCGCGCCGGCCCGAACCTCGCGGGGTCGTGACTCCGGCTGCCGGCGCATTATGATAAAAAGGAGCGTCCCGCTGGGCGAGTTGGCGGGTCAGTTCTGGAAGGCAAGTGTCATGCGTTTGGTTGCTGTCGCGTTCACGTTGATCGCCCTGGCACTGTGGTCGATGCCGGCGGAGGCGGGCTGGTTCCGCGACCGATCGAAGGTGGTTGCCACCGTCTCGCTGTCGCAGCAGACGATGAAGCTGGTCATCCGCGACAAGCGCGGCCGGCGCCAGAACCACGTGTTTCCGGTCTCGACCGGCAAGGAAGGCTTCGAGACACCGACCGGCACGTGGCGCGCCTCGTGGATGGCGCGGGATCATCGCTCCGACACCTACGACAACGCGCCGATGCCGTATTCGGTGTTCTATAGCCCCGGTTATGCGGTGCACGGCACCGGCGAGGTCGACAAGCTCGGCGCGCCGGCTTCGCACGGCTGCGTCCGCCTGTCGCTGGCGCATTCGGCTCTGTTCTACCAGGCGGTCGAGACCGTCGGCATGAAGCGGACGCAGATCACCGTCGTCGAGTAAGGGAGGGCGGGGCGGCTTTGGAGTCTTCGCGGGCGCGTCAACACCCAGGTGTGGAACGGACGAACCGTGCCCATTGCCCGAGACTCAGCTCGGGGCGGGGCAAGAAATATCGATGTCCGGGTGAGCCTCCTGCTTGTCGTTCCAATTGGTGCACGTGCAGCTCCAGTAGTGCGGGTCGGTGCTGACTACGATCCATGCAGCCGTGCAGGTCAGACCCTTTGCCTTGTGACAGATCAAGGCCGAGTTACTGGCGGTTAACTGGGTGTTGCCCAATCCGTCGCAATATCCATTAAACGATTTCGACCCGGACGGCCCGATTTCTTCGGTCCAATTGCAACTCCGCCCACCGCAGTGTAGCTCGGCTTCTCCGCTGACGGCCACGGCGCCCGACCACAACAATGAGCAGCCGCCCACCATAAGAATCGCGACCAAATCTCTCATCGCTGTTTCCGCCTTGTTATGCCTCAATACTCACAGGATGGCCCTTCGTATCGAGTGGCCTCAATCCGATACCCACCCGTTGGATGGTCTCGTTGACGTGATCATGCCAGCACCTGGTGGTCTGGGCAATGTACGTTGATATCTCCTAGACGTCTCATTGTCGGTTCAACCTCGGTCCAATCCCGCAAATGACCGGACTGAACACACTAGTGGTTCGACTCCGACATTTGCTACCCCTTGCAACACCCGCTCAGGCAAATGTCGGAGTCATAAGAACCACTAGCAAGTCTATGTTTCTAGTGGAACTTTTGAATTCGACATTTGAGCGAGAGCTTGGCCGCACATGGGACTCAAATGTCAAATTCGTTCCACTAGTTCGGGGCCGCGACGATGGCGTCGAGGATGCGGCTTCCCAGCGCCGGCAAGTCGGTGGTCGGACCGAGCGTAGCGTCGGCACCGGGGACCTCGGCATCGCCGGCCACAACCACGAAGGCGGCGCCGGCGTCTCTGAGGGCCGTGACCGTCGCGGCGATGTCCACGGCATCGTTGCCGGCGATGATGGCTGCCGCCTTTGCTCCCGATTGCGCGAAGCGGGCGATCAGTTCTTGTGTGCCGTCGACCCTGCCTTCGTCGAGGACGGTCAAACCAAAGGTGGCGAGGGCATCGGAGGTTGGTCCGGTGTCAGCGCCGTCGAGCGCCGCCACGAACACGGCCGGCCGGACGCCGGTCTCGGCCATCGTGGCGGCGCGGTCGCACAGCCGCTCGAACGGCTCGGCGAGGCGCTCCGGATGGAGCGTGCGCGCGCCCGTATTGGCCTCCGATGGTGCGTCAACCGGCGGGGGTAGCGGGACCGTGCGGTCGACATGGGTGTTAACGCCGACGATCTCGATCTCGCGGCGGGCGACGCGGTCGCGGCGCTGCGCCGCCATCTCGGCGATGCGTTTCTGGACCGCGCCGGCTTCGATCGAGGCGAGCAGACCGCCTTCGGTCTCCAGTTGCTGAAACGCGGTCCAGGCAGCGGAGGCGATCTCGTCGGTAAGGGCTTCGACCGCGCCCGACCCGGCGCCGGGATCGGCGACACGGTTGAGGGCGGCTTCGTCGCGCGCCACGGTCTGCAGGTTGCGGGCCATGCGGTCGGCAAACGGCGATGCGCGCAAGTCGTAGGGCAGCGTAGTGATGCTGGCCGCGCCGCCGGCTGCCGCGGCCAGTGTCGCGGTGGTCATGCGCAAGAGGTTCAGATACGGGTCGCGGCGGCACATCATCCGCCAACCGGTCTCGGCGTGGATCGATATGGCGTCCACCGGCAATGCCAGGACTTCGGCAAGCCGCGCCAACAGCAGGCGCGCGGCACGGAACTTGGCGATTGTGACGAACTGATCGCAATCGGCGGCGAGCATGACGCCGAGCTGGTGGGCTATTTTCTCGAGATCAGCGCCGCGGGACTCCGCGTGGCGGAGATAGGCCACGACCGAACCGAGGACCGCGGCGAATTCCTGGGCTTCCGATGCACCGGCGTTGTGCCACGGCCGTCCGTCGGCGACGATCGTAAAGCCAAATGCCTCATGGGCGGTGATCGCGGTGCTCACCTTCAGGAACGCGTCGAAGGCCTCGGTTGGCGCCATTCGGGGCGCGTCACCAATCGCAACAGCCGTGACCGGATCATGGACGACGGAAACGATATTCTGAAGTTGACCTGAATCCACGAGGATCGCCGACAGGTCGTTGTCGACCGCGGGGACGACAGATGTATCGATCCGGATGTCGAAGGTCTCGAATGGCAAACGCCGCAAAAAGGCCGGCCAGTCGTCGGGCACTGACACCAGGGTCACCCCCCGCGCGCCGCCGCTGATCGCGATCGCGATGGCAGCGGCGTCCGGGTCAGTGGCGTCGATCCGCTGATAGACGGACCAGGCGTTGCTCCGCAGACCCGACGTCGCGGTCGCGGCCGGATAGATCGGGCCGAGGGAAAGCCCGTCGTCGGTGCGGGCAATCAGGTCGGCGGGGTCGACGCCCTTGGTCCGCGCGGCGAGCGCCTTCGCGGCCGCGATCAGGTCCGTGGGGATGTCTTTGGTGATGGTCATCCGTCCTGGTTGAGCCCGAGCTCTTTCTGACGTTTTTTCGTCAGGCCGAGAGAGACGATCCGGTGGGATTCGCGCAAGTAATCGCGGAGCGCATCGTCGTCTAGGCCGGGCTCGCGATAGTTCTGGATCCAGGTCATGCCGCGTGAGGCGAGATACGGTGCGGGCCGCAGGCCCTCCTGTTCCTTCAGGATCTCGTAGGTGAGCTTGGAGACCTTAAAGGTGACCGCGCGACCATCGTCGCTCCAGCCGCAGATGGCGAAAACCTTGCCGCCGACCTTCCAGACATCGGCATTGCCCCATTGGACCACGTGGCTGGTGGCGGGAAGGGTGCCACAGAAGGCGTTGAAATCCTCAGGCGTCATGGGAGTCCCGGCAGTTGGTCTGCCGCGTCTTATAGGCGGCGGGCCGCCGGACGGGCAAACGGAGGCTCAGACGAACGGTCCGAGGCCGGGGATCGACGACACGACGGCATCGACGGCTTCGTCGCCGGCCTGGCCGCGGGCGAATGTGCCAAAACTTCGGGCCGCGGTCTGGATCTGCTCGGTGCCGAGGCCGGCGGCGCTCAGGTCGCTGAACGCGCCGAGGAGGCCCGGGCTGCTGCCCGCCGCGTTCGCCGCCATCGCTTCCCGCGCGCCGGGCAGTGCGTCGATCAGCGCCCGCGTCTGGTCGGCCGGGCCGGCGCTTTCCAGGAATTTGAGGATCACGACCGCCACGGTGCGAGCGGTGTCGGTGTCGAGCCCGCAATCGGTCGCGATGGCGGCAACGAGGTCATCCATGGGCGGTGCTCCTGATCCCGTGAACACGAGCGTACCGGAGGTGCCGCGCTCGGACCAGCGGTGTTGACCCCACCCACCACCCTGCGGGCGGTCCCCCCTCCCCGGCGCGGGGAGGGATGGCGGTATCGACGTCATGTCTCGCCGATACCGGTATTGTGTCGTCGCAGCGATGTCGTGCGTTCGTTGCATCTGGCTGTGACTTCTTGAGGCTCGGCTCATTTTGTCGCCGGCGTGGCAACCGCGAGTCCCTCCCCGGCGCGGGGAGGGTGGCCGGCGCGGAAGCGCCGGACGGGTGGGGTTCGGTGAAGAAACTGGTGGGGTTGAAGACCAACAGAAGCTGTTTGTCTTTCGCGGATTCCCCACCCACCACCCTGCGGGCGGTGCCTCCTGTGATGCGTCGGAACGATACTAACCCTCCTCATGCTGAGGAGCCGCCGAAAGGCGGCCTCGAAGCACGCGGGTCCGATCGACTCCGACAGGGAGAAAGCGTCACGAGAATTCTGCTAACGGCAGACGAGCGGCGGGCAAACTCGCTCCACGTCGTCCTCTGGCTTGACCAGAGGACCCATCGAAACCGCCGCTCCGGTGATGATCGCGATGCGGGCTTTGACGCTTCATGGCCCGGCCGTGTGCCGGTGATACCGGGTCCTCTGGTCAAGCCAGAGGACGACCGGTGACGAGATCCCGCTGTCGTGCGCGAACACCAAACCAAACTTCCGCAGGGGGAGAGGGGTGGTGCGTGCGGTCAGCACCTACGCAGAGGAGTTCCGCAGGGTGGGGAGACAGCCGCGTCACACGGTCCGCGCATTCGGAGCGGTTTTCGGATATCGAAGGACGACAACGGCCGCCTGACAGGAGACAACCGGTGACCATGCTCGACGACGTTCTGTCCCATATCGACGCCAATCTGCCGGCGAGCCTCGACCGGCTGTTCCATCTCCTCAGGATCGAGAGCATCTCGACCGACCCGGCCTATCGCGAGCAGGTGCGAGCGGCGGCCGATTGGTTGTCGGGGGAGCTCGACGGGATCGGGTTCGCCGCGTCGGTGCGGCCGACGACCGGGCACCCGATGGTGGTCGCCCACGATCCGGACGATGCCGGCGGGCCGCATGTCCTGTTCTACGGCCACTACGACGTGCAGCCGGTCGATCCGCTCGACGAATGGGATTCGCCACCGTTCGAACCACGGATCGAAACCGTCGACGGTCACGAACAGATCGTTGCCCGGGGCGCCTCCGACGACAAGGGGCAGCTGATGACCTTCGTCGAGGCCTGCCGGGCGTGGAAGGCGGTGACCGGGTCCCTGCCGATCAGGGTCTCGGTGCTGTTCGAAGGCGAGGAAGAATCCGGCAGCCCGAGTCTCAAGCCGTTCCTCGAAGCCAATGCCGAGGACCTGCGCGCCGACCTGGCGCTGGTCTGCGACACCGACATGTGGGACCGGCAGCGGCCGGCGATCACGGTGATGCTGCGCGGCCTGGTCGGCGAGGAGATCACCATCACTGCCGCGGACCGGGACCTGCACTCGGGCCTCTATGGCGGTGCCGCCCGCAATCCGATCCACGTACTCGCCGATATCATCGCGCGACTTCGCGACGCCGACGGCCGGGTGACGGTCCCCGGTTTCTATGACGGGGTCGACGACCTGCCGGCCGACGTCAAGGCGCTGTGGGATTCGCTCGGCTTCGACTCGGACGCCTTTCTCGGGGACGTGGGACTGTCGCTGCCCGCCGGCGAGACCGGGCGCTCCGTGCTAGAGCAGATCTGGGCGCGGCCGACCTGTGAGGTCAACGGTATCACCGGCGGCTACACCGGCGAGGGGTTCAAGACCGTGATCCCGGCCAAGGCGTCGGCGAAGATCTCGTTTCGGCTGGTCGGTGGGCAGGACCCGGACCAGATTCGGCGGAATTTTCGCGATTTCGTCGAGGGGCATTTGCCCGCGGACTGCAGCGTCACCTTCGCCGAACATGGCGGGGCGCAGGCGCTGCGGCTGCCGTTCACCGGCGACGCGCTGTCGCGGGCGCGGGCGGCGCTCACCGACGAGTGGGGGATGGAGCCGGCGCTGGTCGGCTCCGGCGGGTCGATTCCCGTGGTCGGCGAACTCAAGCAGGCGCTCGGGATCGATTCGCTAATGATCGGCTTCGCCCTCGACGACGACCGGATTCATTCACCGAACGAGAAGTACGACGTGTCGAGCTTCCGGGGCGGAATCCGCTCGTGGGCACGGGTGCTGGCTGCACTGGCGACCTGAACGCGAAAGCGGCGCGGCTTGCGCCGCGCCGCTCGCGTCACATGATCATGGAGGTCAGTTGACGCGGTAATCCTCGTGGCAGGCGCCGCAAGTCGCGCCGAGCGCCTGGAACGCAGCGCCGAAGGCTTCGGGGCCGTCCGCCGCGGCGGCAGCGGCCGCTTCGGCGGCCACAACGGTGGCCTGCGAGGCGGCGGCGAATCCTTCCGGATCGCTCCAGATGGTGTCGCGCGCCTTGGTGTCGCCGGTCTCCGTCCCCTCCGGGAAAAAGTCAGCGAACACGGCGTTGGACCCCGCGATCGACGAAGCGGCGGCGGCCGCCACGGTTGCATCGAAGGGAATCTGGCCCTGAAGCATCATGCCCGAGACCTTGGCCGCCTGGCCGTTGGTCTTCATGATCTGCTTGCGCAGATCGATTATGTCCTGGTTCGCCATGGCGAAACCGGTCGCGCCGACAACGAAAGCAATCGCCGCCAATCCCATTTTCAGTTTCATCCCGTCCTCCGTCGATGGTGACACCAGCTAGAACACTTCAAAGCTGGAACCTATTCGATCCGCGCACCGCGAACGAAGGTGCCGATCGCGACCCTGTGCGTTCACTCGCGCTCCGGCCGTAGCCGCAGCACCGCGAAGGGAGAACGATAAACCGGCGACACCGGATATTGGAACTGGTCCAAATCAAACTTTTCGTGACCGGCGGCATCCGGCGGCGATGAGGCGATTTTTCCCTTCGTCCCGCCCAGGGGCGAAAACGGTTGCCGACTGTCGCCGGTTCGCCCTGCCGATCCTAGTTGTGGCAACCGCCGCGCATGCTTATCTTGCCGGCGGTTATCGCTGCACCCGTGATCGTGCCGGGCGACGGCAGGGTTGCGTCACCAACCAGAGAAAAAAGGAGCTTGTCATGGCGTTCGAACTGCCGCCCCTGCCTTACGATTACGAAGCCCTCCAGCCCTACATGTCCAAAGAGACGCTGGAGTATCACCACGACAAGCACCATCAGGCGTACGTCACCAACGGCAACAAACTGCTCGAAGGGTCGGGGCTGGAGGACAAGAGCCTCGAGGAGATCGTCAAGCTCAGCTATTCGAAGAATGCCGGCCTCTTCAACAACGCCGCCCAGCACTACAACCACATCCATTTCTGGAAATGGATGAAGCAGGGTGGCGGCGGCACCTCGGTTCCCGGCGCGCTGGCGACGGCCATCGACAGCGAACTCGGCGGGTTCGACAAGTTCCGGACCGATTTCCTGCAGGCCGGTGCCACACAGTTCGGCTCGGGCTGGTCCTGGCTTTCGGTCGCCGACGGCAAGCTGCAGGTCTCCAAGACGCCAAACGGCGAGAACCCGCTGGTCCATGGCGCGACGCCGATCCTCGGCTGCGACGTGTGGGAGCACTCCTATTACATCGACTATCGCAACGCCCGGCCGAAATATCTCGAAGCGTGGTTCGACAACCTCATCGACTGGGACTACGTGCTGGAGCTCTACGAGAGCGCGATGTCGAGCTGACGGCGATCGCTTCCAGAAGCCTGCATTGCTCACCGCGGCCTTATCCGAGGCCGCGGTGATTTTTCTTCCAGTACGCTTGGAGTGGACCCCGTGACCCATTCGCCCGAAAACCTCGATCAAAGGGTCGCGTTCGCCGTCGAGACGGCGCGCGGCGGGAAAGATCGGGCTACGCCACTTCAGGGCCCGCGACACGCTGACGATCGAATCCAAGGGGCACCAGGATCTGGTGTCGGAGGCCGACCGCGAGGTCGAACTCGTCATCCGGGCGGCGATCGCCGCCACTTATCCCGACGACGCGATCGTCGGCGAGGAGCATCCGCCGGTCGAAGGACAATCCGGTTTCGTCTGGGTGATCGATCCGATCGACGGAACGGCGAACTTCGTGGCGGGCATTCCGGCCTGGTGCGTTGCGATCGCGTGCGTGCGCGATGGCGTGTCGGTGGTCGGTGTGGTGCACGAGCCATCGGTCGGCGAGACGTTCCATGCCCGACGGGGCGGTGGAGCGTTCCTCAACGGCGAGCCGATCCGGGTGTCGTCGTCGCAATCGCTCGGCGAGGGAACGCTCGGGGTCGGGTCGTCGAACCGCGCCGAACAGCACCAGGTCGTCGGCCTGATCGACGCCCTTCTCTCCCAGGGTGGCGTGTTCTACCGGAACGCCTCGGGCGCCCTCATGCTGGCCTATGTCGCCGCCGGGCGTCTGATCGGCTACAGCGAACCGCACATGAATGCGTGGGACTGCCTGGCGAGCTTCTGTCTCGTCGAAGAGGCGGGCGGCAAGGTCGTCCCGCCTAATCCACGAACAGTGGTCGCCGACGGTACCGTTGCGATCGCCGGCGCGCCGGGGGTGTTCGAGGCGATCCGGTCGCTGTCCAACGCGGCGTTCGGCCGATAGCGGGCGCTCGCGCCCGAGCATTGTCAGCGGTCAGGGCCTGGATTTTGGCGGCGCTGGTGGCTCCGCGGACTCGGGCGGTTTGTCCGGGCTGACGTCGTCCGGTGCCGCGGTCGCGATTGACGGGGCTTCCTCCGGTGCGGCGTCCGCCCCACGCCGGCTTCGCCTGGCTCGCCGCCGTCTCCGCCAGACGATGCGGAGCGCACGAGCCTGTCGCCGGCCGCGATCGAGACCGCGGGTGACGGCGAGCCGGCCCCGGACGATCTCTTCGATCTCGGTGGCATAAACTTCGGCTAAAGCCTCGCGAAAGCTGGTGATTCCGTGGCTGGCGGTGATCTGGAAACGGCGCAGCGACACCATCCATAGCGGACTGACCAGCAGCGAGATGGCGATCACCGCGATGGCCAGGCGGTAGGTGTCGGCGTCGACGGCGCCGGCGGCGAGGCCGCTCGCGGCCAGCACGAACGAGAACTCGCCGATTTGCGACATGATCAGGCCGCCGGGGAACGCCTGCTCCCATGGTCGTCCGACCGCGCGGAGCAGCAGCACGTTGACAACGGTCTTGGCGACAAGCACCGCGAGCACGACGACAATCACCGTGCCGAGATTGGCAACCACATAGGTGAGATCGATCAGCAGGCCGATCGACAGGAAGAAGACGACGATCAGGAGGCTCTGGATCGGATGGGTGGCAGCGATCGCCTCGGCGCGCAGGTTCGAGCCGGCGATCACCAGGCCGGCGACGAAGGCGCCGAAGGCGGCCGACAGGCCGAATACGCTGGTGAGCGCCGCGGCCCCGAAGCAGAAGGCGACGCTCGCGACCGCCACCATGTCGATCCGTTCGCGGATACGCTCGGCGAAGGGGATCGGCAGCTTGCCGGGCCGCACCGAGAGGTAGCGAAGCAGGGCGACGATCAGGATCGCGGCGACCGCCAGCTTGATCACCAACGCGCCGACGTCGGTCTCGGCGCCGAACGAGCCAAGCAGCACCAGCATCGGCACCACCGCGATGTCCTGGGCGATGAGCACGCCAACGGTGATCCGGCCGGTGGCGGTGCGCAGCTGACCGATTTCCTCCAGCATCTGCATGGCGACGGCGGTCGAGGAAATCGCGAGGACGAAGGCGAGGGCGACGATCGCCTCGATCGCCCAGCCGAACACCAGGCCGAGGAGGACAGTGACCGCCAGGCTCGCGGCGATTTGCCCGCCGGCGACGATCGAGGCGATGCCGGCGACAGTGCGGAAGGCGCGGACCGACATCTCCATGCCGATCAGGAAGAGCAGCATGATCACGCCGAGCTCGGCGAGGATGGTGATCGATTCGGTGTTGGAGACGAGGCCGAGACCGGTCGGGCCGAGCACGATTCCGGCGAGGATGTAGCCGACGATCGGCGGCTGGCGGAAGCGCATCAGCAGGAAGCCGAGCAACGCGGCGATCGCCATCACGAAGGCGATGCCGGTCAGGTCGACGACGTGCTGCTCCAAGTCGGGCCTCCGACCTCAGGTCAGACCCTGTCTAGCACGACGGCGGTGATTCGGATTGGGGGATGTCTATGCGCCGGGCGCCTTGCCCACCACCAGCGGCATCAGGTGCTGGGTGAGCAGCACGTCCCAGCCCTGTTCGTGGCGGTCGCGGACGTAGGCATCGGCCGGGTCGAGCTGGGACCAGCCGGAGTGGACCAAATCGAGGCGGGTGGTGGCGGCGGTTCCGGTGAGCTCGATGGTGAGCAGGGTTTCGATCGGCGGCCGGTCGATCGCCCAGGTATAGGCGAGGCGAGCGCGGCCGTCGGCGGGCGGCACGCATTCGGTGACCGCGCACGCGATCGGCGCGCCGGAGCCGATGCCGGGCGGGCAATCCATGGTAAAGCGCCGGCCGGTCTCCGGCACGAAGGTGTTGGGCATCAACCACGCGGCGATCTTGTCGCGCTCGGTGAGGTAGGCCCACACCCGGTCGATGGGGGCGGCGATGGTGATGGTGCGGTGGATGGCGTCGGTGTCGGTCATTCGGTCGCCTCGTCTTTGCCTTCCGCCTCGACCAGCGCCTTCAGGGTGTCGAGCCGGTCGTCCCAGAACGCGGCGTAGCGGTTCAGCCAGTCGCGCACCTCGAGCAGACCGTGCGGGTCGAGGCTATGCATGCGCCGCCGGCCGCGCCGGGTGATCCGCACCAGCCGGTTGTCTTCGAGAATCTTCAGGTGGTTGGCGACCGCCGGCCGCGAGATGTCGAACTTGGCGGCAAGCTCGCCGGCCGATAGTTCGCCGGCCGCCAGATAATCGAGCATCGCCCGGCGGTGCGGGTCGGCAATCGCCGTGAACACCCCTTGCAGCCGATAGGTCAAGGCCCCTCCGATCGTCGCCGGACGGCTACTCGGTCAAGCCGCGGATCCTGTCCCAATAGAGCGTGTTCCAGTGGGTGTTGACGATCTGGCTGAGCGGACCGATTTCCTCCGAGCCGTCCGGGTTCGGTATGCGCACCTTGTAGTCGGGCACGTTGGCCTGCACCAGTTCGATCTGGGCGCCGGTCGGCGTGTCGCGGAACGTGAGCACCAGGGTCGAGTCGAGCGCGCCGCGCGGGCTGGCGGCGACGTCGTCGGGATTGACGGCGGAGACCCAACCGAAATTCCACCACGACATCACAACGGTGTGGGCGCCCGGTGCTTTCTGGACGTCGATGATCCGCGCATCAAGGCCGCACTGGTCGGGCGTGAAGCAGAAGGCGGCGAGGCGATCGCCGATCCCCGCGGTCTCGACAGGGTCGCCTCCGGTGTTGACGAAGCGGGCCGGCAAACCGGTGATCGCCGCGTGGCCGTCGGTCGACATGTACATGGCGAACAGGTCACCGGCGTCGGCGCCTGGGAAGTGGGCGGTCTGGGTGAGGGTCGCGGCGGAAGCGGCGGTGGCGCATACGGCGCAGGCGGCGGCCAGGACGGTGCGGAACATGGGTCTCTCCATTGGGGGCGGTCGACCTTCTATATGTCAGCTACAGATTACATGTCAATGATGATCCCGGCGAGGCGATAACTGCCCAACATCCACCGTTTTGCAGCGCTAGCCGGGAAGGGGGGCTTTAGTGGGCAGGTCCGGACCGATGAAGTCCGGCAAAGTGGAGGCGACGATGACAAACATTATTCAACAACCGGCACCTTACGACTTGGTCGGCAATCCGGTCCTGATCGGCGGGATCGGCCAGGGGTTCGAGGCAACCCTTCAGTACCGCGTCCATGACGGTCATGACGAGCGGACCGGCTTCTTCAATGTCGGCGGCGGCACCGGCGAGCACGGGCAGTTTCAACTCGCCGTCGACGTGACGGGTGCGGCGTTTCAGCTCGATCGGCTGTTCGTCGAGGTCTACGAAGAAAGCGCCAAGGACGGTTCGGAAATCAACAAGGTAACGGTCCCGGTGATCTTCGGTCCGCGGATCGTGCCGGACTACATCGGTTACCGGGAGCATGTGGTGCAGCCCGGCGACACCTTGTCGGCGATCGCCGCCGCCAATTATGGGGACTCGAGTGCTTTCACCAATATTTCACGCGCCAATCCGCTGATCATCAGCGATCCGAATCTGATCTTCCCCGGCCAAGTCCTCAAGATTCCGATCGGCGTCTGACGCGCCGATCCCAGCGACGATTTACCCCGCCGGCCGACTGGAAAAAGACGGCCGGCGATCCGACTTGTGTCAAACAGCGTGCGCTGCGGTGCGGTATACCCCGCCGCAGTGCACTATGCCTGGAGAGTCGGATGGGACCGCATCGCCTCGAAACGATCTTCAGTCCGCGGACGATTGCCGTTCTCGGCGCCAGCGAGAATCCCGAAAGGGTTGGGGGCCGGGTCTTCGCCAACCTCACCAATGGCGATTTCAAGGGCGAGGTCATCCCGGTTAACCCGAAATATGACGAAGTCCGCGGACGGCGCTGTTTCGACACGATCACGGAAGTCGAGGGACCGGTCGACCTGGCGGTGATCGCCACGCCGGCCAAGGTGGTTCCCGACATCATGGCCCAGTGCGGCGAGAAGCGGGTCGGCGGCGCGATCGTCCTCTCGGCTGGCTTCGGCGAACATGGCGAGGCCGGCAAGGCGCTCGCCGCGAGATTGCGCAACGCCGCACGCCGCGCCGAAATCCGCTTCATCGGCCCCAACTGCCTCGGCGTCATGCGGCCGGGGATCGGGCTGAACGCGACGTTCCTCGACGCTAGCGCGCCGCCCGGGCGGTTGGCGCTGGTCTCGCAGTCCGGCGCGTTGTGCACGGCGATCGTCGACTGGGCCGCGCCCCACCATCTCGGCTTCTCGACCATCGTGTCACTCGGCAACGCACTCGATACCGACTTCGGCGACATTCTCGACTACCTCGCCACGGACCCAGAGTCGGATGCGATCCTGCTCTATGTCGAGGGGGTCAAGGACGCCCGCGCCTTCATGAGCGGCCTCAGGATCGCGGCGCGGTCGAAACCGGTGATCGTGCTCAAGGCCGGCCGGCACGAGAGCGGCTCGAAGGCGGCGGCGACCCATACCGGCGCCCTGATCGGCTCCGATGACGTGTTCGACGCGGCGCTGGAGCGGGCCGGTGTCGTCCGGGCGATGACCTTCGGGCAGCTCTTCGCGGCGGCGGAGATTCTCTCCCACAACCGGCGGGTCAAGGGAAATCGCCTGGCGATTCTAACCAATGGCGGTGGCGCGGGCGTGCTAGCCGCCGACCGGGTCGGCGACCTCGGGGTGCGACTCGCCGCGCTCGAACCGGAGACGCTGGCCAAGCTCGATGCGTTGCTGCCGCCGTTCTGGTCGCGCGGTAACCCGGTCGACGTCCTCGGCGATGCAGGACCCGACGTCTACGGCGCGGCGGTCACCGCGTGCCTGGAGGACAAGTCGGTCGACGGGCTGCTGGCGATGTTGACGCCGCAGGCGATGACCGAGCCGGAGGCGGCGGCGGACGCCCTGATCGCGGCGATGCAAGCGAACGAGAGCAAGCCGGTGCTCGCCTGCTTCATGGGTGAGACCCGGGTGGCGGACGCGCGGGTGCGGATGTCGCAAGAGGGCATCCCCGACTTCACCACGCCGGAGCGGGCGGTCGAGGCGTTCTCCTATCTCGCTCAGTTCCGCCGCAACCAGGAACTGCTCCTGCAGACGCCGGGCCCCTTCTCCGACGACCGCAAGCTTCCCGATGTCGAAGGGGCGCGGCTCGTGGTCGAGGCGGTGCTCGCCGACGGGCGGACGATGCTGTCGGATACCGAATCGAAGGCGATTCTCAGCGCCTTCCACATCCGCTCCAACCCGACCCGTCAGGCGCACTCGGCGGCTGAAGCCCTGGTGGCGGCCGAGACGCTCGGCTTTCCGGTCGCGATGAAAATCTGGTCGCCGGATATCTCGCACAAATCCGATGTCGACGGCGTGCGGCTCAACATCACGTCGGCCGCCGAAATCCGTCCAACCTATGACGCGCTGATGCGCGATGTGGCGGCGGCGCGGCCGGAAGCGACGATCCGCGGCGTGACGGTGGAGGCGATGGTCAAGTCGCCACACGCACGATCGCTGCTCGTCGGCGTCAAGAACGATCCGGTGTTCGGACCGGTGATCTCGTTTGGCGCCGGCGGCACGATGACCGAACTCCTGCGCGACAGCGCTGTTGCCCTGCCGCCGCTCAATCATCTGCTCGCCCGCCGATTGATCACGCGGACCCGGATCTCGAAGGCGCTCGACGCCTTCCGCAATCTCAAGGCCGTCAACCGCGAGGTCCTGGAAGACGTGCTCCTGCGGATATCGGAACTGGTCTGCGAGTTGCCGCACATCGACGAAATGGACATCAACCCGTTGTTCGTCGATCCGGACGGGGCGATCGCCATCGACGCGCGGATCAGCGTCCGGCGGCCGGTCACGACGCCCGAGCCTTATGCGCACATGGCGATCCATCCCTATCCGACGCAACTCACCGGGACGAGCCTGCTGCCCGACGGGACCGAGCTGACCATCCGCCCCATCCGGCCGGAAGACGCCGAGATCGAGCAGGCGTTCGTTCGCGACCTGTCAGCGGAGGCGAAGTACTTCCGTTTCATGCAGAGCATCGACGAATTGACGCCGGAGATGCTCGTCCGCTTCACCCAGATCGACTACAGCCGCGAAATGGCGCTGATCGCGGTGATCCGCGACGGCGGCAAGGACCGCCAGGTCGGCGTCGCCCGCTACACCATCAACCCGGACGGCAGGTCATGCGAATTCGCGATTGTCGTCGACGATCGCCGGCAGAAGCAGGGGATCGGCTCGCGGCTGATGAAAGGGCTGATGGAGGCGGCGCGGAGCAACGGCCTGCGCTCAATCGAGGGCGGCGTGCTCGCCGAGAACCACAGCATGCTGGAGCTGATGGATACGCTCGGCTTCTCGGTGCGCCCGGCGCCAGGCGACGCGAGCCTGCGGCTGGTCGAGCGCTGGTTGTAGCCGTGAAGCCCGAGACGCCGCCCGACGCGGTTCACACGGCGGGCAGCGTTGTTCGGCGAGGCGTCAGAAGACGAAGAAGTCGCCCGCGTCGAGATCGGTGCCGGGGGTGACCTTGGCGATCAGCACCTTTTTCGTTGGGCCGATGCCATCGTCGTCGTGCCAGATTTTACCGTTGGACTCTTTGTAGACGATCCGGTGGTCGGCTGTGGTGGCCTTCGACCCTTCCACGAACGCGGTCGGGGACAGCGGGACGCCGGTCGGACCAACGTTGAACACGGCATCGTCGAGCGCGATCTGCTCGCCGGCCTGGAAGTCGACGATCTTGTCGACCCCTTTCCCGGGCGCCGCAGTGAAGACGTATTTGTCGATGCCACGACCGCCGTCGAGCTTGTCGCGGCCTGCGCCGCCGTCGAGGATATCGGCGCCGTTGCCGCCCTTGATGTTGTCGTCGCCTTTTTGGCCGAGAAGCGCGTCATCACCTTTCTTACCCTTGATGACATCGGCGCCCTTGTGGCCGGATAAGACGTCTCCTTCCGTCGATCCGATGAGTTCGTCGTTGCCTTTGAAAATCCTGGCGACCAGTTGGCCGACGTTCTCGAAAGAGAGCACATCACTAATTTTCAGATTCATGTCGGACAAGCTGTACGCAAGCTTATCCGACACAAAGATTTCCACATCGGTGATCTTGCCACCGGTGGGGAAACCAGAGTCATAGGTGAAGCCGCTGCCTTCGACTTTCAGCTTGACGTCGCCGTCTTTCAAATTGAAGCTATCGGAGCGCGGATTTTTGAGATCCGGGCTGCCGATGAGAAGTTCAAGCTCTTTGAGATTGGTGAATGCGCTGGTTTCAGCGACGAGTTTGACCAATAGTTGTCTCCATAGTCGATCGTTTTACCGAATAATCGGTGATGACGCGAAAGCGTTGCTATAACGATGGAAATTGCACTGGTCGGTCGCGTTTACAAGTGAAGTTTTTCTGAAAAACCTTAAGTCCGCGATACAAAACTCGTCGGCAAGTGGCTCACGGGCCAGACCGCGATCGTAGTCGACGAGCGCGGGGGCAGACGCCGGTCGTCCCGTTGCGTTCGGCGCCCGGCGACGCGAGCCTCCGGCTGGTGGAGCGGTGGTTATGATCGAAGAGTTGGCGGCGCTACCCGGCGCTCGTACGCAACGGGTAGCGCGACCAGGAACGGCGTCAGATGACGAAGAAGTTGTCGGCGTCGAGGTTGGTGCCGGGTGTCACCTTGGCAAGGAGAACCTTGGCGTTGGCTCCATCACCATCGTCGTCGTACCAGATTTTTCCCTTTGATTCCAAAGCGACGATCCGGTGGTTGGCGTTGGTGGCCTCCGACCCTTCGACGAAAAGCGACGGGTCCAAGGTCGCGCCGGCGGCGCCGACATCGAAAACGTTGTTGTCGAGAAGAATCCGCTCGCCCGCTTCAAAGTCGAGGATCCTGTCCCCTTTTCCGTCCGCGGCGGTGGTGAAGGCAAAGCTGTCCTTGCCTTTGCCGCCCTCGAGCGTGTCCTTGTTCTCGCCGCCGTCAAGGACGTCCTTGCCGTTGCCACCCTTCAGGGTGTCCTTGCCCTTCTGGCCGCCGAGGGTGTCGCCGCCCTTGTTCCCCTTGATGACGTCGTCACCGTTGAAGCCGAGAAGGGTATCCTTCTTGTCCGAGCCGATCAGCCGGTCGTCGCCCTTGAGAATCGAGGCCAGCGCGTCCTCGACGCTGCCGAAGGATCCCAGATCGCTGATCTTCAGATTCAGTTTCTTCAGGGTGTAGGCGAGCTTGCCCGACTGGAAGGCTTCGATCTTCTCGATCTTGCCGGAAACCGGGATACCGCCGATATAGTCGAAGCCGCTACCTTCGATCTCGAGTTTCAGGTCGCCGTCCTTCAACGTGAAGCTGTCCTTCTTTTTATTCTTTATCTTCGGGTTGCCTATCAGGAGTTCGAGCTCCTCGAGGCTTTCCAGGTTCACGCCTTTCTTCGCGACAAATTTGACCATTGGTTCTCTCCGTATCCGTGTCGTTGCGTTGCGTCGTGCGATAAATTGGGTTGCGCCGGTCGCCGTTCAGCGCCGATGCGATGGCGCCTAGTGATAAAGGATTGAGGCCGTCTGGTGGCACGAAAACTGAAGGTTTTCTGAAAAACCAAAAGGCTCTGATCCCACTTTCGGGAAAGATCACGCACCCGGTCGGATCGCAGGTTCGTCAAACGTCTTATACTCTGGCCACCGGCGGAGGATCCGATGCTCTACACCATTCTGATCTACGGCGTTCCCGGCGTTTTCGCGCGCCTGCCGGACGACGAACAGGAAGCGCACCTCGCCGTTCACCGCGCGGTGCAGCAGGACCTCAGCGAGAAGGATGTCTATCGCGGCGCTATCCGGCTGATGGAACCGTCGACGGCGATGAACGTCAGTGGGCAGGGCGATATCGTCACGGTGCTCGACGGGCCGTTCGCCGAGACCAAGGAACAGGTGCTCGGCCTCTATCTGGTCGAGTGCGACACGATGGACGAGGCGCTGGCGGCGGCGAAGGCGCTGCCGCAGGGTGTCGCCCACTATGAAGTGCGCCCGGTCAACTGGGCCGGCGGATTGCAACAGCCGGTGGGATGAGCGGCGGCGGGCTCACCCGGGCGGTTTTCGCCGCGAGCCGGCCGCGGGCGGTCGCCGCGCTGGTGCGCAGCTTTCGCGATATCGATTTCGCCGAGGACATGTTCCAGGAAGCCTGCGTGCGCGCCGCGCAGAAATGGGCGGAGGAGGGCGTGCCGCGCGATCCGGTCGCCTGGCTGATCCGGGTCGCCCGCAACGCCGGTCTCGACCAGATCCGGCGACGCCGCTTCACCGCGTCGGTCGGGGCCGAGCAGGTGCTCGACACCCTGACCTTCGACGACGATCGCGAGGCCGAAATGGCGGCGGCGATCGACGACGCCGAATTCCGCGACGATGTGCTGCGGCTGATGTTCATGTGCTGCCATCCGGAGCTGTCGACCGCCGACCAGTTGGCGCTGGCGCTGAAGGTAGTGGTCGGCTTCTCGGTCGCGGAGATCGCGCGGGCGTTTGTCGTCTCGCCGAAGGCGATGGAACAACGCATCACCCGGGCCAAGCGCCGCGCTGCGGAGGTGGCGACGCGGCTCGATCCGCCGACCCGGACCGAACGCACCGTGCGGCTGAACGCGGTGGTGACGATGGTCTATCTACTCTTCAACGAAGGCTACTCGGCAGGCGGCGGCCACGATCACATCCGCCTGGCGCTCTGCGACGAGGCCATTCGCCTAGCGCGACTGTTGCTCGATCTGTTTCCGGGGCAGGGCGAGGTCGCGGGGCTGCTGGCGCTGTGCCTGCTCCAGCATTCCCGGCGCGATGCCCGCCTCGACGCGGATGGCCATCTGGTCGCGCTCGACCGGCAGGATCGCGGCCTCTGGGATCGGGAGATGATCGCCGAGGGGCTGGTGCTGGTGGAAAAGGCGCTGCGCAAGGGACGCCCGGGCGCCCTGCAGATCCAGGCGGCGATCGCCGCCGTCCACTGCTCGGCGACAACCGCGGCGGCCACCGACTGGGCCGAGATCGAGCGGCTTTACCAGGCGCTCGAGGCGATCCAGCCGAGCCCGGTGATCACGCTCAACCGAGCGGTCGCGGTATCACGGATCAAGGGCGCGCGGGCGGCGCTTGAATTGATCGAGCCGCTGGCCGACGCGTTGCGACACTACCAGCCCTACCACTCGACCCGGGCGGCGTTCCTGGAAGACTGCGGCGACTACGCGGCGGCGTCCGCGGCCTACGATCGCGCGCTGGCGATGGCGCCGACCGAACCGGAGCGGGCGTTCATCGCCGAACGGGTCGCCGCGCTTGCCAAAAAAATCGCCTGAGCTGTCGGATCGGGCGACGGTCGTTCGTCACCCTTCCGATGCCGCCGCAATGGTGCGGCGGTTCTGATGGAGGTGATGATGAGCAACGACCCGATGGCAACCCATGGCGCCCCGAGCTGGATCGGCCACAATGGAGCCGACCCTGCGGCCGCCCGCAAGTTCTATGAGAGCGTTCTCGGCTGGAACGTAGTCGACATGCCGATGAAGGACGGTTCGGCCTATCCCGGTATCATGGTCGGCGAGAAGGGAGTCGGCGGCTTCAACCCGCAGCCCAACACCAATGGCCACTGGCTGGTCTATGTCACTGTCGACGATGTCGACGCCCGCTACAAAGACGCGCTGAAAGCCGGCGCGAACTCGGTGGCGGAGCCGGCGGACTTCCCCGGCGTCGGCCGCATGGCGACGATCAAGGACCCGTTCGGCGCCAACCTCGCGTTCATTAGCTACGCGAGCTGAACCGGCGAGGCCGGCCGCGCTCATGGCGGCCGGCCTTCTGGCTATGTCGGCTCACTTGGGTTCGCGTGTCGGCGGTTGAGTTGGGGGGCTCACCCCACCCACCACCCTTCGGGTGGTCCCCCCTCCCCGGTGCCGGGGAGGGACCGCGGTGTCGGTGTCGTGACGTGTCGTCGCGATCGTCGGTGGTTGGACAGCCTCGCCTGTCGTAGCGATCGGAGGGCTGCTCGGAAATGGCGCTCCAACCGCCATCCCTCCCCAATCTGGGGAGGGTGGCCGGCGCGAAGGGCGGTCGGGTGGGGTTGATCAACGGTGTCTGGAGGTCGGTGTGTTGGGAGGTGGGTTAGGGTTCGCCCCACCCACCACCCTTCGGGTGGTCCCCCCTCCCCGACAAGCGGGGAGGGATCGCGGTTGCGCTGCGTACGCCTCCATCGACCCCGATCTGCGGTGACGATTGGGTAACGCGCGTCTTATCCCTCCCCAATCTGGGGAGGGTGGCCGGCGCGAAGCGACGGTCGGGTGGGGTTTCTGGTTTCGTTAACTGCGAACCGTATGGCGTGAAGCACGCCCGGCAGATTGGTGTCGATTTCTCTATTCCAGAAGCGAACGACACGATAGCCGGCTGCTGCGAGAGCTTGATCGCGAGTGCGGTCGTTTGTCGCCTGGCGGAACCGCGTGTGGCCGCTCCCGTCGATTTCGATAACGAGGCGGTTTCTGCGACACAGAAAGTCAACCACATAACCGTTGACCGGCGCCTGTCGCCGGAAGTGGACGCCACCCGCGCGCCACGTTCTCAGATGAACCCACAGCTTAACCTCTTGCGGGGTCATAGTCTTTCGGAGTTGGCGGGCGCGGTTGCTTGCCATGATAGTCACTGTACACGGCATTTTTGATCGTGCGACTCGCGAGCCCCACCCACCACCCTTCGGGTGGTCCCCCCTCCCCGGTGCCGGGGAGGGATTCGCGGTGTTGTCGTTGTTGAATTGCGATGCATCAGTGGTCCGCTCTCCTGATGCGGAGGTACCCGAAGACGGTCCCGAAGCACGCGGGTCGGTGCAAGCTGCACCGATGCTGCGTCTTTCGAGGCTCGGCCGCTCAGGGCGGCCTCGCACCTCAAGATGAGGTCGGGGGGCGGGTCCTGGACGAGGTCGAGGGGCGGGCTCTCGGCATGAGGGCGATGACCGTTGAGCCTCCACCCCGTCGTCCTCTGGCTTGACCAGAGGACCCGGTATCAGTGGTGCGCGGCTGGGCACTGAAGCGCGAAAGCCGGTATCGCGGTCGTCATCGGAGCAACGGTTTCGATGGGTCCTCTGGTCAAGCCAGAGGACGACGCGGAGCGGGTGGAGACGGGCGGCGCGGACCGGGAGTCCGCTCCGCTGGGACGGGTGGATCGGCGTTGTTGCTGTACAGTCGTCACCACCTCCGCTCATTCCCGCGAAGGTTGGCCGGGTAGGGTCGAAATCTCGCAAGGACCCCACCCACCACCCCTTCGGGTGGTCCCCCCTCCCCGTGCCGGGGAGGGACCGCGGTGTCGGCGTCGTGTCTCGTCGTCGCGATCGTTGGTGTCTGGGCGGCCTCGCCTGTCGTAGCGATCGGAGGGCTGCTCGGAAATGGCGCTCCAACCGCCATCCCTCCCCAATCTGGGGAGGGTGGCCGGCGCGAAGCGGCGGTCGGGTGGGGTTGACCATCGGCGTCTGGAGGTCGGTGTGTTGGGGGGTGGGTTAGGGTTCACCCCGCCCACCACCCTTCGGGTGGTCCCCCCCTCCCCGGTGCCGGGGAGGGATCCGCGGTGTTGTCGTTGTTGAATTGCGATGTATCAGTGGTCCGCTCTCCTGATGCAGAGGTACCCGAAGACGGTCCCGAAGCACGCGGGTCGGTGCAAGCTGCACCGATGCTGCGTCTTTCGAGGCTCGGCCGCTCAGGGCGGCCTCGCACCTCAAGATGAGGTCTGTTGTATCAGCCCAAGCGGGCTGTCCCGACTTGATCTTCGCCCACCCCCCTCATGCTGAGGTGCGAGGGCTTCAGCCCGAGCCTCGAAGCACGCACCGCCGCACGCGTTCTCCCGAAATACCAACTACACTCCGCAGAGGATTCGACAACGGGCGGGATTCACGGCGTTGACGCTTGTGTTCCATCGACCCCGATCTGCGGTGACCGCCACAGCGGGCCAACATTGACGGGGTGACAACGGTGCGGGCTTCGGCTATGACGCGCGCCATGAACCGCGCCGCCGCCTTCTATTACTTTTGGTTTAGCTATCCGCAGCCCATGGCGGAGGCAGGGGTTCGTTCGATCTGATTTCACCCGAGAAACGACCACCGACAAGCCGCCAGGACCTTCCGGCGGCTTTTTTTGTTGGTCGCCGGCCGGGCGCAAAGCCAAGGAACCGTGACCCATGCTGACGACCCTCGAAACCGATACCACCGACGATCTCAGGATCACCGCGATCAAGGAGCTCAGTCCGCCCGACGCGGTGATCGCCGAGTACCCGCGCGATGCCAAGGCGACCGCCACGGTCGTGGGTTGCCGTGCTGCGATCCACCGCATCCTGGCCGGCGCCGACGATCGGCTGATCGTCGTGATCGGACCGTGTTCGATTCACGATCCGGACGCCGCGCGCGACTACGCGCGCCGCCTCGCCGAGGTTCGGGCGCGGCTCTCCGACCGGCTGGAAATCGTCATGCGGGTCTATTTCGAGAAACCGCGAACCACGGTCGGCTGGAAGGGGCTGATCAACGATCCCGACCTCGACGGCAGCTTCGCGATCGACAAGGGACTGCGGCTCGCCCGGGCGTTGCTGGCCGACGTCAACGACATGGGGCTCCCGGCCGGCTGCGAGTTCCTCGACATGACGACGCCGCAATACATTGCCGATCTGGTCTCCTGGGCGGCGATCGGGGCGCGCACCACCGAGAGCCAGGTCCACCGGGAACTGGCGTCGGGAACCTCCTGTCCGGTTGGCTTCAAGAACGGCACCGACGGCAACGTCAAGATCGCCGCCGACGCGGTGAAATCGGCGTCGATGCCCCACCATTTCCTCGCCGTCACCAAGAGCGGCCAGTCGGCGATCGCAGCGACCGCCGGTAATCCGGATTGTCATATCATCTTGCGCGGCGGCAAGACGCCGAACTATGACGCTGCCAGCGTCGAGGCCGCCTGCGCGGTGCTCGAAGGCTCCGGCCAGCGGCCGATGGTGATGATCGACGCGAGTCACGCCAACAGCGCGAAAAAGCCGGAGAACCAGCCTAAGGTCATCGACGCGATCGCCGAACAGGTCGCGGCCGGCGACCAGCGGATCGTCGGGGCGATGATCGAAAGCCATCTGGTCGGCGGCAAGCAGGACCTGAAGGCAGGGGAGCCGCTCACCTACGGCCAAAGCATCACCGACGGCTGCATCGATTGGGACGCCTCGGTCGCGGTGCTCGATACGCTCGCCGACGCGGTGGCGGCACGCCGGGGCCGCTGACGCTCGCGCCCTTTCCGCCCATGCCGCCGCGGCTTATCGTAAGCGGCACGGACGGAAAGGGTGGCGCATGAAACCGACGAAGCCGTTGCGCGAGGAGCCGCGCTGGTGCTGAACGCCGTCAGCATCGGCGTGGTGATCCACTGGATGTTGGTCGTCGGCATCGGCGTCCGAGTGATCAACAAGCGACCGCAGCCGGGCGTCGCCCTGGCGTGGCTTTTCCTTGTCGCGCTCGTGCCTTACGCGGGCGCGCTCATCTATCTGCTGATTGGCGAGCGGCGTATCGATCCGGCTCGTGAGCGCGAGATGATCACGCTCCATCGCGGTTACCGCCGGCTGTTCGGACCGGAGAAGGTGCACGGGCCGGTCGAAGGCGAAGCGATCCACGAGGACCCGACCACGCGCCGGCTCGACGCGCTCGGTGGCAACCTGGCCGGCAGCCACGCGGTCGGCGGCAACGCCTACCAACTGTTCGACAATACCGAGACGGTGCTTCACCGGATCGCGTCCGAGGTCGACGCGGCGAAAACCAGCGTGGTCATGGTCTTCTATATCTGGGGCGAGGGCGGCGCGGCCGACGCGGTGACCGAAGCGATCGTCCGGGCTGCCAAGCGCGGCGTGTCATGCCGCCTCTTGATCGATGCGCTCGGCGCGCGGCCATGGTGGCGCAGCCGCGTCCCGTCGCGCCTCCGCGCCGCCGGGGTCGAGGTCCGCGCGGCATTGCCAGCCGGCCTCATTCGCAGTTTCGTCGGACGCACCGACCTCCGCCTGCACCGCAAGATCGTGGTGATCGACGGCACGATCGCCTGGACCGGCAGCATGAACATGGTCGATCCGCGCTACTTCAAGACCGACGCTGGGGTCGGCGAATGGATCGACGCCATGGTGCGGCTGGAAGGGCCGGCCGTGGCCCCGCTTGCGGCGACCGCGATCGCCGACTGGCGACTGGAAACCGGCGAGCCGGTGGTCAAACTAGTGCAGAGCGCCGGGCTGCACCTCAATGCACCGGTCGGTACGGTCGACATGCAGGTCATTCCCAGCGGCCCCGGCATCTCCGGCGACGGGCTCCTGCAGATGATGATCGCGCTGATCGACTCGGCACGCGAGCGCCTGGTGCTGACGACACCGTACTTCGTTCCTGACGTCTCGCTGCTCCGGGCGCTCGCCCGCGCCACCGGGCGGGGGGTGGAGGTCGGGATCGTGGTGCCGGAGCGGGTCGATTCCGTGCTCGCCCGCTATGCCGCCCGGTCCTATTACGACGACCTGTTGGGGTCGGGGATCGCCGTGCATCTCTATCGGGGCGGCCTGCTCCACACCAAATCGATCACCATCGACCGGGCGCGGGCGATGTTCGGCACCGCTAATTTCGACATGCGCAGCCTGTGGCTCAATTACGAGGTGACGCTGTTCGTCTACGATGCCGGCTTCGCCGGCGAGCTGGCCGATCTGCAGGACTCTTACATTCGCGACAGCGACCGGCTCGATCCCGAACGGTGGGCCAGACGGCGACCGAGCGAGCGGTTCACCGAAAACGCGGCGCGGTTGATCAGTCCCTTATTGTAAAAGATTTACAATAAAATTTGCCGACATATTGAGAAAGTCGCGAAAAACGCGCGATTTCAGGTCATTACGAGTCAAGCTCGACAAAAAAAACGCCTGATCGCGGTTTTATTCACGTCCCAGGTGTTGATTTTTCCTTCAGCGCTCTAGTTACGCCGCGACATCTGGTCTGGTGGGCGAAAGATCGGTTGCAGGAAGTAAAAACATAGCAACGGGTGCGTTCTTGCTGCGGCGTGAAGGCACCCGGGCGGAGAGTCGTTGATGACGCCCCGCTGCTCGGCAGTTCGACAACCAAATTAATAACGAAACAGGAAGCACTCATGACTTTCGTTTGGAAGGCTGACTACCAAACCAACCCGACCTATGGCGCCGACCAGAATTCGCCGACGGTGACGACGCTTGATGGCGGCGGCTTTGTCATCGCCTGGACTGAAAGCGATGGTGGGCCGGTCGCCCTGTCCGACGGCCGCGACATCGTCGGCCAAATCTACGATGCGCTCGGCAATCGCGTCGGCGGCGAATTTCAGCTCAACCCAACATTCACCGCCGGCGATCAGGAGGCGCAACGACTGGCGCCTGGGCCGGATGGCGGATTTGCCGTCGTTTATGAAGACGACACGGACAAGGTTGGCGATATAGAGGCGATCCGTATCGAGGTCTTCGACGGCGACGGCGCTCTCTTGAACGGGGCGATTGTGACCGACGCTACGGGCGGAGCGCCGGAGACCCCGGACATCGCCTCCAGCGAGAATGGTTTTCTTGTCACTTATAGCCGCAGCACACCAGGAGACGAGCCGGTTCTCGGCGTCTTTGTCGACGCTGCCGGTGTCGTGGGTTCGGAGTTCGAGATCGCCGGTGACGGCAACAACGCCGTCGTCACGGCCCTGGCCGACGGTTCCTTCGCCGTCGTCTATGAGATCGACGAAGAGGGCGGGACCGTCAACAAAGACATCGTCGCGCGCCTTGTGACGTCCGGCGATCCGCCAACTGTCGGCCCTGAGATCCTTGTCGACGACTCGGCCGGCAACGGGCGCGTCCCTGAAGTCGTTGCCCTTTCTGGCGGCGGCTTCGCCGTCGTCTACCGTGACACTGACAGGACCATCAGCGTCGCGGTGGTTGATGACACCGGCGTGGTGATCAAATCCGGGGTTCGGGTCAGCCCGCCCGGCGACGTGGATCATGACGATCCGTCGATTGCCGCGCTTCCCGATGGCGGCTTCCTCGTAACCTGGGACGATGACGATGTCGAAGATACCTATGCGCAGCGGTTCGACAGCGAGGGCAACAAGGTCGGAGACGTCTTCCTGGCCCTCGGGTTTGGCGAAACCACCAACACGTTCTCGGCCCTGCTCGAAGACGGCCGCGTTCTGGTCGGACACGAGGAGCCGTTCGGGACCGACGATGTGTTCGCCGCCATCCTTGACTTCCGCGAAGGCGACGTCATCAAGGGCACCAACGGCAAAGACGTGCTGACCTCGAAGGTGACCGGTGCCGTCGTCAAGGGCAAGGACGGCAAGGACATCCTCATCGGCGTCGAGGCGCAGGACCAACTGATCGGCGGCAAGGGCAAGGACATCCTCATCGGCGACCGGGGCAACGACATCCTCGAAGGCGGCAAGAACGCCGACCAGTTCGTATTCAGCGCCGCGCTCAGCAAGAACACCAATGTCGATCAGATCGTCGACTTCAACCGCAAGAAGGGCGACACGATCGTTCTCCTCGACGATGTCTTCGATGCGGTCGGCAAGAAGGTCAACAAGAGCGAGTTCGTGGTCGGCAAGAAGGCCAAGGATGGCAACGACCACCTGATCCTCAAGGGGACCGAGCTCTACTACGACGCCGACGGCAAGGGCGGTGACAAGCAGGTCCTGTTCGCCACGCTCGACACCAAGGTCAAGCATAAGGACTTCGCCGTCATCGACGAGCTGGTGATCTGAGCAGTTCAGGTCGCCGCTCCCCTGAGCACCGGCGCCGCCGTCGATCGTCAGCAGCAACCCGTTCGATCCGGCTTCTCAGCATTGGCGCGCCGAACACCAAACGGAATGGGCACCAATGACCCCGACAGTGATTACCCCCGAATTTCAGCTCCCCTATCAAGCTGGTACCGACCAGGATAACCCGAATGTCATCGCATTGCCGGATGGGCGATTTTTCGTCGTCTGGGTGGATGACAATGGCGATAACGAGTTCATCACCGCCGACGGCGAGGACATCGTCGGGCAGTTCTTCGGCGCCGACGGAACGCCCGATGGCGACCCGTTCCAGGTTAACGTGACTTTTGAAGATGGCGACCAGGTCGATCCGGTGGCTCTCGCTTCGCCCAACTCCGCCGTTGCCGTGTTATTTGAGGATGAGGAACCGGTCGAAGACCAGATCATTTTCACTTTGATCCTCGACGATGCGGTGGACTCAAGCTCTCCAATTATTGTTGGCAATACGCCTCAAATCGATCCGACCGCAACCGGCGGCCTTAATGTGGTTTTCGATCGGGACAATGACGTCTTCCTGTTCCTGTTCAATTTTGATGAACTAGGCGATCCGATCGAGGTTCCGGTCATCACCGGCTTTACCGATGTTATTGAAACATCGCTTGCCGTCCTGGGTGACGACACCGTCGTGGTCGCCGCCACCGTCGATGACGCGCTGGGCAATGCGAACGTGGTGTTCCAACGCTACGATCCTGCCGCCGAAGCCCCGGTGGGCTCACTGATCACCGTCGACGAGGGCAACGACCAGTACGAAGACCTTAAGATCATCAGCCTCGCGACCGGCGGCTTCGTTGTGACCTACACCGAGGTCGAAGGCGTCACGTCGAGCACTGTCAAGATTGTCATCTTCGGCAGCAACGGGACGGTGCTCGAGACGATCACGCCGGATGTCGGCGACAATACCGAAGACTCAACCCTGGTTCCGCTTGCCAACGGCGACTTCATCGCGTTTTGGAACAACGCCACCGAGGAAACCGCCTACGGCCAACGCTTTGACCCGACCGGGGACCCGGTCGGCGATCAGTTCGTTGCCGGCGACACCGAGCCGGTTTCGGACATGACGGCGGCGGTCTCCACCGACGGAAACTTGTTCGTCGTCTACGAAGCGGTTGGCGGAAGCGACGGTATGTTCGGCACCGTCTTCGACATCGATGGCGTCGCGGGGAGCGGGGTCGCACCCGGTGAACCGCTGGACCCCTCGGCAATCTGGAAACCGGAATTCCAACTCCCCAAGACTGACGGCGCGGACCAGGACGTTCCCGCTGTCGCGGCGATCGGCCACGGCCGGTTTCTCGTCGCCTGGACCGATGACGGGGATGCCACCGACCCGCTGTTTGACCGGGACGGCAACGACGTCGCCGGGCAGATTTTCGATGCACGCGGCAACCCGGTCGGCGATGCGTTTCAAATCAACGTGCCGACGGTCGACGGCGGCGCCACGGACGTGGCGGTCGCGGGTCGGGTCGGCGGCGGGTTCGTAGCCGTCTACGAGACCTTTGACGGTGCCGATCAGTTCGTTCGGATCGCGACGTTCGATATCGATGGCAACGAGATCGGTGGGCTTCCCACCGTCGTCGCCGAGGATGCCGACACACCGGCCATCGTCGGCGCGACCGATGGGCGGTTTCTGGTGACCTACAGGGAGTCCGCCGGTGACGCGGTGAAGGCCAAGATCGTCGCGACGGACGGCAGCATCGGCGACGAGATCATCGTCAACGCCGACGCTCATGGTCCTTCGGCGGCGGCGTTGGTCGACGGCTCTTTCGCTGTCGCCGTGACCTCAGACGACGACATCGTCGTTCACACGGTCTCGGCTGCCGGTATCGTCAGTGCGCCGATCCAGGTGACTGACGACGCGCTCGATCAGTCCGGCGCCGCTATCGCCGCACTTGCCGGCGGCGGTTTCGTTGTCGCCTTCAACGAGCGCTATGCCGACGGGAACGGTGACGTGCTCTTCGCCGTCTATGACGCCGCAGGCGATGTTGTTCAGGGCCCGACCAGTGTCGATGGCAACTTCATCGGCGAGGACAACGAGGCGGCGGTGACGGCGCTGCCGGATGGCGGTTTTGTTGTGCTGTGGGACAACGATATCGCCGAAACCGCCGAGGGCCAGCGCTACGATGCCGATGGCAATGCGGTCGGCGGGATCTTCGTCGCCAACGCCTTCGGCCTGCCCGGCGACCCAATCATCGCGACGCTTGAGGATGGCCGCGTCTTCACGGGGGCCGCCGATCGCTCCGGCACTGACGGCCTGTTCGGCGCGATCTACGACTTCCGCGACGGGACCGTGATCAAGGGAACCGACGGCAAGGACGTGCTGACCAGTGCGGTCGACGGTGCGGTGGTCAAAGGCAAGGATGGCAAGGATATCCTGATCGGCGTCGGCGCCCGCGATGAACTGTTCGGCGGCAAGGGCAAGGACATCCTCATCGGCGAGGGCGGCGACGATCGGCTCAAGGGCGGCAAGAAGGCCGACCAGTTCGTGTTCACCGCCGAACTCGACGCGCGCACCAATGTCGACGGCATCAAGGACTTCAGTCGCAAGCAGGGCGACACCATCGTCCTCCTCGATGACATCTTCGACGCGGTTGGCAACAAGGTCGGCAAGGGCGAGTTCGTTGTCGGCAACAAGGCCAAGGACGACAACGACCACCTGATCCTCAAGCTCGGCGAGAACAAGAACAAGCTCTACTACGACGTCGACGGCAAGGGCGGCGACGATATGGTGATGTTCGCCAAGCTCGAAGCGGTCCTCAAATACAAGGACTTCGCGGTCATCGACGAGTTGGTGCTGTGAGGCGGCGGCGACGGAACGGAGCAGGGCTCCATCGCGGTGCTTGACCACCGCCCTCGTGTGCAGCATCGTCGCACATCGAAAAAGCGGGACAGGGCAAGCGCCATGACGAGAATGATGGTTCGTCGTTCAGTTTTCGCGGCGGTCGCGGTCCTGGTTGGGTCGAGCCTGGCCGGGGCGGCCGAAGGCGACGGCTGCGGGAAGTTCACACTCATGAGCACCGGCGAGAACCGCGTGGTCGCCTTCCATGACGGCGGAGACGCGGGGGTCAGCCTCGGCGATGTACGTGTTGGGGTCCGGTCGTTGATCGACGAAGAAGGCGAACCCGCTGGGCTCTATCGCTGGTACATCACCTCGATCGATCCCGCCCCGCCGGCAGGATCGACGGGCGCCGCACTTTATCGCGGGTACTTCCTTCTGCCGGACGGCATGATCATGACCGAAGCCGTTTACGAGCCGGCCTCGGCGGTGGAAAACACCCAATCGGTCTCGGTCACCAGTGGCGAACGGGCGATCGTGGCCGGAACCGGCGCCTATCGCACGGCTCAGGGCTTCATGCTCGAAGACGTGGTCGAGCGCCATGGCGCCAGCGGCCGCCCGCTGGAGAAGACCTTCGCGTTTTCGCTGAGCTGCTGAGGCGGCAAGGGCGAGCCTCAACGATCGGCGAGAAGGGCCGGCCAAGACTGGTATCCTGACTCTTTCGCTGGATTCCCGACTACTCGGGAATGAGCGGGTTCCATGTGACGCCGGGACGGCTGCCGACTTTGTGCCGAGATCGCACCTTTGACGGGGCGTCGGCCACGCCGACCACCTTCAGCGCGAACGCGGTGGCGAAGGCGGTTTCCTTGAGCCGGTCGAAGCGGCCGGCGGCGCCGCCGTGGCCGGCGTCCATGTTGGTCTTGAGCAGCAGCAGGTGATCGCCGGTCTGGGTGGCGCGGAGCTTCGCCACCCACTTGGCCGGTTCCCAATAGGTCACCCGCGGGTCGGTGAGCCCGGCCAAGGCGAGAATGGCGGGGTAGGGATGGGCGCCGACATTGTCGTAGGGCGAATAGGCGGCGATGGTGCGGTAGTCCTCGGCGCTTGTGATCGGGTTGCCCCACTCCGGCCACTCCGGCGGAGTCAGCGGCAGGGTGTCGTCAAGCATGGTGTTGAGGGTGTCGACGAACGGCACCTCGGCGATCAGGCCGGCGAAGGCATCGGGGGCGCTATTGGCGACCGCGCCGATCAGTAGGCCGCCGGCGGAGCCGCCCCAGCCGACGACCTTGTCGGCGGCGGCGTAGCGTTCCGCGACGAGATGGCGGGCGCAGGCGATGAAGTCGGTGAAGGTGTTGACCTTCTTTTCGCGGCGGCCGTCAGCGTACCAGTGGAAGCCTTTGTCCTTGCCGCCGCGGATATGGGCGATGGCATAGACGAAGCCGCGATCGACAAGCGACAACCGGGTGGTGGAGAACGACGCCGGCATGGCGATGCCGTACGCACCGTAGCCGTAGATGAGGCACGGCGCGGTGCCGTCGACCGGGGTGCCGCGGCGATAGAGCAGCGAGATCGGCACCTCGGCGCCGTCGGACGCGGCGGCGTAGATGCGGCGGGTTTCGTAGTCGGCCGGATCGTGGCCGGACGGGATCTCGTCTTCCTTGCGCAGGACCCGGGTGCGGTTCGCCATGTCGTAATCGTAGACCCGGCCCGGCGTCGTCATTGACGAGTAGCTGAAACGCAGCGTGGTGGTGTCGAACTCGTAGCCGGGCATGGTCCCCAGCGAATAGGCCTCCTCGTCAAAGGCGATGGCGTGCTCGGCGCCGTCGGCAAGATGGCGGATGACGATTCGCGGCAGGCCGGCCTCGCGCTCGAGCCGGATCAGGTAATCCTTGTGGGCGGTGCCGGACAGGATCAACCGGCCGAGCCGATGGGGCACGAGGTCCGTCCAGTTGGGACGGTCAGGACTGTCGACGGGGGCGTTGACGATCTTGAAGTCTTCGGCCCCGTCGGCGTTGGTGAGGATGTAGAGCCGGTCGCCATTGTGCTCGACGGAGTAGCGCTCGGCGTCCCGGCGCTCGGCGACAAGCCGCGGGGGCGCGTCCGGTCGGTCGGCGGGGATCAGCCACGACTGCGAGGTTTCGTGGTCATGGCTGTCGATGACGACGAAGGCGTCCGACTGGGTCTTACCGACTCCGAGGAAATAACCCGGGTTGGTTTCCTCGTGGACGAGCACGTCTTCGTTGGCGTCGGTGCCGACCGTGTGGCGAAACACCTTGGCGGGGCGATGGTTTTCGTCGACCCAGATATAGAAGACACTGCGACCGTCGGCTGCCCAGACGGCGCCGCCGGTGGTGTTGGGAATCCGATCGGCGCGGTCTTCACCGGTGGCGACGTCGCGGATGCGGAGCTCGTAGTACTCCGAGCCCATTTCGTCGACCGAGTAGGCGAGCAGCGTGTGGTCGGGACTGTGGGCCGAGCCGCCGAGATGGAGGTAGGCCTTGCCCTCGGCGAGCTTGTTCGCGTCGAGCAGGACAATCTCGTTGCGTCCGTCGCGGTCGGTGCGCACGATCATCGGATGCTCGGCGCCCTCAGTATATCGGACGCCGTAGGCATACGGTCCGTCCGGCACCGGAACCGACGAGTCGTCTTCCTTGATCCGACCGCGCATCTCCTTGAAGAGCGTCTCCCGGAGCGCCTCTTCGTCCGCCATCTCCGCGTCGGTGTAGGCGTTCTCGGCTTCCAGATACGCGCGGATGTCGGCCGGTAGCGCTGCCGGCTCGCGCATCACCTGCTGCCAGTTGTCGGCCCGGAGCCAGGCGTAATCGTCGGTGCGGCTGATGCCGTGGCGGGTGTCGGTGACCGGCCGGCGCTCGGCGACAGGGGGCTTCAACGCGCCGCCGGCGGAGAGCGCCGGCGACGCGGTCACATCACGTCTTGTCGTCATCGGGGTCCATGTCCAGGGCGCAGCCGTTCATGCAGTAGCGCAGGCCGTTGGGACCCGGGCCGTCGTTGAAGACGTGGCCGAGATGGGCCTCGCAGGCGGCGCAGCGAACCTCGGTGCGCGTCATGCCGTGGGAGTGATCGGCCAGTTCCTCAACCATTGCCGCGTCGACCGGCGCGGTGAAACTCGGCCAGCCGGAGCCGGACTCATACTTGGTCTCGGAACGGAACAGGGGCGTGCCGCACGATACGCATCGGTATGTGCCGTCGCGCTTCTCATTGAGATATGGGCCGGTGCCCGGCCGCTCGGTGCCGGCCTGGCGGGTGATGCGATACTGCTCGGGCGTCAACTGGGCGCGCCATTCGGAGTCGGTCTTGCGAATCTTGTTGGGCGGTGAGGCGGTCATTGCCGGACCTATTGTTGTTGTTACTTGAAGCGGCGCCTGGGAGCGGCGCACCGTCCTATATGCTGTCGCCGTTCCGTCCATACAACGCGCGGCCGCTTCACGTCACCGCGAGGTTCCGCCCGCCGCGGCCCTGATCATCGCGGCGGGTATCGGCTGCGACCCCCAACGCCTTCACCTCACCGTCCAGTCGACCGACGGCGACTGCAACACCGTTCTCCCAGTCGTTGGCCGCGGCCGCCGCGCCGGCCGGCGTCAGGGTGATCCGGCCGAAGTCGTCGGACAGGACTCGAGTGTCCTTCTTGATCTTGTCAATGAAGGGTTTACTGATCTTGTTCTTTTTTGCAATCAACGATATGGCTTCCCTCCCGTGTATTGATTCAAATTGTTTTTATATATTATATACGCAAGATAGTACAACTATGGTTCTCGGCGAATGATCGGGAAATTTTCGATATGTTCGAGGTTAGGCTGTATGAAAACGGAGATATCAAGGATCACGCGTGAGCGGATACGCTTCCTGCGCTGGCGCCCAACTTTCCGGGGACTTGGATCGTACTTTGTCTTAGCGTGGAAGACGGATGTTCATACGGCGACGTAACTCTATGTGCCGTCGCGCTTCTCTTGAAGGAACGCCGGAACCCGACGGAAACGGTGTTTGAAGCCATGCGTCAGGTGTCCGGCCTCCGCTTCGCCAGTAATCGCCCCGCCAACCGCCTGGACGTGCTCTTGAACCGTGGCAAAGGCGCGCGCCCGGTTTCTGTTGATCGGCGGGGCGGGCTGGGTAATGTGAGCCCGTTGACAAGAGGGGTTCCCATCGCGTGCTCCGCACCATCAGCCTGGCGGTATCGCTGTTCATTTTCTGGCTTTTGCTATCCGGGCTTTACACCGCCTGGTTCATTTCGCTCGGGTTCATCATCGCGGTGGTCATCGCGCTGTTCGGCCGCTCGTTCGGCTACGCCGACGAGGAGGGCCACCCGGCCGAGCTGGTCCTGCCGGGCCTACTCTATTGGCCGTGGCTCGCCGTCCAGATTGTCAAGTCGACCCTCAATGTTGCGCGCATCATCCTGACGCCGTCACTGCCGGTCTCGCCGAAGCTGATCGGCATCCGGCCAACCCAGAAAACCGCCGTCGGCATGGCCACTTACGCCAACTCGATCACACTGACGCCGGCGACGATCAGTGCCAAGGTCGATCGCAACGCGCCGAAGTTCGTCGTCCATGCGCTCACCGAAGCCAGCGCGGCCGAGGTCGAAGGCGGCGAAATGGATCGCCGGGTCACCGCGTTCGAAGGGAGCCGGTAATGCTGGCGGCAGCGATGATCGCGGCGCTGGTGGCGCTGGCGCTGATACTGGTGCGGGCGCTGAAGGGGCCGTCCGTATTCGACCGGCTGGTCGCCATGAACTCGGTCGGCAATGCTGCGATCGTGATTCTCGCGCTGTTCGGCTTCATCACCGGCCGGCCCGACTTCCTCGACATCGCCATCACCTACGCGCTGCTCAACGTCATCGGTGTGTTCGCCGTCCTCAAATATTTCCGCTACGGCCCGCTCGGCTACGGCGGCGAGGACGAGGAGGAAGGGTCGCTATGACCGGCGACATCGTCACCTTGATCGGCGGCATCGTGACACTGGCCGGCGCCCTGCTGATGGCGATCGGCGCGCTCGGCATCGTCCGCATGCCGGACATCTTCACCCGGATGCATGCGGCATCGGTGACCGACACGCTCGGCGTCTCGCTGGTGCTGATCGGGCTGGTATTCTTCTCCGGCTGGTCGCTGGTCAGCGTCAAGCTGATCTTTCTTGTTCTATTCATCGCACTGACCAGCCCGACCGCGACCCATGCCGTCGCTCGCGCGGCGCTGCACGCCGGCTTCAAGCCCCGCGACAAGACCGGGCGGGAGATCGAGGACGTCGATCCGCCGGTCGAGGAGGCGACGTCATCGAAGCCCTGATCAACTTCGTGCTGCTGACGCTGCTGGCAGTGACGATGATCGGCATCGTCCGGGTCCGCAATCTGTTCGCCGTCGTGGTGCTATCGACCATCTACAGCTTCCTGATTGCCAGCGTGATGCTGGTACTCGACGCGGTCGACGTTGCGCTCACCGAAGCCTCGGTCGGCGCCGGTATCGGCACGGTGCTGTTGCTCGGAACGCTCTATCTGACCAAGACCGAGGAGGCGAAACCGCGGCACTCGCCGATCCTGCCGCTCATTCTGGCTGTCACCACCGCGGGCGTGTTGATCTGGGGCGTGACCGGAACGCCGCCCTTCGGCGCGGCGGACACGCCGGTGCAGCTCGCCGGTCCCGACTACATGGACCGGTCGCTGCCCGAGACCGGGATCTACAACGTGGTGTCGGCCGTGCTCGGCAGCTATCGCGGTCTCGATACGCTGGGCGAAACCGCCGTGGTGTTCGTCGCCGGCATCGCCGTGCTGATGCTGCTGAAGCGCACGCGGCCGGGGGCGTAGCGCCATGCGATTGGACGTCATCCTCCGGGTCGTTACCAAGTTCATCCTGCCGTTTGTCTTCGTGTTCGCGCTCTATGTGCAGTTCCACGCCGACTACAGCGCCGGCGGCGGGTTCCAGGCCGGGGTGATCGCGGCCGCGGGCGTCATTCTCTACGCGCTCATCTACGGCCTCAACGCGGCGATGCGGTTGGTGCGCCCCGGGCTGGTCGAGGCGATGATCCCGCTTGGCGTCTTAATCTTCGCCGGCGTCGGCGTGCTCGGATGGCTCACCGGCCTCAACTATCTCGACTACTCCAAGCTCTCCTACGACATGCCCCACAGCCAGGAATGGGGCGTGTTTCTGGTGGAGATCGGCGTCTTCGTGACCGTCAGCTCGACCATGGTGGCGATCTTCTACGCATTCGCCGGGCGAGGGCGGAAATGAACGAACTCGTCAATCTCGCCGGCGGGCTGGTCGCCCACTACAACCAGTGGGTCACGGTGTTCCTGATGGTCTCGGGCCTCTACATCGTGATCGCCCGCGGCAACATGGTGAAGAAGCTGATCGGGCTCACCATGTTCCAGAGCTCGGTCTTCCTGCTCTACCTGTCGGCCGGCAAGATTCTGGGCGGAACGCCGCCGATCATCGACAAGGACTTCACCGTCTATACCCATCCGCTGCCGCACGTCCTGATCCTGACGGCGATCGTCGTCGGCATCGCGACGCTCGCGGTCGGTCTCGCCCTGGTGGTGCGCATCAACGAGGCGTACGGCACGATCGAGGAAGACGAAATCTTCGAGCGGGAAGACGAACCTTGATCGGCGAGCAACTGCCCGCCCTTCAGGTCATCGTACCGCTATTCGGGGCACTTCTCGCCGCGATGGTGCGTCGGCCCGGTCCGGCGTGGCTGGTCACCATGGTGGTCAGCATCGCCATGCCGGTCATCTCGGCGATGCTGTTCCTGCGCGTGCTCAACGAAGGGGTGGTGACGTACGAGCTCGGCGGCTGGGACCGGTCGCTCGGTATCGAGTACCGGATCGACATCGCCAATGCGCTGATCCTGCTGCTGGTCTCGGCGGTCGCCGGGGTGATCGCGCCGTTCGCCCGCCTCAGCGTGCTCTCCGAAGTACCGGAAGGCCGGGTCGCGTGGTTCTACTCCATGTACCTTACGGCGATGGCCGGGCTGCTTGGCATCGCCATCACCAACGACGCCTTCAACGCGTTCGTGTTCCTCGAGATCTCGTCGCTGTCGAGCTACGCGATGATCGCCATGGGGCGCGATCGCCGGTCGTTGGTCGCGGCGTACCAGTACCTGATCATGGGCACGATGGGCGCGTCGTTCTACGTGATCGGCGTCGGCCTCCTTTACATGATGACCGGGACGCTCAACATCTCGCTCATCGCCGAGCGGATCGTCGACGTCGAGACCACACGACCGGTGCTGGTGGCGCTGGCGTTCATCGTCGTCGGGCTGAGCCTCAAGATCGCGCTATTCCCGCTCTATGTCTGGCTGCCGAATGCCTATGCCTACGCGCCGTCGTTCACCACCGTGTTCCTGGCGGCGACGGCGACCAAGGTCGCGCTCTACCTGTTCGCCCGCTACGTCTTCTCGGTGTTCGGCGCCGGCTTCGTCTTCTCAGAGCTGCCGGTCACCCCGATCCTGATCGGGCTGTCGGTGGCCGCGATCTTCGGCGCCTCGACGGTGGCGATCTTCCAGTCCGACCTGAAGCGGATGTTCGCCTATTCGTCGGTCGGTCAGGTCGGCTACATCACCCTCGGCTTCGCCATCGCGACGGTCACCGGCCTGACCGGCGGCCTGGTGCACCTGCTCAACCACGCCATGGTCAAGGCGGCGATCTTCATGGGGCTCGGGGCGATCTTCTACCGCATCCAGGCGATCGACTATTCCGGCGCGGCGGGGATCGGCCGCCGCATGCCGCTGACGATGAGCGCGGTGATGATCGCCTGTCTCAGCCTGGTCGGCGTACCGGGAACCGCCGGCTTCATCTCCAAATGGTACCTGGTGGTGGCGTCGTGGGAGGTCGGCTGGTGGTGGCTGGCCTTTCTGATCGTGCTCTCGTCGATGCTGACCGTCATCTATGTCGGCCGTTTCATGGAATGCGTCTGGTTCCGTGAGCCGACCGGGCCGGCGGCCGAGGCCAAGGAGGCATCGTTCGGGACCTTGGCGCCGATCTGGATCCTGTCGCTGGCCACCATCTATTTCGGCATCGACACCGAGCTGACCGCCGCCATGTCCGAACGGGCGGCCGAAGCGCTGCTGGCGGGGATCCGATGACGCCGGCAACCCTCATCGCACTCGCCCTCATCGTCCCCACCGCCGTCGCGGTGCTGCTGCCCTTATTCGACGGACGGCCGAACATCCGCGAGGCGGTGACCCTGTCGGGGGCAGTGGCGCTGTTCTACGTCGTCGTCCAGTTGCTGCCTGAGGTGCTTGCCGGTGGCGAACCGGCGCTCGAGGTCTGGACGGTGGTGCCGGGGCTGACCATCGCTTTTTCCGTCGAGCCGCTGGGGATGCTCTTCGCGCTGATCGCGTCGGGTCTGTGGATCGCCAACTCGGTCTATTCGATCGGCTATATGCGGGCCGAGGCCGCCCACCGGCAGACCCTTTTCTATGTGTGTTTCGCGATCGCGCTCGCCGCGACCATGGGTGTCGCGTTCGCCGGCAATCTGTTCACGCTGTTTGTCTTCTACGAGATCCTCACGATCTCCACCTATCCGCTGGTCACCCACAAGGGCACCGAGCACGCGCGCAAGTCCGGCCGGGTCTACATGATGTTCCTGCTGGGTGCGTCGACCATCCTGCTCTTCCCGGCGATCGCCTGGACGCTGGTTGCGACCGGAACCCTGGACTTCGAGCCGGGGGGCATTCTGGGCGGGACCATGTCGGACGTCTCGCTCGGCATTCTGCTCGCGCTGTTCGTGTTCGGCATCGCCAAGGCGGCGGTGATGCCGCTCCACCTCTGGCTGCCGGCGGCGATGGTGGCGCCAACGCCGGTGTCGGCGCTCCTCCATGCCGTCGCCGTGGTCAAGGCCGGCGTGTTCACGATCGTCAAGGTGATCGTCTATGTCTTCGGTGTCGAGACATTGGCGGAGGCGGGTACCGGCGACTGGCTACTCTACGTCGCGGGCGTCACGATCGTCGCCGCCTCGTTGATCGCTCTGCAGCAGGACAATCTCAAGCGACGACTGGCCTACTCGACCGTGAGCCAATTGTCCTATGTGGTAATGGGCGCAGCGCTGTTCACGCCGCTGGCGATCCTCGGCGCAGTGCTCCATATCGCCGCCCATGCGGTCTCCAAGATCACCCTGTTCTTTGCCGCCGGCTCGGTCCATGTCGGCGCCCATGTCGACAACATCAGCGAGATGAACGGCGTCGGGCGCAAGATGCCATGGACCATGGGGGCCTTTGCCATCGGTTCCCTGTCGATGATCGGCGTGCCGCCGACCGCCGGATTCCTCGGCAAATGGTTCATCCTGATCGCTGCCGTATCCATCGAGCAGTGGTTCGCGGTCGCGGTCATTGTCTTTTCGACGGTACTTAACGCGGGCTACTTTCTGCCGATTGTCTATCGCGCGTTTCGCGGGAGCGGTGGCAAGCAGAACGTGACCGAGTCACCCTGGCCGATGGTCGTTTCGCTGACCTTCACGGCGATCCTGACCGTCGTCTTGTTCCTGGTGCCGGACGTACCCTTCGATCTCGCCGAACGCCTAACCGGGGAGCTGTCACCCGATGTCGATGAATAACGACGACCGTCAACTGATCCGCCCCGGTCCGCTCCGCGTGTTCGGGATCGTCTTCGTCGTCATTCTGGCGGCGCTGGTCGGTTTCGAGTTCTTGATCGTCGAACGGGAGGGCAAGTTCGGTATCGATGGAACCCTCGGCTTCTACGCCTGGTTCGGCTTTCTGAGCAGCATCGCGATTGTCGTCGTGGCCAGGGTGCTGGGCGTCGTTCTGGGGCGAAGGGACACCTATTATGACACCTAGCCTCGGCCTGCTCCTGCCGGTGCTGTTGCCAGGGCTTGTCCTGATTGCGGCCGGTATCGTTCTCATCTGGCTCCGGGGTACCGTCCGCGACGCAGTCATCCTGGCTGCGCCGCTGGTCGTGCTGGCGTTGATCTGGTCGCTGCCGGACGGCGCCCGCCCGATCGCCTGGCTCGGCTACGAACTCGTCCCCTTCCGCTCCGATGCCCTCAGTCGCTTGTTCGGCACGGTGTTCTGTCTGGCGGTGTTCGGTGGCGGCTTGTTCGCGCTGCGTCAAGAGCGACTGGTCGAGATCCCGCTCGCCTTCATGTATGGCGGGTCGTCGCTCGGCGTGATCTTCGCCGGCGACCTGATCACGGTCTTCGTGTTCTGGGAACTGATGGCGATCTGCTCGACGATGATCGTGTGGATCGCCGGCAAGAGCGCCCGCGCCGCCGGCCAGCGCTACATCGTCATCCATCTGCTCGGCGGTGTGCTGCTGATGGCCGGCATCGCCGGCCACATCGGCGATACCGGTTCGATCGCCTTCACCGCCATGAGCCTCGAGTCACCGGCGGCGTGGCTGATCCTCGCCGGCTTCCTGATCAACGCCGGAGCGTGGCCTGTCTCCGCCTGGCTCCCGGACGCCTATCCCCAGGCGACGTGGTCCGGCACGGTGTTCCTGTCGGCCTTCACGACAAAGACTGCCGTCTACGTCCTGCTGCGCGGTTTCCCCGGCGCCGAAATCCTGATCTGGCTCGGCCTGATCATGATGTTCTACGGGATCATCTACGCCATTCGCGAAAACGACATCCGGCGGCTGTTGTCCTATTCCATCGTCAGCCAGGTGGGATTCATGGTGACCGCGATCGGCGTCGGCAACGAACTCGCGCTGAACGGAGCCGCGGCGCACGCCTTCATCCACATCATCTACAAGGCATTGCTTCTGATGTCGGCCGGCTCGGTGATGATGATGACCGGGCGGACCAAGATGACAGAGCTCGGTGGTCTGTACGCCACGATGCCGATCACCGCGATCTGCGGGATCATCGGCGCCCTATCGATCTCGGCCTTTCCACTGACCTCGGGATTCATCTCCAAGTCGATGATCTCCGACGGTGTCGGGCTCGACAAGAACATGGTAGTCTGGTTGTTGCTGACCGCCGCTTCGGCCGGTAGCTTTCTTTATGCCGGGCTGAAGCTCCCTTGGTTCGTGTTCTTCAATCGCACGTCTGACCTCAGACCTCCGGATCCGCCACTGACCATGCGCGCCGCAATGATCCTGTTCTCGGCCCTGTGTATCGGGATCGGCATCTTCCCGGCCGCGTTGTTTGCGATTCTGCCGTTCCCAGTCGATTCCGCGCCGTACTCCGCCAGCCACGTCATCACCCAACTGCAGCTTCTCTTGTTCGCGGCGCTCGCGTTCGTCCTAATGCTTGGCTGGCTGAGACCAGCGGCGACAGTGACTCTTGACGTCGACTGGTTTTGGCGGCGCGGCGGGCCGGCTCTGGTCCGTCTCCTCAATGGCAAGTCAGGACGGGCCGCGGTAAGTGCTGTGGGCCGTGTCCGGCGAACAGCAGAGCGGGCGGTACAGACGATCTATCGTCATCACGGCCCGGCCGGTGTTCTGGCGAGGGCTTGGCCGACGGGAAGCATGGCCTTCTGGGCGGTGTTTTTACTCGCAGCCTATATGCTCTTCTACTACCTCAGATAGCGATCGACGTGTGACCTATCGTGGTGCTTTCCGATTCGCTTAATCAAGGATCTAGAACATCATTGCGTCAGTGGACTTCATGAGAGATTGTCTTTTCGCCAACTATTTGTGCAATTTGCATAGTGTGCGGAACTAACATTAAAACTTATAAAAGTCGCTTAGCGGGCCTTGTATTTGTAAAAGATTGACACTATACGGACCGTGCGACTGATGTCTTACGGGTGAATCGTGTTGTTGTGGGGTTCAACACGCAATCGAGACCTCAAGTTTTCGATGCCGCCCGTTGAGGCATTATGTCGAAATTGTGCTCAAAAAGGACAAGGTGAACCATGGACGATCAAACTGCTGATGCCGACCTGATAGACTTGGCGGCTGAAATAGTATCAGCGTATGTTACCAATAATCCGGTACCGGCTCAAGAATTGCCGGTGCTTATATCTGAGGTTCATCGAGCGCTCAGCAGCACACATCAGGGGATGAATCAACCAGAGCCTGAACCGCCGAAGCCGGCGGTGAATCCGAAGAAGTCGGTGTTCCCCGACTACATCATTTGTCTTGAGGACGGCAAGAAGTTCAAGTCACTCAAGCGTCATCTTCGGACCCATTACGATCTTTCGCCGGAAGAGTACCGCGAAAAATGGGGTTTGGCGGCCGATTATCCCATGGTGGCGCCGAACTATGCGGCAGCTCGCTCAGCACTCGCAAAGAAAATGGGCCTCGGCCAACAGCGTCGGCGTCGTAGCTGATCCCAGCTCGACACGGCAAACTCTGCTTAACCGCCGCCAAAATTTGGCGGCGGTTTTGTTTTTGCGCCGGCGCTACCGGAATTGCGATTCGGCGGGAGATGGGGTGGCCCGTCTATCCATTTTCCACAGGAAACGACGGATTGCGTCGGTATCGACGTGGCGCTGAAGAAACCTCAGGTTGTGTTCGGTAAGTATATATATTGAAAGTTATCCCCGTTGCCGCCGTATGGGTTATTGTAGGCAAGGAATAAAATCCTGCAACAATCTGGTGCGAGTTGGGGAAGCGTATGTCGAGTCTTGAATTACGACGCGAGGCAGCGGTCGGAAATGGCGGTTGCCGGATATGGAGACACAGCCCGGGCGCCATGCGCCCTTTTTTACAAACCATCGTGGCAGCGGCGTTCGGCCTGCATCCGGACGTGCTCGGCGAGCCGGGCCGGGGGCGCGCCGACGTCGCCTTCGCCCGACAAGTGGCCATGTACCTGGCCTACACCCGGTTCGGATTATCTTATGTCGGCGCAGGCCGGTTGTTCGATCGCGACCGGACCACGGCCCGCCATGGCTGCCGGCAGGTCGAGGAGAGTCGCGACGATCCGAGAATCGACGCCATCGTCGCCTATCTGGAGCGCGCGCTCGATTCATGCCCGCTGGTGATCCCGATGGTCGCGGAGGTGCGTCACCGTGGCTGACAACAACGCGATCACCAGGGCGCTGAAGGCGGCGATCAAGGGAGCCGGCGCGCACGATCGAAACGGTTCGGGCGAAGACGGTGTTGGCGTGCCGCACCTAATCGCCCGGGGGTTGTTACGTCGGGAGGGCGACTCGGTCGTTCTGACGCCGGCCGGCCTTTCCCATCTCAGGCGCGAGGCGCTGCGCGGCTATGACGCTCCCAGCCAGGATGTCGAAGCCACCGTCATCGAAGAGCCGAATGTCGGTCGGCGTAAGGTGATGCGCAACGCGGGCGAAAGCCCGCTGGCGCGATTGCGGCGTAGTCGCGGACGTGGGGGCAAGCCGCTGATCAACGATGCCGAGTTCGCCGCCGGCGAGCGGTTCCGGTCCGACTTCACTCGCGGCCAACTGATGCCGAGCGTGACCACCAACTGGTCGGCGTTCGGCGGCGGCGGGCGGGGCGGCAAGGGGCAGGGCATCGCCGATCTCGCCGACGCGACGATCGCCGCCCGGCGGCGGGTCGAAGCGGCACTCAACGCGGTCGGGCCGGACTATGCCGGCCTGCTGGTCGATTTCTGCGGCTTCCTCAAAGGGATCGATCGGATCGAGCGAGAACGATCCTGGCCAGCACGCTCGGCCAAGCTGGTGATCCGTCTGGCGCTCGCAAGCCTCGCCCGGCACTACGGCTTTGCCGAGGCCGGCCGTGGGCCGTTGCAGGGCGGGCAGGTGCACTGGGGCACGGCGGACTACCGGCCGTCGATCAGGTGATGGCGTCGGACAGTGCGACCAACCCTTGCCCGGTCGCGCTCGCCGGCCGGGATTAACCGGTCGCCGCGGTCGGCGCGTCGCCTATGGCTGAAGCCGCGTCGGCGCGAATGCGGTCGACCAGCGACCGGAGGCCATTCGATCGCTGGGCGGTCAGGTGGCTGCGGAGATCGAGCCGCTGAAACAGGGCCTCGGCGTCGGTCTTGAGGATCTCATCGGCGGTCCGATCCCCGAACAGGGCGATGACGATGGCGACCAGCCCGCGCACGATCATAGCGTCGCTGTCGCCGCGAAAGCAAAGCACCGCGTCCGGCCCGGCCCCGTCCTGTTCGGTGGCGAGCCACACCTGGCTGGCGCACCCCCGCACCTTGTTGGCCTCGGTGCGATCGTCGTCGGCAAGCGGCGCAAGGCTGCGCCCCAACTCGATCACGTAGCGGTAACGGTCCTCCCACTCGTCGAGAAGCTCGAAATCCGCAACGATGTCGTCGATCGCCGGTGACTGAGTAACCGCCTGGTCCATTCTGGCGATATAGGCCGAACCATAAGCCGGCGCAAACGATGCGGGGCCCGATCGGCGGCCGCGGTTTGCCTCAGGCGGCGGTTTCGTCGGTCGGTTCGATCCAGGTCGGCATCAGATCGTCGTCGGTCAGCGTCCCCTGGGGCGTGTCGGTCTCGTTCCCCTGGATGTCGCTCAGATACCGGTAGATCATGCGCGCGCCGTTCTCGGCTTTCTCCGCAAAAACCTCAGCCGCGGCCCGGCCGGTGACGCACACATCGGGGTTGCGCTCGCAGAAGCCTGAGAGGTCGGTGACCGTCGCCCGCGCGGCGAGCATCGCGTTCATCACCGTCACCCGCGGCGCTTCGCCGGTTTCCGGGTTCGCCGGCATCAGCAGAACCACGATCGACAGCCAGAACACTATCCTGATCAGAAACATGCGCCCGTCTCTTCGCGCCGTGTGAGATGTGGCACCGATCGTAGGGTCGCCACCTGAAGGTGCGGTTCAGACTTCCGGCGCAATTTGTCTAAAATTGTAACCATTGTCGGTTCGCGGCGTCCACCACGTCTTTAGCTTTCCTTAAGCATAACCGACCATGGTTTTATGCCAATATCGAACACCTGAACGGGTGTCGCTGAACAGGATCGAACCTTGGCGAAAAGACGAGCCAGCCGGGCAGAGCCTGTCGAGATGATCGACGAACCTGACGAGATCGTCGCCGGGAGCGGCCTGGTCGATCGCCTGGTCGACCGAGTCATGGACAATCCGGCGATGTCCGGCGGATTCGTCGTCATGGCACTCACCGCCATCGCGGTTGTGTCGAACGCGGTCTTCCTTCAGACCGCCGATCACCCCGAGCCGCTGTTCATGACCCGGCCCGGCACCACGGCAGAGGTGTCGCCGGATACGACGCCGGCGGCAGCGCCGCCCGTGCCGCGGCCACGGGTCGAGACTGCGGTCGATGCGGTAGAGCCGCAGGCGTCACCCGAACCGCGGGAGGTGATCGAGGCCGCCGTTCCGGTCCCGACGCCGGCACCGCAACCGCCCGAGCCCGCGCCGGAACGCAAACTGGTCCGCGACCTGCAGGCCCGGCTCGCCGAGCAGGGACTCTACTCCGGCAAGATCGACGGTATCTCCGGATCGCGGACCCAATCCGCGATCGTCGCCTATCAGGAGGCGCAGGGCTTGCCGGTGACCGGCAAGCCAACCGCCGACATCCTCGACCACATCACCACGGCCTCGGTCGAGACGGCGGCGAAGGCGCCCGAGCCGACCCCGGTCGCGGTCAATCCCGCGCCGGCCGCAGAGCCGCCGCAGACGATCGAAGCGGTGGTCGGCGAACCGGTGGCGGAACAGCCGGAGCCGATACCGACGGCAGCCGACATCGCCCAGCGCAATCGTTATCTCTCCGTGCAGAGGGCCCTCAACCAGATCGGCTACGGGCCGGTCGCCGAAGACGGCCGGCCGGGCGACGCGATCGACAATGCGATCCGCCGTTTCGAACTCGACAACGGATTGCCGATCACCGGAACTCCAGATGACGGCGTGCTCGAGCGGCTGATCGCCATCGGTGCGCTCCAATCCACCTGACGGCGATGCGGGTTACCAGCGCCCTGTGGGTCGGCGCTTATGTTCGCCGGTGCTTCGCTGCCGGCGCGATGGCCGTGGTGATGCGCAAGGGGGCGAGCGAAGCTGGCGCGATCTTCATCGTCGTCGATCGGCTCGACGGAACCTCGGACTTCTATGCGCCGGCGCCGCAGGCCATCTTCGACGACGAACGGCCGACAGACCGCCGCTTCGAGCGGGTGGCGGAAGGCGCGGACGCAGCGGCCATCACAGAGCGGATCGCGCGCGAAACCAAGTTCGACCCGGATGTCTGGATCGTCGCGGTAGAGGACCGCGACGGCCGTTCCTTTGTCGACGATATCTGACATGCGGATTGAGGATCGGCGGCGTGCCGGCCGATGACGACTTTGCGACACTCCGGTTAGCACGCTGTTAACCATAGCGGCAGCTTAATCGGCTCCAGTCAAACCGAAGCGTTCGCCACCGGCCGGGGCGAAGAATCCGGCGAACCGATCTCGCAGAGGTCGCATGGGCACGATTCTGAGGTTCGATCCACGGTCCGCCGCCAGGCGCACGGCGCCCAGGCGCACGTCAGAACCGTGCCGGGTGGTGATCTTTCCGGGCGTGCGGATCGAACGCCCCGCGGTCGACCTCAGCTATCGCCTGAGGGACAGCGTCGGCCGCCGCGAGTTCGATCACCTCGGCACCAACCGGCCGCGCAAGACGTCCTAGTTCAAATATCCCGCGACCCGACGGCGCGTCTTGTCGCGCGCGACAGGCGTTCACCGAATCGTCACGGCTTGGACAATCGCGTGCAATCAAATTAGACCAACTCTAAGAGCACTCTCACCAGCCTCGAGGAATAACTCGATGAAAAAGAGCCTTGCCGTCAGCCGTCGCGGGTTCCTCACCACAGCCGGTGCCGCCGGTCTTGTCGCCGCCTCCGGGATCGCCATGCCGTATTATTCACGGGCCAACACCCGGCCGGTCTTCACCCATGGCGTGCAGTCGGGCGACGTCGACATGAGCTCAGGCATGATCTGGACCCGCGTCGATCGGCCCGCCAACGTCGTGTTCGAGATCGCGACGACGGACAGATTCGACGATGCGATCACGCTGCCGCCGCTCGGTGCGCTGCCCGAGGGGGACATGGCGGTGAAGCGGCTGGTGACCGGCCTTCCCTCTGACCAGGAGATCTTCTATCGGCTGACGGCCACCGATCTATCCGACGTCAACGCCGTGTCGGAGCCGATCGTCGGGCGATTCAGAACCGCGCCAACCTCGCAGCGGAGCATTACCTTCGCCTGGTCGGGGGATACCGCCGGGCAGGGCTGGGGCATCGACGAAACCGGCATGAAGACCTACGCGACGATGCTCAGCCATCGGCCGGATTTCTTCATCCACTCCGGCGACACGGTTTACGCCGACGGGCCGATGGTGGACGAGGTCGATTTCGACGACGGCACCCAATGGGTGAACACCGTGCTGATCGACGAAAAGCGCAAGGTCGCCGAAACCCTCGAAGAGTTCCGCGCCCAGTGGAAGTACAACATGCTCGACGCGCACCTCAGGGCGTTCAACGCCGAGGTGCCGACCTTCGCCCAATGGGACGACCATGAAGTGGTCAACAACTGGTCGAGCGCCAAGGACCTCTCCGGCGATGACCGCTACACCGAAAAATCGGTGCCGCTGCTCATCGCCCGCGCGACGCGGGCGTTCCATGAGATGATGCCGATCCGGTTTACGCCGACCGATCCGGCGCGCGTTTACCGCAAGATCGCCTACGGCCCGCATCTCGACGTGTTCTTCCTCGACCTGCGCTCTTATCGCGGTCCGAACGGTCCGTCGATGGAGACCGAACTGACGCCGGAAGCGCGGGTCCTCGGCGCCAGGCAGGTAGCGTGGCTGAAGCGCGAGCTGACGAATTCCGATGCGACCTGGAAGGTGATCGCCTCCGACATGCCGATCGGCCTGATCGTATGGGACAACTGGCAGGAACAAGCGGGTGCCGAAGCGATCGCCAATGGCGACAGCGGCCCGGCCAAGGGGCGCGAGCTCGAAGTCGCCGACCTGCTCCGCTTCATCAAGAATGCCGGGATCAACAATACCGTATGGCTGACTGCCGACGTGCACTACACGGCGGCGCACTATTACGATCCGTCAAACGCGCAGTTCCAGGACTTCACCCCGTTCTGGGAGTTCGTCTCCGGTCCGATCCACGCCGGCACCTTCGGCCCCAACGCACTCGACATGACCTTCGGTCCGGAAGTGAAGTTCGTGAAGGCACCGGCGGAAGGCCAGGGCGTCAACCTGCCGCCGACAGACGGCCTCCAGTTCTTCGGCCTGGTCGACATCGACGGACCGACAGGGCAGCTCACCGTGCGGCTGATGGATCGCGACGACAACGAACTCTATGCGGTGACGCTCGATCCGCGACGGAGCTGAGGCTTCTAGAGCGATCCGGCGCAATCGGCGGTGTCGAGGGCGGCGCGGGCCTGCGGCAGCAGTGTTTCGTCGGCGACGAACACGCGGATCAATGCGAAGCCCTGCTGAAGCGGAATCTCGACCACGATTGCGGTCTCGAGCGCGGACGGCGGGTCCTGGCGAAGCTGGGCCATCTGCACCGGCGTGATCACCGCCATGTCGAGTTCGGAGCGTTCCGCCGAGCGCTGGTTCAGGCTGAACCGGTTGCGGCCGCGCCGGTCGAACACCGCGATCGACCAGAAGTCGTTGGGCAACGTCGCGGTGATCCGCAACGGCCCGTCGGTCAGAGAAAAGCGGCACACGGCGTAGAGCATATGCGGGTCAAGCGAAGCGAGCGGCTCGGCGCCAGCTTCCGTGCGCGGCAGGGTGTGGAAGGTGTCTTCGCGGCCGAAGGTGGTCATCGCCGACCAGGCATCGTCGGTGGCGAAGTAGGGGACCATCACCACAGTGGCGATATGAATGACGCCGGCCAGCAGCACGCCCCCAACCACATAGAGCCAGGTGCGGTTCATCGGCATGCCTCGCGGCGGATTGCCGGCATGTCGGAGTCGACGAGGGTGCCCCCGGTGGTGAGCGGCGTATCGTAGAGCCGCAGGGTCAGGGTGAAGTCGCCGCTCGGATCGACCGGCAGCCAATTGCCCGACTGGACGTCGCTGGATACGGCGATGTCGAAACTGCCGTCGGGGCGGCGGACGATCTCGCGGGAGTGAAACCCGGACCGCTGGGCGGGATTGGCCATCAGCCGCCCCTCGGCATCGTAGGCGGTGAGCGTCCAGAGCCGAGCCGCAGGGGTCTGGCCGACGATCCGGTAGGTGCAGCCGCCAGTCAGCGGTTCACCGTCATGGTCGACGGCGGTGTTGAAGGCGAGCCCTTCGCCGGCGCCGAGCGGCACCTCACCAGTGCGGGCCAGATGGGCCATGGCATAGGGGTCGGCATCGGAAGCGCCGGCGGAGAGCCAGGCAGTCCACTCGCCGCTCGACACGGCGCCGAAGATGTAGCCGCGCTCGATCGCGAACCAGGCGCTGGTCAGACCGACGACTGCGGCAATGGCGATGGCTATCGCGATGTCGGTGAGCGGTCGCAATCAGCGTATCCCGGCTTGCTGGGGTTTCGCGGGACCCGGCGACATCGGCGGCGCCGACGGCCGACGTCTACTGGGCGACCGGCGACGGCGGCAGGACGTCGACGACCGTCTCGCCGCCGGCGACACCGAAGGCGGCGGGCGGCGCCGAGGGCTTGAAGTCGGCGACTGGTCCGACCTTCGGCGCGTCGCGCATCAGATCCTGCAGCCGGATCAGCCGTGTCGTGGTCGCCGCCGACAGGCTCGATGGCGCGCGGACGGCGTTTTCGTCGGCGGTGGCGTCGGCGACCGCCGCGGCCCCGTCGTCCGTCTCGGCCTCGGGATCGTCGACGAACGGGATCGGCTTAATCTCCACGCCGTCGTGGGCGAAGGTCATGAACCGGTTCCAGGTCATCGCCGGGAGCCGTCCGCCGGTGAGCCGCCGGGTCGGCTGGTAGTTGTCGTTGCCCATCCACACCGCGGCGACATAGTTGCCGGTGTAGCCGACGAACCAGGCGTCGCGATAAGCCGATGTCGTGCCGGTCTTGCCAGCGGTGCGGATGCCTTCGAGCTTCGCCCGGCGACCCGTCCCCCATTCTGGCACCTGAACCAGGATCTCGTTCATCGCGGCGACCGCTTCGTCCGGCAGGGCGCGCTCCTGCGGCGGCGCGTCCTCGCGGCGGTCGTAGATGACATCGCCGCGGCTGGTGATGATCTGAGTGAAGGCGTAGGGCGTCGCCCGGTAGCCGCCATTCGCCAACACCGCGTAGGCGCCCGCCATGTCGACAACCCGAACCTCGGCCGCGCCGAGCGGCAGCGAGCGGGTGATCAAAAGCTCGGTGGACAGGCCCATCTTCTTGGCGACATCGACAATCTTGTCGCGGCCGATGTTCTGGGCGAGCCGGACCGGCACCACGTTGATCGACTTCACCAGCGCGGTGGTCAGCGACACCGGGCCGGAGAAGCGGCCGTTATAGTTGCGCGGGCACCAGCCGCCGATGCAGATCGGCGCGTCGCGCACCACGCTGCCCGGGTTGAAGCCGTTCAGCATGGCGGTGGCGTAGACGAACGGCTTGAACGACGAACCCGGCTGGCGAAGCGCGTCGGTGGCGCGGTTGAACTGGCTCTCGCCATAGTCACGCCCGCCGACCATCGCGCGGACGGCGCCGTCCGGCTCCACCGCGACCAGCGCCGCCTGTCGGGCGCGGTAGGAGTCGCTGTTCTCGCGCAAGATCGATTCGACGGCTTCGTTGGCCGCGGTCTGCAACGAGACGTCGACGGTGGTGCGTACTGTCAGGCTGCGATCGCCGCGCGGACTGAGCCTCTTCACCTCCTCGAAGGCCCAGTCCATGAAGTAGTTGGGCGAGCCGGCGACATCCGGCTGCTCGATGACGTTGGCGGGACGGCGGCGGGCGCCGATCACCTGGCCCTCGGTGAGGAAGTCGGCCTGCACCATATTGGTGAGCACTTCGTTGGCGCGGGCCCGGGCCGCCGGCAGGTTGATATGCGGGGCGTAGCGCGCCGGCGCCTTGAACAGGCCCGCGAGCAGCGCCGACTCCGCCAGGTTCACGTCCGTCACCGCCTTGTCGAAATAGAATTCCGACGCCGCCTCGACACCGAAATTGCCGCCACCCATATAGGCCCGGTCGAGATAGAGCTTGAGGATCTCATCCTTCGACAGGTTGGCCTCGAGCCACAGGGCGAGAAACGCTTCCTTGACCTTGCGCTCGATGGTCCGTTCGTTCGACAGGAACAGGTTCTTGGCGAGTTGCTGGGTGATCGACGAGCCGCCCTGGACCACCGCCGCGGCGCGCAGGTTTTCGTTCATAGCGCGGATCGTGCCGAAGACGTCGATGCCGAAATGCTCGAAGAAGCGCCGGTCCTCGGTGGCGAGAACCGCCTTGATGAGATGATCCGGCATTTCCTCCAGCGGCACCGTCTCCTTGCGCTTGATGCCGCGCTTGCCGATCTCGGTGCCGTTGCGGTCGAGGAAGGTCACCGAATAGTCGCCCTGCGCCCGCCAGCCGAGGCGAGTGGCGTCGAAGGCGGGAAGCGCCAGGGCGAGGGCGAGAATGGCGCCGCCGAGGCCAAGGGTGAGCACGTCGGACCCGACTTCAGCGGTCGCACGGGAGACGCCGGTCAGGCGGAACCGACGCATGAATACCGAGAAGGATTCGGCCCAGCCGGCAATGAAGCGACCGATGCGGAAGAGACCGGTATCGACCCAGGAATCGATGTCGATCAGGCGGATGGACCGCCGTTTGCGGTTGGTCGACTGGAAAGGATCACGCAAGGGCACAGAATCTGTCCGGACGACGTGACTGGTTGAGACGGTGTCGCCGATTGGCGCAGGATAGGCAAGGGGCGCTTGAGAAGGAAGGCCTCGCCCATCAGTCGCAGGCGGCCCCGATGACAGCTCAAAGTGGGCATCGGCTGGTCCGCGCCACAGCCGTGATGTATCGAGAGATCATGGATTCAAACAAAAACAGACCGCCCACCGGGCCCAGCGATTGGCCGGCCGAAGCGGACCCCCCGACGGACCTCGCGGCGCCTTCCGCGGGGGATCAGGAGATTCCGTTCTGGCGGCGGCTATCTTTGAGCGAGATGTCGCAAGACGAGTGGGAGTCGCTGTGCGACGGCTGTGCGCGCTGCTGCCTCAACAAGCTCGAGGACTGGGACACCGGCGAGATCTTCTGGACCGAGGTGGTCTGTCGCCTGCTCGACGACGAGACCTGTACCTGCACCGACTATCCCAATCGGACGGCCCGGGTGCCGGACTGCCAACCGCTTACCCCGGAAAACGTGCCGCGGCTGACGTGGCTGCCGCCAACCTGCGCCTACAAGCTGGTGGCGGAGGGGCGCGACCTCTACTGGTGGCACCCGCTGGTGTCCGGCGATCCGGACACCGTTCATTATGCCGGTATCTCGGTGCGGGGGCGGACGATCAGCGAGGAGGGACTCGCGCCCGAGGATCTTGAGAACCACGTCGTCGCGTGGCCGGGGGAGACACCGGCGACTGCCACCCGCGACGGAGAAGACGGATGACCGAGGCAGCGGCGGACGGCGACGCTCAACCGATCCCGATCCGCGTCGTGATCGTGACCATGTATGAGTCGATCGGCGAGACCGACACCGAAGTCGGCGAGTATCGCATCTGGGCCGACCGGCCGGCCTTCGCCGAACGGCTTCCGTTTCCGATCAGCGACGAGCCGCTGGCGCTCGACCGATCGCGCGGAGTGCTGGTGGTCAATACCGGGGTAGGCACGGCGCGGGCGGCGGCAACCATAACGGCGCTCGGCCTCGATCCGCGTTTCGATCTCACCCGGAGCTACTGGCTGGTGGCGGGTGTGGCCGGCGGCAATGCCCGGCTCGTGCCACTTGCCTCGGCGTGCTGGGCCGAGTGGGTGGTCGACGGCGATCTCGCCCATCAGATCGACGGGCGGGAGATCCCTGCCGACTGGGACACGGGGTTCATCCCCTTGTTCCGGTCGCGGCCCTATGAACAGCCGCGGCCGTCCGACCAATGGGGCAACGTCTATCACCTCGACCCGGGGCTGGTCGATTGGGCGTATCAATTGACTCGCAACGTGGCGATCACGCCGCCGGTCGGGCTGGAGGCGTGGCTCGCGACCTTCTCGGCGTCCGAAGCGGCGGCCAAGCCGCCGATTGTCATGAAGGGCGATACGCTGTCGACGGCGACCTTCTGGCACGGGCACTGGATGAACGACTGGGCCAGCGATTGGGTGCGTTACTGGACCGACGGGGCCGGCACTTTCGCAACCAGCGCGATGGAAGACACCGGTACGCTGGCGGCGCTGACCCGGCTGGCGGTGGCGGGGCGGGTCGACCGCGACCGGGTCCTGGTGCTGCGCACGACGAGCAACTTCACCGCTCAGCCGGACGAGCAGACCGCGGCGGAGAGCCTCGCGGTCGAAAGCGCATCGTTCTCGGCCAAGGGCGCGGCGGTCGAAGCGGCCTACGCTGTGGGGCGCGTTGTGGTCGACGAGATCGTGGACACCTGGGACCGCGCGGCCGCAACGATTCCGCGGACTTGAGCGCCCTGCGTTTGCAATGGCGGCGTCGGCGTTCTAGGTGCTGACCACGCGGAGACATCAGGAAAAGAGGGGTGACGGATGGACATTGCTGGAAAGAAGGCACTGGTCTTCGGCGGAACATCGGGGATCGGGCTTGCCGCGGCGAGCCAACTCGTGGAACGCGGCGCGACGGTGGTGGCAGCGAGCCGCAATCCGGATCGGGCCGGTGACCCACCGCCGGGTGTCACATTCACGTCGTGCGACGTGCGCGATGAGGCGGCAGTCGCCAAGCTTTGCGCCGAGACGGCGCCCTACGATATTCTGATCAACGCCGCGACGGGCGGCGACCGGGCGGTCGGGCCGTTTCTGGAGATGGACATGGCCGGCTATCGCGGGTCGTTCAACAAGCTCTGGGGCTATGCCAATGCCGTTCGGTTCGGCGCGGAGTTCCTGCCGCCGGACGGCTGCATCGTGCTGGTCAGCGGCGCCCCGGCGCGGCGGAAAAAGCCGGGCCAAATCTCGCTGGCCTCCGTGGGTGGTGCAGTCGAAGCCTTCGTGCGTGGCCTCGCCCCGGAAATCGCGCCGCGGCGGATCAATGTGGTCTCGCCTGGCTTCATCGACACACCGATGTTCGGCCCGGCGGGATCCGAGCGCACCGCCGCCGTCAACGAACGCTCCGCCGGCCACATCATTCCGCGCGGCGGAGCACCGGACGAGGTCGCGATGGCGATCATATTCCTCATCGAGAATGACTTCGTGACGGGAACGACCGTCGATGTCGACGGCGGCTGGCTGTTGAGTGGATGAACCGCGACGGCTTCACTGTTGCGATGGTCTCCGGTAGACAAACCGGCAGATGCGAGGGCGCAAGCCGGGTGCGGATCAACGGGCCGGCGGTTAGGGCGCTCTCCTTGAAACGGGGGTGACGATGCCAAGACTGACGATCGGTTTCCTACTCGCGGCGTTCGCTTGGGCCGGGTTCACCGGTGGTGCAGGCGCGCAGGATCAGTCCGATGACGGACCGATCACGATCGGTGTCGCGATGGCGACCAAGGCGCAGCCGCGCTGGACTTTCGACGTGGCCGCGATGCAAGAACGCGCCGAGGAGGTCGGCGCGGAACTGATCGTCGACTGGGCCTATGGCGATGCCGCAGGGCAGCTCTGGCAGGTCGAGACCCTGATCAACCGCCATGTCGACGCGCTGATCGTCGTCGCCGTCGACGACGCGGCGTCGCAACGCCTGGTCACCGAGGCGAACGACGCGGACATTCCGATCATCGCCTATGACATCGGCATTGCCGACGCCAACATCGACTACTTCCTGACCCGCGACAACGAGGCCGTCGGGCGGCTGCAGGTCGAGGCGGCGCTTGCCGCCGCGCCGCCCAATGCCGACGATCCGCCGGCCTATGCCCTGATCAAGGGCGATCAATCCAACCCGGTCGCGCGGGCGATTGCCGATGTCTACGAAGAAACGCTGCGGCCGCTGGCCGATGCCGGCGAGATCGACATAGTCTTCGACCGATGGCACGCGGAGTGGTCCTCGCTCGAGGCGCGTACCACCGCAGAGGCCGCCATCATCCGCGGTGTCGATGCTTTCGTCGCGTCGAACGATACGCTGGCAGTGGGGGTCGCCCGCGCGCTGATCGATGCGCGGCAGCAGGACGACGGGGTGTTCGTATCGGGGCTGGACGCCGACATCATCAACGACACGCTGATCGTCGAGGGCGTCATCGACATGACGGTGTGGACGCAGATCGAGGTGATGGCGGAGGAGGCGATCGACGCGGCGGTGGCCCTCGCCAAGGGCGAGCCGCCGCGGTTCGACACCACCGTCGATCTCGGCGCCGGCCCGATTCCGACCGCATTGATCGAGGTGGTGCCGGTCACCGCCGACAACATGTGCGAGTGGATCCTCGACATCGCGCCGGATGGCTGGGCCACGCCGGACGATGTCTATGGCCGACTGCCCCGCCCGGCCGCCTGCGAGGTCGTGCCGCCGCCGGATGACCAAGTCGTTACCATCGGCGTGGCGATGGCGACCAGGGCGCAGCCGCGCTGGGACTTCGACGTGGCGGCGATGCAGGAACGCGCCGACGAGATCGGCGCCGAACTGATGGTCCAATGGGCGTATGGCGACGCCATCGATCAGTTGTGGCAGGTGGACATTCTGATCGCCAACAAGGTCGATGCGCTGATCGTTGTCGCGGTGGACGGCGGCGCGGCACGCCGCTTCGTCGAGCGGGCCAACAGCGTCGGCATACCGATCGTCGTTTACGACATTCCGGTGGAAAGCGCGGGAATCGATTATTTCGTCACCCGCGACAACGCAGCGGCCGCCCAACTACAGGTCGACGCGGCGCTCGCCTTCGCGCCGCCAGACGCGGCCGATCCGCCGCGCTATGCCCTGATCAAGGGCGATCGTGGCAACGCCGTGGCCCGCGAAATGGCCGATGTCTACGACGCCGTTCTCGGGCCGTTGGCTGAGGCTGGCGAGATCGAGATCACCACCGATCGGTGGCATGCCGACTGGTCATCGTACGATGCTCGCCAGACCGCCGAGATCGCGCTGATCCAGTCGGACGTCGACGCGTTCGTCGTCTCCAACGACACGCTCGCCCTCGGGGTTGCCGGGGCACTTCACGACGTCGGGCGCGATGGCGAGGTGTTCGTCTCCGGACTCGACGCGGACATCCCCAACGATCAGTTGATCGTCGAAGGGACGATCACCATGACGGTGTGGACCGAAATCGAGCGCATGGCGCGTGAGGCGGTGGACGCGGCGGTCGCCATGGCCTCGGGCAACGCGCCACTGTTCGACGCGGAGATCGACACCGGTTACGGCCCCGTCCCCACCGGACTGATCGAAGTCGTGCCGGTCGACGCCGATACGATGTGCGATTGGATCCTCGACATCGCGCCGGACGGCTGGGTGACGGTCGCCGATGTCTATGTTCGGGTGCCGCCGCCTCCGCCTTGTGACGCGGTTGAGGAGTAGCCGCAACACGCTCGGCTGGGGAACCACCGCAGGTTTTTGATTCCGGCGCCAAGCCCGTGCCATTCTTGCCGGCCAAAGGCGAGCGAAAGGCATGCGCGGAGGCGGTATCCCGGATCGGTTGCTCTCCCTGGTCTATGCGACACAGACCGATCGCACTGTGTGGCGGGCGGTCTGTGAGGAGTTGAACCACGTTCTGTCTGTGCCGATCATGATGTTCGGCCATAACCTCGCCAGGAACGAAAGCCTTGGGATCGTCGCCGGTGGGCTCGATCCGTCCGAGGTCAACCGGTATCACGAGCACTTCGCCGACCAGAACCCCTGGATGCACATGAATCTGATGATGCCCGCCGGCCAGGTCGGCACATCGGACCAGGCACTGGAACGGCGCGAACTGTTCAAGACCGCGTTCTACAACGACTGGCTTCGACGCCAGGAGAACATCGTCGCCGGGCCGTTCATGATGTGCCACCGCACGCGCGATACGTTCGTCGGTCTTGCCGCGGCGTGTCGACAACGGGACGTGGAGGACACCTTGCCGATCGCCCAGTGCCTGCTGGAAGCGCTGGCGCCGCACCTGAACCGGGCGATCACTTATGCGTCGCTGACCCGGTCCGCCGATCCGCCCTCGTTGGCCTATCTGCGGGCGAGCCGTCACGCTGTCGTGCTCCTCAGCCAGAGCGGTCGGGTGGCGTTCACCAATCCGTCGGCGGACCGGTTCCTCAAGGAACAGCGATTTTTCGCGATCGACACAAGCGATCGCCTCCACGCGGATGGACCCGAAACCGGCACATTCCTGGCAGGACTCACGAGCGTGTGCACAACCGGCAAGCCATCCGACTTGCCCGATCCGCTTTGTCTCTACGCCGCGGACGGCCGGGTTTTTGTCATGCACGCCCATTGGTTTCCCGATGAAGCGCAGGATTCGTTCCCATCGGCCGCATGGAGCGACCCGATCACCGCAGCTTTGGTGGTCGCCGGTGGATACTCCCAAGACAGCGCCCGTGACTTCGGTCGGATCGCGCACTCGTTCGGTGCGACGCCCGCCGAAGCAAAGCTCGCAGCGGCCCTGATGCTCGGGGAGACCCTCAGCGACTATGCCGATCGCAACCGGCTGAGCCGCCACACCGTGCGCAATCAGATGCGGGCGCTGTTGCAGAAGTCGGGGGCCGGCAGTCAGGGAAGCTTCATCCGGCGGATGGGATATCTGGCCTCGCCATTCGATTCCCTGCACTGAACGGACATTGACTGGCGCCCATAGCGCAAATGCGTCATGCGGGCCGGAGCCGGTCGCACCTAGGCTGGGGACGAAAGCTTCGCTCATCTCCGGCTCGAGTTCTTACCATGATCATCCGACGCGCCCTTGCGATCTCCGCTCTTTTGTCGCTCACGGCAGGTCCTCTGTCGGCCGCCGACGATGCGCCGCAGCCGACCACGTCACCGACCAACTCCCGCGACGGGACGCTGATCCAGACGGATGTGTTCCCCGACGACGAAGCCGCGTCCAAGCTCAAGGTGAGCCAAAAAAACCTCGACCGCTTCGTCAAGGCGCGTGCCGCGATCGGCAACGATGTCGCCAGTTTTCAAAAAATGGCTGCCGCTGCTTCCAAGAACCTGACACCGGCCGAGCAGCAACAGTTGAAAGGGTTGCTGGCCGACATCCGCAAACAGGCTGGCGCTGTCAGCACGTACGCCAAGGCGTCGGGAAACCCGGCTGCGGAGAAAATCGCGTCTCAGCTCATCATCAATGACGATATCCTTGGGGAACAGGCCATGATCGTTGCCACGGCGAAGCTGCTCGCCGATCTGGATGCGCAACTTGGTCTGCTCGAACCGGTCGTTCACCGATAGGCCGGCGAAGCGATGCAACTCGGCCGTCCACGGTGGGCGAGCAGGCGCTTGGTTGTCCTCGCGCTCCTGGCGAGTCTGACCGGCTCCGCCGAAGCACAAGATGCCTGCCGCGCGTATGCCGACACCGCGGTCGCCCAGCATGAGACCAACCGGGAGAACGGCTGCGGTTTTGCCGGCGTCCGCTGGCATACCGATCGCCGAGGACACGAGACGTTCTGCCGGGTGTTCGGTCCGAAGAAGGCTGACGAGGAAGCCGAAGCGCGACAGGCCAGTCTCGATGGTTGCATCGCCAAAACGACCGACGAGGCCGGAACCGATGCAGCGACCGGGGCGTGCCGAAAGTCGGAAATCGCCGAAGGGGAGGGCGCCACAACCCAAGCCGCCCGCGCCGCCGCCCAGGACAAGCTCGGTTTCCAGCGGGCGCAGATGATCAACGACGGCTACCCCAAGTGTCTGTTTCACCAACTGGGCTGCACTGGCGGCAGCGGCGCCCGAACCTGCTGGCTTTCCGTATCCTGCTGCGTCGACGGGGACTGAGCGAGGAGGCGGTCCGTCCTGCGGCTGCCCCCGCGTGATCGCCCGACATCAGTCACGCTCGGCTGTTGGCCATAGGCCGCGAATCGATACACTGCCTGCATGAAGCTCGTCAGCGTTAACACCGGCAGGGCCGAACCGATCGCCACCAAGAGCGGCGAAACCGGCATCTTCAAACATCCTCGGTCGGAGGCCGTGGCGGTCGGCCGCCTCGGGGTCGCCGGGGACACGATCTGCGACACCGAGAATCACGGCGGCGTCGATCAGGCGGTCTATGTCTACGGCACACCGGACTACGCCTGGTGGTCGAGGGAACTCGGCCGCGACCTGGTGCCGGGTACGTTCGGCGAGAACCTGACTGTCGACGGCCTGGCGAGCGCGGATATCTGTGTCGGCGACCGGCTGACCGTTGGCGACGTGGTGCTGGAAGTGACCGGCCCGCGAATCCCATGCGTGACATTGGCCGCACGCATGGACGACACGCTGTTCGTCAAGCGCTTTCTCCAGGCCGAGCGGCCGGGCGTCTACTGCCGGGCGATCACTGAAGGAACGGTTGCCGCCGGCGATCCGGTGGCGTTGACGCCGTTCCCGGGCGAGCGCGTGGCTGTTCTCGAACTCAACCGGTTGTTCTCGAACCTCGACACGCTCGATGAGGCGACCACTCGCCGGTGGCTGGCGGCGCCGGTGCATCACAAATTGCGGGACCGTCTCGAAGCGCGGTGGGGGTAGGCTGGGGAGTAATAGAAAGCGCCGTCAAAATCGACGGCGCCAGGCCCACCGCGGTCGAGGCTGAAGCCGGGCAACAACGTCTTTCAACGCATCCCTGTAGCGCTCGACCAGATCGTTATGAAACTGATGGCGCTCTTGCGGGGTGAAGCGAAAAAGGACGCTGCCGGCATTCTTGCGATTGCCGAACGCCTCGCGCGGGACGCCCGCGGACTCAACAATTCGACGCGGGATGGGGCGATCGTACTTGCCGCCGACGGAGAACGGAGCCATTTCATCGCTGCGTGAGATTTTCCGAACCCGCCTGACATTCTGCGCGCCATAGAAAGCCAACGGAACGTGCACGAAGCCTAACCGTTTGCGAAACTCGTCAAGGCCGCTGCCGGCAACGTCGGGACGTGTGATATTCGGGTCGCGAGACGCTTTCGCGGCCCACATCCTGTCGCCATGAACACCGGTGAAGTAAACGGCGCCCTGAAGATGCGGGGCAAAGGGGGCAAAGATGGCGTCCTCCGGTGTCGTGATCGCTCCGAGGAAGGCGTCGACCTCAGGCAGCGTCGTCAGATCGACGTCGGCCGGGTTGACGAACCGCCCGCCGACTCCCCGGGTTTCGATGGCCGTGGCGAAGCGGGTGTACTCGTGGCAGGGGATGTTCCACATGGCCGCGATATGGGCGCCGCTGTCGTCGCGACCGCCGCGCGCCGTGCTGAGTGACACGGTTTCGATGTCGCCGAGTTGCTTGACGATGGCGGTCACAGCCGGGGAATCGTAACCACCGCTGATGCTCGAGACGATCCGACCAAAGGGGTGCCGTCGCTGCGGAGCAGCGGCGTTGGCGATGATGGACCGGGCGATAGCGGCAAGCCTTTCGACATAATCGTCGTAGTCCACGAACAGCGCGGGCGGCCGCAAGATGGTCTCGACCGGGGTATCGCGGTTCAAACGGAGCCTGAACCGGGAGAACGCCAATCGAAAGAACGTGCCCGAGCGCGCGCGGTGCAAAACCCGCTCGTAAGTGCCGATGCCGTCTTTGATCGTCTTCGCCCGTGCTTCAACCGCTGCAAACATCGGTAGCGCCAAATCAGAGTTCGGTGCCGCGGCGCTGAGACATGCGAAGGAGTTGGAGATCAGCCAGCGTGGCTGCGAAGCGAATCGAAAACAGTAGATCGCCTCGAGGCTGTGGCTGGGTGGGGCGACAATGAGCCGTTGGCCTTTGAGCGCCGCGCCCGATCCGCAGCGAAACGACGAGCCGAGCATCCCGGTCTTGCTGAAATCGCCGGCCCACGCGCCTTCGGCGAACCAGTCGTCTCCGCCTTCGACCAGCGAACCTCTGTAGAGGACAACACCATCCCGCCGGTAATCCATGAGCCAGGAACCGGGCGGCAGCCCCGGCATATCGATGGTTCGCAGCATGTATCGATGGCTCTCGTGAGGGGATAGTCGACGTCGCGTACTATACGTCTGATCGATCTTAGGTCGCTAAGTTGCTTCGCCCAAGAGGCGCCGGGCCCGATGGGACGCGGGTCACATAGATCGAATTGTAGGAAAACAATCCTTGACACCGTAACGCGTGCGGCGTATTCTGCGGGCACAGTCGCGGTAGTGGGCGACGGGGAGCTTCCTCCCACCCCGGGAGACCCATGATACCACCGCGGCATCCCTCACCCCCCGATGCGTCAGCGTCGGGGGTTTTTTCATGATGAAGCCCGTGGCGATGCAATGACCCTGGCACCGATCCCGCCGGCGGCAGACCGGTCGGCTGAACCGAGCGGGGAGCGGTCGAAGAGCGCCAACACCCTCGACGCCCTGATGGCCGATTCAGCCGTTCGCGAGTCGATACGCTACCGGATCGAACAGACGTCGGAGTCCCTCCATGCGATCGCCAAGGACCATGGCGTGCCGCGCGGATCGCTCCATTCGCTGATGCGCCAGAAAGGATGGACGCGTCCACGCGACGCACCGAAAGCACACCGGCCGCGCGGAGCGCCGCGCCTCGCCGACATGGGTGTGGTCCGCGGGCGCCTGCTCAAGGCCGTCAGCCGGCAGATCGCCCGGATCGAGAAGCGGGGCGATGCCAACGACCCGGCCGGCGACGAAAAGGATGCGCGCACGCTGGTCTCTCTCGCCAAGACCCTCGAAACTCTGATTGCGCTCGAAAGGGACGTCGGCGCCGACCAGCAGACGGAGCCCACCGACCGTGCCAGCCTGCGAGCCGCGCTTGCGCGACGCATTGACCAGTGGGCGGAAGAGGGGAGCAAATCCGCTTAACCTGATCGACTCGCTCTCCGACAAGCAAATCCGCTACCTCCTCGATGTCTGGGAGGAGAACGGACGCGACGAGCAGTTGCCACCGCGGGGTGACTGGCTGGTCTGGCTGATGCTCGGCGGCCGCGGCGCCGGCAAGACCCGGGCCGGTGCGGAATGGGTGCGCGCCATGGCGCTTGGCGAGCCGCCGTTCGCGGCCGATCCGGTCGGGCCGATCGCGCTGGTGGGCGAGACACTCGCCGACGTTCGCGAGGTCATGGTGGAGGGGCCGTCGGGTGTCCTCAGCGTGCATGGACGCGACAAACGGCCGGTGTGGCTGCCGTCGCGTCGCCGGCTCGAATGGCCGAACGGCATGACCGCCCACGCGTTTTCATCCGAAGATCCCGAAAGCCTGCGCGGTCCGCAATTCGCTGCCGCCTGGTCCGACGAACTCGCCAAATGGAAGCACGCCGAGGCGACCTGGGACATGCTCCAGTTCGGCCTGCGGCTCGGGGACCGGCCGCGCCAGGTGGTGACCACCACGCCACGGCCGATCCCGCTGCTGCGACAATTGCTCGATGCGGACGGTACGGTGCGCACCCACGCTGCCACCTACGCGAACCGGCTGAACCTCGCGCCGGGATTCCTCGACCGGGTGGTCGGCCGCTATGCCGGGACGCGGCTCGGGCGCCAGGAACTGGAAGGGGAACTGATCGCCGATCGCGTCGACGCGCTGTGGCAGCGCGAGGCGATCGAGACGGGCCGGGTCGACTCGGCCCCAACGCTCGGACGGATCGTGGTGGCGGTCGATCCGCCGGCCTCGGCGCGCAGCGGTGTCTGCGGCATCGTCGCCGCCGGTCTCGGCCGCGACGGCACCGGCTACGTCCTCGCCGACGCCACCGTTCAGGCCGCGCGCCCGGATCGCTGGGCCGGGGCGGCGCTGAATCTCTATCGGCGGCTTGATGCCGACGCGCTGGTCGCTGAGGTCAATCAAGGCGGCGATATGGTGGCCGCAGTCATCGCCCAGGTCGACGCGAACGTTCCGGTTACCACGGTGCGCGCGACGCGGGGCAAGTGGGTGCGTGCCGAGCCGGTCGCCGCGCTCTACGCGCAAGGGCGGGTGCGTCACGCGGGAACGCTGCGGGCGCTGGAAGACCAGCTCTGCGATTTCGGCCCGGACGGCCTGAGCCAGGGGCGTTCGCCCGACCGGCTCGACGCGATGGTGTGGGCAATCACCGCGCTAATGCTGACGCGTGGCGAGCCACGGGTGCGGGGCGTTTAGGACCGCGGGCTCACATCCGCTCGGCCAACAGGGCTTCGACATTGTCCTCAGTGACCGGCGTCCAGGGGACGGTGTAAGTCGTATCGTTGCCGCCGTTCCATGGCATCTCGGGATAGGCGGTCCAGATGTCGGACAGCGGTTCATAGACCGGGTTGAGGGCGTGGAGTGCGAGGTCGAGGGCCCCCTGCGACTGTGCCCTGGCGTCCTGGAGCAGCGACGACATCTCGCCACGCTTGACCGCCTCCAGGCCCTCGGTGGTTCCGTCGATGCCGGCAATGGCGAAGGCCTCAACGTCGAGCCCGGCAGCTTCAATCGCGGCGATTGCCCCGAGCGCCATCTCGTCGTTCTGGCCGATCACCCCCTGAATGTCGCTGCCGTGGTCGGAGAGCCAGCCGCTTAGGACCGATTGCGACTCCGCGATCGACCAGTTGGCGGGCGCCTGCGCGAGGACGACGGCGTCGGGGCATTCGGCCAGCGCTTTGCGGTTGCCTTCGAGGCGTTCGATCTGGGCCGACTGACCGATCGGCCCTTCGAGGATGACCACGTTGCCGGCGCAGCCAAGTTTGTCGAGGACCGACTTGGCTTCCAGATAACCGCCCTCGACATCGTCGGAGCCGATATAGGCGGTCAGCAGGTCGCTGTTCGCACGGGTGTTGGAACCGACAACCGGGATGCCGGCCGCGTGTGCCTCCGCTACCAATTCGGCGCCAGGCGTTTCTTCGTAAGGGACGAAGAGGATCGCATCGTACCCCTCGGCGATCATCTGCCGAAACTGCCGCGTCTGGACATTCTCGTCATAACGGCCATCGAAGATGGTGAGGTCGACGTTGCCGGCCTTGACCGCCGGATGGTCCTCGATGGCCGCGGCCCATCGCTGCATGTAGTCGTGTTCGAGACCATAAAGCGCCGCGCCGATCTTGGGCGTTTCGGCCGCGGCGGCGATCGAGACTGTCGCGGCGACAGCGACGGCGACGGTGATCACAGATCTCATACGAGCAGTCTCCTTGTTGACCAGCGGCGGGATAGTGTGCGGCGCCGCGACAGAAGCACGATATTATGACACTTCCGAATACACTCTGATTTAGCGAGCCGCTATTGTTCAAGCTTGCCGGCCCTTGCTGGCCGAGGCATGGTCGCACCCGACCGGACCTTGCTCAGAGGAGATCGTGATGGCGCGTGTCGTGGCAACCATATTCGCTGGTTTTGTGGCTCTTTGGGTCGCCGCGGCGCAGGCCGAGGATGCGGTGATCGCCGAGATCCGCGCGGCCGCATTTGCGCTCGACGAAGCGTTTACCAATCAGGATGCAGAGAGAATCAAGGCACTCGTCACCGAGAACCATATGGCCGTGACGCCCTATTACGGCAGGCGGTTTATGGTTGACGAAGAGCTGTTGACCCTGGATGCGCTCGACTATTCCATTGTCTCGGAGGAGCCGGCGGAGATCACGATAATCGACTCCGGCACAGCGCTATCGACCCAGATCAAGAGCTACACTGGGACGTTTGAAGGCGAACCGATCACCCCGCATGTCTTTGCATCGGCGGTCTGGGTGAAACAGGACGGTAACTGGCTGCAATTGCTCTACCAGGAAACGGCGATCAGGCCCGACTGACGCCAGGACTATCACCGGTCTCATGCGGGTGGTCTCCTTGTTGGCCCCGGCGGGTGGGATGAGACCGCGCTGGAGAAGCACGGTGTCGTAACACCTGGAAAAACACGCCGACCGGGCGTCACCCCATCCTTCGAGCTTGCCGGTCGTTGCTGGCCAAGGCATTGTCGCAACCTAACCGGACCTCAGAGGAGATTGTGATGGCGCGTGTCGCAGCAGCCATATTCGTCGGATTTGTTGCTTTGTGGACCGCAGCCGCGCAGGCCGAGGACGCCGCGATCGCCGAGATCCGCGCGGCGGCGCTCGCCCTCGACGTGGCGTTCGCCGGTCAGGACGCCGAAGGAATCCTGGCGCTGATCACCGACGATCACGTTGCCGTCACGCCCTACTACGGTCGCCCGTTTCTGGTCGACAAGCAGCTCTCGACGCTCGATGATCTCGACTACGACATCGTCGCAGAGGAGCCGGCCGAGATCACGCTGATCGATACCCACACAGCGCTGGCGACCCAGATCAAGGCCTATGTCGGCACCTTCGAGGGTGAGCCGATCGCGCCGCTTGTGTTCGCGTCGGCGGTCTGGGTGCGGCAGGACGGCAAGTGGCTCGAACTGCTGTACCAGGAGACGGCGATCACCGAGGACTGAACCGCGCGGTTCAGCCGTCGATCAGCGTGAGCTTGCCGGTAACCTATTCTTAGCCATTAACTTGGGTCGAGAGCCATTGACTTAGCGTCAAACGTCGATCTAGGCCGAAATACTTGCGGCGCGCGTCTGAAAGGTGCACCATTCTCGCGTCGTCAACTGTGGTCGACGGTACTTGGAGGGCGAAACGATGCGGCTGAAGACGATTTCGCTTGTGACGGTAACGGCGGCATTCGCAATGTCGCTCGGCATCGATTGGGCCGATGCTCAGGGGCGGGCGCCGCGGCAACACACGATCATCCAGTCGGAGGGACTGCCGCCGCTTTCGCCGGCGGTCAACCAGCCGCCCGGGCAAAACGAAGTATCGATCACGATCGAAGGCGACGAACGGGTCATCCGGGCAAACGGCATCCCCGCGACCTTGGTCGGGAGCTTTCCGAATGAGGGCAATCCTAACGCGATCGCGGTTCAGCCCAACGAATACCGCATGCCGGCCAACCCGGCGCTCACCGACCGACGCACGTCGCTTGGCCTCGGTGAATTTGGCGTCGCGGTCGACGGCATTCCGTTCGAGCCGGGAGCGGCGGAATGGTATGTCGGCGATCCGGAAGCCGGGTGGCGCTATGAGGCGCTATCGGGGGCGATCGCGCTCGGCCTCGACGAGAACTTCGCCCATGTCCAGCGGACCGGGAAGTATCACTATCACGGCCTGCCGATGTCGCTGCTGGCCGCACTCGGAACCAGTGACACGGCGCACTCGCCGCTGGTCGGCTGGGCCGGCGACGGCTTTCCGATCTACGCGGTGTTCGGTTATGTCGAGCCCGACAATCCGTCCGCCGGCATCAAGACACTCAAGTCGAGTTATCAGTTGAAGACCAACGGTCGGCCAGAGGGCGGTGAGGACCCGGGCGGGATTTATGACGGGACGTTCATCGCCGACTACGAGTATGTCGCTGACGCCGGCGATCTGGATGCGTGCAACGGCCGGGTCACGGTCACGCCAGAGTTCCCCGACGGGACCTATGCCTACTTCCTGACGGCGGAATGGCCGGTGATCCCGCGGTGCTTCCGCGGCACGCCAGGCGACGCGTTCCTTCGGCCGCGATTCCAGGACTGACGGTACCGCGACAAGCCGCCGGCTTGCGCGCGCCCGCCGCTCGGGTTAGGCCAAGCGCATTCATCCAGATTGGCGGGAGTTTTTGCGATGGAAACGCGGACCGCGGCGCGTCTTGGCGTGCCTGTTTCAGAGATCGGCTTCGGGGCCTGGGCCATCGGCGGCACCTGGGGCGAGGTGAGCCAGCAGGATGCTGAAGCCGCCCTCAACGCCGCGCTCGACGCTGGCGTCACCTTCATCGACACCGCCGACGTCTACGGTGCCGGGCGGTCCGAGCAGATCATCGGCAAGGTGTTGTCTGAACGGGGCGGCGAACGCCCCTTCGTCGCCACCAAGGCCGGCCGTGGCGGCCCGAACACGCCGGAGAGCTACACCCGCGCCTATCTCGAAGGCTGCATCGACCAGAGCCTCGCCAACCTGCGGACCGACTCGCTCGACCTGCTGCAGCTCCACTGTCCCCACCCGGCGGTCTACTACATGCCGGAGGTGTTCGGTGTGCTGGACGACATCGTCGCCACCGGTAAGCTCAAGCGCTACGGCGTCAGTGTCGAGAAGGTCGAGGAAGGGCTGAAGGCGATCGAATATCCGAACGTCGCCAGCGTCCAGATCATCTACAACATCTTCCGCCAGCGGCCGGCGCGGCTCTTCTTCCGCGAGGCGGAGAAGAAAGGGGTGGCGATCGTCGCCCGCGTGCCGCTGGCGAGCGGGCTGCTCACCGGCAAGATGAGCGCCGACTCCACTTTCGCCGCCGACGACCACCGCACTTTCAACCGGGAAGGCGAAGCCTTCGACAAGGGCGAGACGTTTGCTGGCGTGCCTTTCGACGAGGGACTGGCGGCCGTCGAAGCGCTGCGGCCGCTGGTTCCAGCGGACGCGTCGATGGCCGCTTTCGCGCTTCGCTGGATCCTGATGGATCCAGCGGTCGCCGTGGTCATTCCCGGGGCGAAGAACGCCGATCAGGCGTTAGGCAACGCCGCGGCGAGCGACCTGCCGGCGCTCAGCGATGAGACGATTGCCGCGGTTCGTGCGATCTACGAAGAGCGGATCGGACCGCACGTCGACCCGCGCTGGTAAGGACGATCGGCGCCGGCAAGGCGATCACGTCAGTTGCGAATGGCCTCGATCAGCGTGTCGATGCTGCCCTCCAGGACATCCCGCTGCTTCCACATGGCGCGGATGTCTTCATCGACGATCGCGCCGCTGGAGCCGGCATCGACATCGGCGATTAGCGCGTCGGCCAGTTCCTTCAGCGCCAGCCAATCGCTGGCGACCGGGTCGAGCAGCTGCTCCCTTTGGCTGGCCTCCAGACGCGTCGCGAGACCATCGATGTATCGCGCGACATCGCCGGCATCGTCCTGGTAGTTCTCAAGCGCGGTCTCGCGCTGACCCGGGTCCGACACCGCGACGTAATACAGCGCGTTGCCGACGGTCTCCCAAGCGTTCACCTCCAGCTTCAGCGTTTCGTACAACGTGTCGTTGGCCGCGGCGGGAAGCGCAGTGAAGACAGTGGCGGCGAGGGCGATGGTCATCAGGCGCATGGGTGAATCTCCTCGATCAAGGCGGTCGTAGCCCAGCCCCGATATCATCGGCGAAGCACCATATGATGACGGTTTGACGTGAAAAGGGTCAGTCGCAGGCGATGTCGAACCGGAAGGTCATCACCAGGTCGTCCTGTTCCAGTTCCATCGTTCCGCTGGCCCCAGTGTAAGCGCGGGTCCCACCGATGATGTCGGCGGCATGAACGCCAGCGGGGATCAATGACGCGGTCGTGTCATCGGCGGCGGCGCGCGGCTTCTCGGCAAAATGCCAAGTGGTGAAGATCACTCCGTCGTCGAGAACGAAGACGCGCTGCATGGTGCGGTCGGCGGCGTGGCCCTCCTCGTCGACTGCGTGAATGGTCTGGACGAAGAGGTATGAACCGATCCGATCGCCGTCGAGGTTGGTGACGGCGCGTTCGCCGACGCGCATATCGCCCGCATGAACCCCCGCATCGGTGCCGCGGTCGACAAAATGCACTTCGCGGGGCGAAACCGGGGAGCTCGCTTCGAACGGCTCGCAAGCCCATCCGATGGTCGGGACCAGGATGGCGGCGGCTGTCACGAGGGGTCGCCCAAGAATCATCAATCGTATCTCCGGTGGGTTGAGGGGACGGCATGATCTGCCGCGTCGTTTAGGGCATCGCGCGGGGCCGACACAAGCCGGTTGACCGCTCAACCTTCGGTCAGTCGCGGACGGCGATCGCCAGGTCCTCGATCCGGTCTTCCAGCGCGATGGTGCGGTGCCAGACGGTTCGAACCTTCGACTCGAACTCGGAATCGGTCGCCTCGGCGTCCACATCGGCAATCAGCGCGTCGGTCAACGCCTTCACCGCCGTCCACTCCTCGATGATTGTTTCGAGTGTCGCGCGATCGTTGTCGTTCTCGAGTTCCCTGCGCAGCGCGCCAAGATAGGTGGCGAAGTCAGTCGCGTCGTCCTGATACCGGGCCAGGGCGGCCGGGCGATCTTCTGGGGTGGAAACCGTGATGTAGTAGAGCGCGTCGGCGAGGCTCTCCCAAACGTTCACCTCGAGCTTGAGGGCATCGAAGACGGCTTCTTCATTCGCCGACGCAGCCGTCATCGACATCGAAAGGGCGGCAAGAAGCGGAATCAAATGTCGTTTCACAAACGGACCCTTCACGGCATAGTCGCGCCTCGGGAGTTAACGCAAATGCACGCGATCTGCCAAGCGCGCGGTTTACGGGCCGCAATCGGACGCGGGCAACGTCGACGAGCAGGAGGATACGTCATGGACGCGGTGCGAAAGGGTCTGGCTGCCTTGATTCTGGTGGCCGCCACGGTTGTAGCGGCTCCGGCGACATCGGACGATGCGCCGGTGTTCCTGCCCGCCGGCAGTGTCGACGCCGAAGCGTTGATCGGCCCGCCGCCCGCGATCGGGTCCGCGGCGTTCGCCGAGCAGATGACCGTGGTGCTGTGGCTGCAGCGAACGCGAACGCCGGATCAGGTGGCGTTCGTCGAGCAGACGCTGGATGTGGAACGGTTCGCGCCGATCCTTGGCGCGGCCTTGTTCCAGGTCGATGCGGCGGCATTGAAGACGACCATCGACCTCGCCATCGATCAGGTTCGCGACGACTACGACGCGGTAAAGGACGTCTACGACCTGCCGCGGCCGTTTCAGGTCGACGATGCCGTCGACCCGGTCGGTGACGCGCGGCCAGTCGCGTCCTATCCGAGCGGCCATGCCATCCGGGCGATCGTCTACGCGCGGCTCCTCGCCGAGGTTTTTCCCGACCATCGCGACGCGTTGATGGATCTCGCCGAACGCGTCGGCTACGGCCGGGTCGTGGCCGGGGTCCACTATCCGATCGACATCACCGCCGGCCAGACCCTCGGCCATGCCTACGCCGATGTCATTGTCGCGCAGCCGGCCTTCCGGGACGCAGTGGTGGCGGCCAGTGCTTCGGGAGAATAGGAATATAGTCATTGACAGCGTCACGATGCCCGCGTAGGATGTGGATATCGTGGCTGCGGTGCGCGATCACCGGGTCCGGTTCACCAGGAAAGCGCCGGTCAAGATGATGGCGGTGGCGGCGATGAGTTCGATGCCGGCCGGTTCGTTGTAGATCGCGACGGCCAGGGCGGCGCCCGCGGCGGCGCCGACCGATCCGATCTGGGCGAGATAGACTGGGCCCGCGATCGATTGCAGCAAGAAAATCAGGCGGAACGTTCCGGCAAAGACCGCGACCAGAACCAGTGCCAGGCCGACCGTCTCCGCGGTCAGCGGCGGGGCGATCGGTATGTCGTTGACGACAAGATAGGGTGCGAGCAGTAGCGTGGCCGCGAGCAGCATGCCCGGCACCAGCGACGACGGGGTGGCGCCGGGCGGCCAAAACAGGCTGCGGAAGATGTTGCCGCCGGCGACGATCACCGGCGCGGTAAGCGCGATCGCGATCCAGAAGACACTGTCGCCTTCGATCTCAAGCTTCTCGATCACGATGATGACGACGCCGACGAGGCCGAGCAGCAGGCCGATGGTGCGAAGCGTCCGGTATCGCTCCATGCGCAGGACGAGGGCCATGGCATAGGAAAGGAGCGGCGGGAAGGCGAAACCCAACGCGACGAAGCTTGCGCCGACATGAGGGACTGCGGCGAAGCTCAGCGCATTGGGAAGGGCGCCGGAAAGCAGGCCGGAGCCGAGATAGTAAAGAAGGGCGTGCCGGTTGTGCGGCAATTGTTGTCGTGTGACGACGGCGGCGGCGGTGAGGGCGATTCCCGAACCGGCCAGCCCCCAGAACAGATAGGCGACCGGGTCCCAGCCAGTATTGGCCGCCGCCTTGGCGAGAACCGCGAACACGCCGATCAGGGTGCCGGTGATCATCAGCAGGACGAACGGGAGCGCCTGCGCCCCCGTTGTCTCCTGGGCCGGCCGAGCACGCGACGGTGGCACGGGTCTATCTCCTCCTGCGACGGCGGGCACTTGCATCGATCGGTTGGATTGCTATTATCTTGGCATCAAGTATCTTAATGTCAAGATAAATATGAAATCAGCGCAACCCGATCGTGCCGAACTGGCCTACCGACAGTGGCGCAAAGCGCGTCCCGACCTCGACCCCTATCCGATGGCGCTGCTGGGCCGGCTGAACGAGGCGTCATCGGTGATCATGCGTGACCGGCTGGCGCCAGTGTTTGCCTCGTTCGGGCTGCAGCCCGGCGAGTTTGACGTGCTCGCTACATTACGCCGATCCGGCGCGCCCTTCGCGCTGGCGCCGACGGCACTCTACGCGGCAACGATGATCTCGTCCGGCGGCATGACCAACCGGATCGACAAACTCGAGCGGGCGGGGCTGGTCGAACGGCGCGCCAATCTGGCCGATCGCCGCGGCACGCTGGTCGCGCTGACGAAGAAGGGACGGGCGTTGATCGACAAGGCGGTGGTCGTCCACATCGACAACGAACGCGCGGTACTCGCGGCGTTGTCCGAGGCCGAGCAAACGCAACTCGACGGGCTGCTCAAGAAGCTGATTGCCGGGCTGTCTGACCCCGATCCGGTGTCGCGCTGAGCGCTCGGATTTCGAACGGCACCTATAAGTTGTTGACATAATTGCGCCGTAAGGTTGCAGACGTCGAGCGGTTGAGGCCGTTCGGGGTCTGGGGCGACGACGTGCCGAGAGACGAAGCGAGACGGAACGGCACCTCCTTTGGAAACGAGGAGATGACAATGCAGATCTCATGGAAAACGCTGGCGGCAGCCGGACTCGTGGCAGTCGGCGGCATGACCCTGTCAGTCGGTAGCGCGACAGCGGCGCATCATCATTGCGCGGCCCCGGCTGGCACCCCCTGGGTGGGCGGCGGATCGCCGCCCGGGCCGGGTACGGTGTGGCGCTGCCCTGACTTCAACGGCGTCTCGGGCGGTTCCAAATATGCCTATTACGTCGACGGCGGCAGCGGCGGCTACTACGCCCCGAATGTAGGTGTGATCTACACCTACGAGCGGTAGGCAACCGCCACCCGGCTTCTCCTCTCGAGGCCGGCGCAAACAGCAACCGGGCCCGCGCATTTCGCGCGGGCCTTTTCTTTTCGAGGACCTGAAGAGATGCCCATGCGACTACCGTTTCCCTGGGGGCGCCCGAAACCACTTCCCGATCCGGAGACGAAGGCGTCCGCTACGGCGGCGCTGATCGCCTTCCAGACCCACGGCCAGCCGGCCTGGACGCCGCGGGACTACGCGGCACTAGCCCGCGAAGGCTACGCCAAGAACGCCATCGTCTATCGCTGCGTGCGGATGATTTCCGAAGCGGCCGCGTCGGTGCCGTGGCTGCTCTATGACGGCGCGGCGGAGCTGGACGATCACCCGCTGCTTCGCCTGCTCGCCCGACCCAATCCGCGCCAGTCCGGCCGCGATCTCCGCGAGACGCTGTTCGGCCATCTGCTGGTCTCCGGCAATGCCTATATGGAGGCGGTGTCGTCGGCGGCTGATGACCTGAGCGGGGCGGCGGTTCCGCATGAGCTTCACGCGCTGCGGCCCGACCGGATGAAGGTGGTGCCTGGACCGGACGGCTGGCCAAGCGCCTATGAGTACAGCGTGGGCGGTCGCACCGTTCGTTTCGATGGTGCTGGCGAGCCACCACCCATCCTGCACCTATCGCTGTTTCACCCGCTGAACGACCACTACGGGTTCGCGCCGATCGAAGCGGCGGCGACCGCCCTCGATATCCACAATGCCGCCGGGACCTGGAACAAGGCGCTGCTCGACAATGCGGCGCGGCCGTCCGGGGCGCTGGTCTATCAGACGCGGGACGGGGGCAACCTCAGCCGTGACCAGTTCGAGCGGCTGAAGGAGGAACTCGAAGCGAATTTCTCCGGCGCCGGCAACGCCGGTCGGCCGTTGTTGCTGGAAGGCGGGCTCGACTGGAAGGCGATGGCACTGACCCCGCGCGACATGGATTTCTTGGAGGCCAAGAACGGCGCGGCACGAGAGATCGCACTCGCCTTCGGCGTGCCGCCGATGCTGCTCGGCATCCCCGGCGATAATACCTACGCCAACTACAAGGAGGCCAATCTTGCCTTCTGGCGGAGCACGGTGCTGCCGCTCTGCGGCCGCCTGGCCGAGTCGCTGACCGGCTGGCTGGCGCCGGCGTTCGATCGGCGGGCGGGCGATCTGCGGCTGTGGTTCGACGCCGATCAGGTCGATGCGCTCAACGCCGAGCGCGAGGCGCTATGGGCACGGGTCGGTTCCGCCGATTTCCTGACGACCAACGAGAAACGCGCCGCGGTCGGCTACGGGCCGGTCACCGGCGGGGAGGGGGGTGGTGGTAGGAAAGCGAGTGTATTGGCGCACGGATTGCGTTCGGGCTCATGCAGGCCGATCCCGCCAGGTCTCCAGTCCACCCCCGCTGGGGAAAGCGGTCTGAAGTTGAAGGTTCCGCCGGGGGAAGTTGATGCCACGAGTAGTCGGTCGCTGATCGAAATCGCTGGTGGATTTTCTTCGTCGGATCGCGGCATGTCGGTACGAGACTTCATCGCCGCAAACTGTAAGGCGAGGATTCAGCGTGAATTGCCGGGGCAATTCCTTGATTCCACGATTCAAGAAGTGATGGATTTGGCTAGGCGCGGCGATGCTTCGGCGCGAACCTGCCTGAAGCTTCTTGGTCGCGGGAAATATCGAAAATAGGAGCGACTACCCATGAAGCTGACTGGAATCAAAGATCTTCTTAAGTTCATACAGCATCTCAACGATATCTCCGGCGCGGCCTGGTACCGGCTGAGCCACGACCGCTACGATGCAGTTATGGTCTCAATCGACATGGTTGGTGTGCGTCTGGAGCTGGAGTTCTTCGAGGACCATATCGAGTACAGCGTCTTCGAAGGGGACGAGAGCGTGCACGACGATCAGGAGCGCTTGTTCGCACTACTGGAAACCAATCGCGACTGACGTGGCCTTTTGTACGACAGTCTGAGAACAGGGCAGGTTGTGCAAGACGCGAGATGCTGTGGGTATAGGGCAGCGCCGCCGCTTACCTGACGAGAGATGCGCGACCGGTCAGCAGTCGACGTAAGAGCGACGTTCCGGTTGGTGGACGAACTGTTAGGCCATGCCGCGCGTCGGAGCGCGCCGGCTACTCGGCGCCTGTCGGGCTGTTTTCGTCCAGCCACGCCTGCGCGTCTGTGGCCAATTCGGCGCGGGTGTCGGCATCGAGGCGTGAGGCGAACGCGTCCTCCAATGCTCTATCCCCGACGGCGCTCTGGCCGGCGAGCCGCGCGCGGACGAGTACGTAGTAGACCATACTGTCATCACCGTCTTCGATGATGCCGTCCCGCGCCAGATCGACATAGGCGATGCAGGCGGGCTCATAGTTGCCGTACAGGCAGGAGGTCTTGAAGCTCGAATATGCGCTGTTGAACGCAATTACCTCCCGCCACAGCGGCCCGAGTTCGCGTTCCGCATCGTTGATCAATCGGTCAAACCCGAACGGCACCGGAACCGGCGCGCCCGCTTCGGCAAACGCTGCCAAACTGTCGGCGAGTCCCTCGTTGGCGAAGCAGAGTTGCAGGTCGGGAAAGACATTTTTGGCGATCAGATCGCGCCAGGTTCGCTCCCGGGTATAGCCCATGCTGTCTGGGCCGAAGAAGCAGAGCCAGTCAGGAAACTCCGTCGCAAAGCGCATCCGGATGTTCGCCTCAGCGGCCTCGCACTGACCCTTGGCAATCAGGGCATCGAAAGCCGGTCGATCCTGCGGTGACACAAGGGCTGCGATGCGATTCCGCTCGGCATTCACCCAGTGCAGAAGCCGATTGGTCGCTTCGACGCTGTAATCGAGCATCTCCTGACATGTATAGTCATGAGCGCGCGCAACGCCATACGACAACGCGGTCGCCGTCATTGCGACCACTACTGCGACAAGCCATCGAGCCGAGGAACATATCATGAACACAGCCATACAGAGAATCAACTTTCAACGCAAGCCAGACGGAGAATCGTGATGGCCCTTGCTACTGCCGGCGGATAGTCCAGAACCAGGCGGATTTCGACGGCCAGATAAAGCAATACTGGGCTGAGCGCACGGGGCGGGAGGCCTTATCGTCAGGTCCTGAGAAACGCCATGAAACTCAAGGCGACGCCCAAAGCACAAACGAGCGTGATAATCGCATATGTGGCGACGCCCGGCGCGCGCTGCGGCGACGACGGGAAGAACATCCGGTAAGCGCCGGTGATGACAAGCAGCCAGCCCGAGACGGTCACGAGGAGCCTGCTGTCGAACTGCCAGTGATTGTGGATCGTGACGATGACCAGACCGCCAACGAGAAGTAGTAGGCCGTTGAGATAAACGACGGTTGGATGGACGCCATCCCAAATGCGCAGATTGATCGCCTCGGACACGGTTACGGCGATCAGCGTCGGGCCGAGGACCGCCGCGATGTGCTGCGAAACATTCATGGAAGGGTCTCACTCTCTCATTTGAACAGCTTCGCTGGCGCTGAAGCTGTCGATCGCCAACGATCATCGTCTCAGAAACATTGGGGTTGGCCGCCGGGCGGCGACCGTAGGCCAGATGCTGCCCTATGGACAGAGGTGCGCTCCGGCTTGCTTGCATGCTGCTCGCCAATGGGTAGTAGGAAAAAAGTCCTTGACACCGTTACGGTGGTCCGGTAGTGTCCCGGTATTGTCACAGAGGTGCGGGCGCGGGTTGAGGTAGGAGAGAGCTGCGGCTCCGCTGCCGACCCCAAAAACACCAGTCGAAACGGAATCATCCACCAGCGGATCGCGCCGCAGATCGGTGCGCCGACAGGAGTGTTGTGCCTTGATGGCCACCGAAACCAAGTTCGCCCGATCCGATCTGGCCGTGGATGCCGACGGGACTTTTGCCGGTTACGCCAGCCTCTTCGACCAGGCGGACCTCGGCCGGGACGTGGTCATGCCGGGTGCGTTCCGGGCATCGCTCGCCAAACGGGGCGCGGCCGGGATCAAGATGCTCTACCAGCACGACCCGAACCAGCCGATCGGCGTCTGGGAGGAGGTGCGTGAGGACACGCGCGGCCTTCGGGTGCGTGGCCGGCTGACCACTGATGTTGTCAAGGCGCGCGAGGTGCTGTCGCTGATGCGGGCGGGGGCGCTCGACGGGTTGTCGATCGGCTACCGGACCGTGCGCGGCCGTACCGATTCCAAGACCGGGCTGCGGCGGCTGATCGAGGTCGATCTCTGGGAAATCTCGGTCGTGACGTTTCCGATGCTGCCGGACGCCCGGGTCGCGGCGGTGAAGGGTCACGAGCAGGCGGCGCTGGTCACCGCGATCGAGCGCGCCACGCGCACCGTGCGTGCCGCGATCCCGGGCATGTGATCATGGTGGAAGGGTGGACAGCGTTGGTTGCGGCGATCCGGGCCGCGACGGCGGTGATGGCATGTGGCCCTTGGGCCGTCCCGTGGAGTGTTACCGATGTTCGACCTTGAAACAGACATCGACCCCGGCAGGTCAGCAACTCGCGGCTCGATCTCGGGAGTATGAACGATGCCTTGATTTCTGCTATCGGCTGCTTGAGCGGTTCCAGCCACCGGGAGTGGACCTAAACGAGTTCGACTTCCACAAGTGCATGAACGAATGCCTGGGCGTCGGTGCTTGAAACGAGGGACGTTATGGACAAGCAACTTGCCAAGCACCTCATTCGTGTCGCTTTTCGCAGCCAACGCGAACTCAGCGGCTGCCTGGGCGCATTGAAGGAGGGGTGCAGTCCGGAGGAATACCGCGACTACGCTCGCGGCGTGGCGGCGGCCGTTCACGAAATCAATGTCGCGCTAACCAACAAGGCTATCGCGGCCTATCCGGAACTCGAGCAGGAAATCGAGTCCGACATGCAGAAGTACGGCCGGTATCTGTGAGGCGTGCGAGCCGAAGAGCGGGAACCTGCAGGGAGTTCGCGGATCGAACGGCGAATGGCTGACGAGGAGGCCCGGTGACATGACAAAGGCACTGGAGCGTGAAGGGTACACACCGCCCGGGGTCTTCCGATTGTCCGAGGACGCCCTGGCTGTCGGACGTGCTTTTCTCGAGGCGGCGAGAAAAGCGGCGCCGGGCAAGGACTGGGTGGTGTCGTTCGACTGGTGTCACTTCCACGGCCGGCCGCCGGGCGGGGCGTGGCAGGACTTTGGCGAGCAGTTGTCGGTTGGCGGGCGCGAACGCCACGAGGTTCCCGTGGAGGCGCTCCATGAGGTCGACGGGTTTCAGTTCACCGTCAAAGTGCCCCCGGAAGTCCAACGCGATCTGGCAAAGCGGCTGATCGACACCGACGACGACAGTCATTGCGTGCTGAAGTAGGCGCGCGCCGGGACCGTTTGCACCAAACACTGGATTGAGCCCCCGCGGTCACGGGGTCATCACCGTCGGCAACGTCGAGCCAACCGCGGACCGTTGAACAATCCTCCGGCGACGCGATGCGGACGCATCGCCGGCATCGCAACAAACGCACCATAACGAATTCGGACACGCGTCGTCGACGCGTCGGGGGCGCCGGTTCGCCGGCAGCATTCATCGAGACCGTCATCCAGAAAGGAACGACAGCATGTCCCAACACCCCCCTCCCGCATCGGCCGTGGCGCCTGAAGTGAAGTCGGCGGAGACCGATCTCACCTCGGCGTTCGACGAATTCCGCCGAACATTTGAAGATTTTAAGGACGGCAACGACGACCGGCTGAACCAGATCGAACGGAAGCTCACCGCCGACGTGGTGACGGTCGAGAAAGTCGATCGGATCAACCGCGCCCTCGACGAACAGAAGCGTGCCGTCGATCACCTGGTCCTGGCCGGCCGGCGGCCGCCACTCGGCATCGACACACCGCGCACGATCGCGTCGCCCGAACACAAGGCCGCCTTCGAGCGCTACGTGCGCCACGGAAACGAGGACGGACTGAAGCGGCTGGAGTCGAAGACCCTCGCGGTCAGTTCGGACGGTGGCTACACCGTTCCTGACGAGACCGAACGGGAGATCGGTCGCCGCCTTGCCGCCGTCTCGCCGATCCGGGCGATCGCCGGCAACCGGCAGGTCTCGTCGAACGTCTATAAGAAACCGTTCGTGACGACGGGCGCGAATACCGGGTGGGTTGGCGAGACCGCGATGCGGGACGAGACCACGGCGCCGGTGCTGGCCGAACTCTCGTTCCCAGCGATGGAGCTCTATGCGATGCCGGCGGCCACCTCAACGCTGCTCGACGACAGCATTGTCGACATCGATGCGTGGATCGCCGAGGAGGTCGAAACCGCCTTCGCCACCCAGGAAGGGGCAGCGTTCGTCGCCGGTGACGGGGTCAACAAGCCTACCGGTTTCCTGAGCTACACCAACGTTGCCGAGGCCTCCTGGTCGTGGGGCAACATCGGCTACCTGGCGACCGGGGTGGCGGGCGACTTCGCGGCGAGCGATCCCTCCGACCAGCTCGTTGATCTTATCTATGCCCTCAAGGCCGGCTATCGGCAGAACGCCCACTGGGTGATGAACCGGCGGACTCAGGGCGCGGTCCGCAAGTTCAAGGACGTCGACGGCAACTACATCTGGCAGCCCTCGGCGGTGGCTGGCGGGGCGGCGACGCTGATGAATTTCCCGGTCACCGACGCGGAGGACATGCCGGATATCGGCGTCGACGCCATGGCCGTTGCCTTCGGCGACTTCCGTCGCGGCTACCTGGTGGTCGACCGGGTCGGGGTGCGGGTGTTGCGTGATCCCTACTCGAAGAAACCCTGGGTGCTCTTCTACACCACCAAGCGGGTCGGCGGCGGCGTCCAGGACTTCGACGCCCTCAAGCTTCTCAAGTTCGGCACGTCCTGAGCCCCCGCGTCCCTCCCCAGGACACGTGCCGAAAAGGGCGGTCTCGTTTCGACGGGACCGCCCGTCCATCTCCGAAGACTGACCACGCGCAAAGGGACAGGTCATGACCGCTGCTCTGATCACGGGGCCGGCGCTGGAACCGGTATCGCTCGCCGACGCCAAGGCGCATCTCAGGCTCGATACGGCTGACGACGACGGGCTGCTCACCGCGGCAATCGTCGCAGCACGGGTTCACGTCGAGGCCGCGACCCGCCGGCTGCTGATCGAGCAGGCATGGCGGCTCTACTACGACGCCTGGCCGCGCAGTGTGGTGGCCCTGCCCGTGGCACCGCTGATGTCGGTGGACAAGGTCACCGTCTTTGACGCCGCGGGCGCGCCCCAGGTCGTGGCACCCGAGGATTACACCGCCGACGTCGTCTCGGTGCCGGCCCGACTGACGTTGGCAACCTCGGCACCGACGGCGGTGGGGCAGGCCTTCAACGGCATCGAGATCGATGTGACCGCCGGCTATGGCGCGACATCGGTCAACGTGCCGGCGCCGTTGCGCCAGGCGATCCTGATGCTGGTCGCTCATTGGTATGAGCACCGCGGTGCGGTCGGTCACGATCAAGGCGGCGAGACGACACCGCTCGGTTTCGACGCGCTGGTCGCGCCGTTCCGGCTGGTGACGGTATGAGCGATCCGATCCTCGACGCCGGTGCCCTCCGACACCGAATGACGATCGAGTCCGCGGTCGGCGCATCAGACGGCGCGGGTGGCGAGTCGATCGTCTGGAACGCGGTCGCCAGTGTCTGGGCGCGGATCAGGCCGCTCGACGAGACCGAGAGGATCATCGCCGGTCATGTGACCGGCGTGGTCACCCACACCGTCACCATGCGGCATCGCGCCGACATCGCCGGCGGCATGCGGATCGTCTACCGGGGCCGGGTGTTTCGCGTGCTCGTGGCGTCCGACCCGGACGAGACACGACGCTTTACCATCGCCCGGGTCGAGGAGGAAACGCCATGACGGGGCGCGGCTTTCCGGGCCGGACGGTGGCGCAGCGCGTGACGGCGTCGGCCGCTCCGGCAATCGACCGGGCCGTGCGGGCACACACCGAGGACCTGGCCCGGCAGCTCGATGACACCGGCGGCCGGACCACGATCCTGCGCCGCGGTCCGGGCGCTTACCGGATCGTCATGCCGGCGGCGCGATCGACCGACGACGAGGACATCCGATGACCCATCCGGCACTTGCCCTGCAGGCGGCGGTCCGCGCCGCGCTGATTGCCGACTCCGGGGTCGGCGCGTTGGTTGGTGATCGCATCTACGACGAACCACCGCGCGGGCCGACCTTTCCCTATGTCAGCTTCGGCGAGGCGCGCGCCTCCGACTGGAGCACCGGGACCGAAACCGGGGCCGAGCACCGCCTGGTGCTCAACGTCTGGTCAAGGCATCGGGGCAAGGCCGAGTGCTGGGCGATCGTCGAGGCGCTACAGGCGATCCTCGACGACGCGGCGCTCACCCTCGACGGACATCGCCTCATCAATCTGCGGTTCGAGACGGCGGACGTGCGCCGCGACCGCGACCGGATCACCTGGACCGCCAGCGTGCGGTTTCGGGCGGTGACGGAACCGCTCTGAGCCGCGACGCGGTCGCGGACGACACTTAACGAGGACTGGCTTCATGGCAGCGCAAAAGGGGAAGGACCTCCTTCTCAAGATCGACACCACCGGGGGCGGGGTCTTCTCCACGGTCGCCGGATTGCGGTCGCGGCAGATCGCCTTCAACGCCGAGAGCGTCGACGTCACCGACGCCGAGTCCACCGGCCGGTGGCGCGAGCTGCTGGAGGGCGCAGGCGTGCGCCGGGCGAGTCTCTCCGGCTCGGGCATCTTCAAGGACGCCGCGACCGACGCGACGGTGCGCCAGGTGTTCTTCGACGGCACGCTCCGCAACTGGCAGATCGTGGTGCCCGACTTCGGCACCCTCGAGGGGCCGTTCCAGATCATCGCGCTCGAATATGCCGGCGAACACAACGGCGAACTGGCCTACGAGCTGGCGCTGGAGTCGGCCGGTGCCATCTCCTTTGTCGCGGCATGAGCGTGGCCAACCGACAGCGGGGCGAGGTCGAGGCGGTGCTCGACGGGAAACCGTGGGTGCTCTGCCTGACGCTGGGTGCTTTGACCGAACTCGAAGCGGCACTTGATGCGCCGGATCTGATGGCGCTGGCGCGGCGGTTTGAGGCCGGCCAACTGACGGCGGCCGACGCGGTGCGGGTCATCGGCGCCGGCTTGCGCGGCGCGGGCAATGACATCGACGATGCCTCGGTCGCGCGGATGCGGGCGGATGGCGGCGCGGCCGGTTTCGTCGCGATCGTCGCCGACCTGCTCACCGCGACATTCGGCGCCGCTGCCGGTGATGGCTGACGGGCGGTTTCCCTGGCGGGCGATGATGGCGCTCGGGTTTGGGCGTCTCGCTCTGTCGAGCCAGGCTTTCTGGGCGATGACCCCGCGCGAACTCGCGGCAGCCGCCGACACGGTGTTCGGCCCGTCATTCGAACCGCCGGCGCGGTCCGACCTCCACCACCTGATGCAACGATTTCCAGACAGGACGGCCGATGGTCACGCCCAACGAAGACATCACGATTGACGTCACCGCGAACACCCAGCCGTTTACGGCGAAGCTGACCGAGCTGAGCCGTCAGGCGTCGGTGTTCTCGACGACGATCACCGGCGCGTTCCGCGCCGCGATTGCTGGCGGACGAGACTTCGAAAGCGTCCTCAGAGCGCTGGCGCTGCGGCTCGCGACAATCGCGTTCGACCGAGCGCTGCAGCCGCTTTCCAACATCATCGGCGGTGCGATCGGCGGGGTCTTCGCCGGGACGGGACTGGCGCGCGGCGGAATCATCGCCGGCGGCGCGCTGAAACCGTTCGCCCGCGGCGGAGTGACCGCCGGCCCGACGCTATTTCCGCTCCGCGGCGGCCTTGGCCTGGCCGGCGAAGCAGGGGCGGAAGCGGTCCTGCCGTTGGCGCGCGGCAGCGACGGCCGCCTCGGGGTCGCCAGCACCGACGGGCAGCGCCCGATCGCGGTCACCGTCAACGTAACCACGCCGGACGCCCAGAGCTTCGCCAAGGCCGAGACGCAGGTCACCGCCATGCTGGCGCGGGCGGTCGGCCGCGGACGGCGGGGGCTCTAGACATGCCCGCGCTCACGCCTTTTCACGAAGTGCGCTTTCCGACCGCAATCGCGTTCGGTTCGGCCGGCGGGCCGGAACGGCTGACCGAGGTCGTAACCCTCGGGTCCGGCCATGAGGAGCGCAACAGCCGTTGGGCTGACTCGCGGCGACGCTACAACGCCGGTTACGGCGTCCGGTCGATCGACGACCTGCACGCGGTGATTGGGTTCTTCGAGGAGCGGCGCGGACGGCTCTACGGTTTCCGCTGGCGCGACCGGGTCGACTTTTCCTCCGCCGCGACTCCCGGTGCGACGGTCGCCCCGACCGATCAGACCATCGGCAATGGCGACGGGACGACCGCCAACTTCCAGCTCGTCAAGACCTACGGCGCGCTGCACGCGCCCTACCAGCGAACCATCGCCAAACCGGAAAGCGGCACGGTGCGGGTCGCGGTCGACGGGATCGAGCAGACCGAAATCACCGACTGGACCTGCGATATCACCACCGGCCTCGTGACGTTCCAGCCCGGCTCGATTCCGGCCGGCGGCACCGTCATCAGCGCCGGCTTCGCGTTCGACGTTCCGGTGCGCTTCGACACAGATCGCCTCGATATCAACCTCGCCAGTTTTGCCGCAGGCGACATCCCGTCGATCCCGCTGGTGGAGATCCGGCTTTAGGGGGCGTAACACCCGGGGGTACTTGCGTTTGACGAGATTCACCGACTCCAAAGACTGTTCCCTCAATGTCTGCCCTGTAGTCTTCGCCAAGGAGGGACGATCGGCGGCAACAGGAGGCGCAGGTGAAGATCGTTTCGACAACACACGCCACGCTCAATTCGCTGCTCTATGTGAAGGACCCCCGCAGCGAAGATTATCCTGAAATCGGCGGCCCAAAATCGACATCGATCTGGGTCAGGCCTTCATGCATCGCTGTCAGCTGTCTGCCCGACAACGACGGCGATACAGCGATCACGATTGGACCGTCAGCGGAGATGGTTCCTGACACGACGCTGCTTTTCGACGGGTGGATCGAGACACCCAGCAACCGGATCGTCGTCACCACCGTCCTCGATGAAGAGGTATTGGGTGTCGGTGTGCCCAGCGAGCGCACACGACTACGAATTTGGACAGACGGATATCAAGACACTAAGCGCGTCACGATTGGCGTTGGGTGAGGAGAAGCGACACGCCCCTCCAGATCGCCGGCGCAACCGGGTGTACAACTGTTTTTAGTGAACGCGGAGGCCCCATCGTGGAAACACCAGTTGCCTGCCACGTGATCAGATGCTCGATGCGGAGTGCACGCGAACTCCAGGACCTCCTGCCGCTGACCAAAACACACTGCGATCCGACTGAGTACGAAGCGTGCGCCAAGGCGATCGCATCGGTTGTCGCCGAGATCGGCCTGGGCCTGTAGAAAACCGTGTTCGACAACAATCCGGAAGTGAAGGCCGAGGTGGAGGAGGCCGTCAATCGCTAAGGAGTCTACACGTGACGCGACCGGGGGCGAGATGAAAGCGGTATCAACGAAGGTGCCCGTGCTGAACGCGCTGGTCTATTTCAGGGATCCGGCAAGCAACGACGACCCTGAAATCGATGGCAAGAAGCGCCCCCGGATTTGGGCGACATCTTCGTGTGTTGCGGCTGGTTGCCTGCCCGACAGCGAGGGCGATACCGAGATCGTCATGGGCCCGTCCGGGGACGTGACGCCTGACAAGCAATTGCTGTTCGATGGTTCGCTGGAGACGCCCAGCCGGCGACTGATCGCCGAACTCGTTGTCGATCGGGAGATATTGCGGGTCGAGGTTCCGAATACGATCACCCACCTGCAGATCTGGACCGACGGAACCAATGCCAGCGAGCGAATCACAGTCGGCATCGACTGACACGATCGTCCGTTGTGAACCGTGAGGCCGTTCCGGTCGCCGCCATCGCGTCCGCAATCGTGATCGGCGGCGCTGCGAGACCCTAACCCGAGAGACATCCCATGCGTGAGATCGATCCGGCTCTGGCCGCCCACCTGGCGGCCGGCGTGACGACGCTGTGCCATTGCTGGCGGATCAAGCGGACCGACGGAACCGTCCTCGGCTTCACCGACCACGATCGGCCGGTGTCGTTCAGCGGCACAGACTACGAGCCGGTGTCCGGCTTCGACGCTAGCGAGGCGGTCAGTGCCACCGGGTTCGCGGTGGGCGGCATGGAGGTGGCCGGAGCGCTGTCTTCCGACCGGCTCGATGCCGATGACCTGGCGGCCGGCCGTTACGACCACGCCGAGGTCCAAGTCTATCGGGTCAATTGGCAGACGCCGTCCGAGCGGCAACTGTTGCGCAAAGGCCATCTGGGCGAAGTAGTCCGCGAGGACGGCGCCTTCCGGGCCGAGGTCCGTGGTCTGGCGGCGCAGCTCGACGAGACGCGTGGCCGCGCCTTCCGTCCGACCTGCGACGCGGATGTCGGCGATGCCCGGTGCGGCGTCAATCTCGATCACGCCGACTACAGGGCAACGGGCTCCGTTGTGTCGGCCGACGACCGACGGCGATTCTCGGCCACCGGGCTCGACGGCTTCGAGACCGCCTGGTTCGACCGCGGTCTGTTGACCTGGACCGGCGGCGACAACGCCGGGCAGGGCGCGGAGGTGCGCGCCCACCGCAGACAAAGCGGCGATGCGATCATCGAACTCTGGCAGCCGATGCACGCTGTGATCGCGCCGGGCGACGCCTTCGCGATGACCGCGGGCTGCGACAAGCGGTTCGAAACCTGTCGAAAGAAATTCGACAACGGATTGAATTTTAGAGGCTTTCCCCACATGCCAGGCAACGACTTCACGCTCTCCTACGCGCGCCAGGGCGACGGCAATAACGGCAAGCCGGTGATCGAATGAGCGGGTCAGTTCTGACCCGGGCTGCGGTGGTGGCGGCCGCCGAGAGCTGGGTGGGCACACCCTACCGGCACCAGGCGTCGCTGAAAGGCGTCGGCTGCGACTGCCTCGGTCTGATCCGCGGGGTGTGGCGGGACCTAGTCGGGCCGGAGCCCGAGCCGCTGACGCCTTACACGCCGGACTGGACCGAAGCCCACGGTGAAGAGACGCTCGCCGCCGCGGCCGGGCGGCACCTGTGTCCCGCTGCGCTCGACGCGGCGCGCGACGGTGACGTGCTGCTGTTCCGCTGGCGCCCGACGCTACCCGCCAAACATGCGGCGATCGTCGCGAACGATGGCCGCATGATTCACGCGCAGCAGGGGGCCGCTGTCGCTGCCGTGGCGCTGAGCCCGTGGTGGCGGCGACGCGCCGCCTTTGCTTTTTCGTTTCCGGGGATCACCGACTGATGGCGACGCTCCTCCTTTCCACGGCCGGCGCGGTGGTCGGCGGCCTGTTCGGCCCGGTCGGCGTCGCGATCGGGCGCGCCGCCGGCGCGATCGCCGGCTACGCCATCGACCAGTCGCTGTTCGGGCCCGAGCAGCAGACGCTGGAAACCGGCCGGCTCTCCGACCTCGATGTCCAAAGTTCGCGCGAGGGCGCGCCGATGCCGCGCGTCTACGGCCGCGTCCGAGTCGCCGGTCAGGTGATATGGGCGACGCGCTTCGAGGAGGAGGTGACCGAGGAGACCACCGGCGGAGGCGGGAAAGGGGGCGGCGGTGGTGGCGGCAACGAGACCACAATCAAACGCTACAGCTACTACGCCAACTTCGCCGTCGGCCTGTGCGAGGGCAAGATCGACCGGGTCGGTCGCGTCTGGGCCGACGGGCGTCCGTTCAACATGGCCGGCGCAAACGTGCGGATCTACGAGGGCGGGGAGGGTCAGGATCCCGACAGCCTCATCGAAGCCAAGCAGGGTAGCAACAAGACACCGGGCTATCGCGGGACGACGTATGTTGTCTTCGAGCGGCTGCCGCTGGAGAAATTCGGCAACCGCATTCCGATGCTGTCGTTCGAGGTCATTCGCTCCGTCGGGCGGCTTGAGAAGAAGGTGCGCGGGATTACCATGATCCCCGGCGCCACCGAATTCGGCTACTCGCCGACGCCGGTCAAGGAGATCAAGAAACCCGGTCACCGGGTGCCGCTCACCCGGCACACCGACCGCGCCCAGACCGACTGGGATGCATCGGTCGGCGAACTGAAGGCGCTGTGTCCGAACCTATCGAGCGTCGGTCTCGTCGCGACCTGGTTCGGCGACGATCTACGCGCCAATCACTGCACCATCCAGCCGGGCGTCACGACACGGACCATCGAGACGACGGTCGCCTGGCGGGCGGCCGGGTTGACCCGAGCCACCGCGCGACTGGTGAGCGAACATCAGGGCCGGCCGGCCTATGGCGGGACACCGAGCGATGCCTCGCTGATCGCGGCGATGCGCAATCTCGACAACCGGGGCCTCAAGGTCCTGTTCATCCCGTTCATCATGATGGACATCCCGAGCGGGAATGGGCTGAACGATCCCTATGGCGGGGCCGAGCAGGCGACTTATCCGTGGCGCGGGCGGATCACCGCATCGAAGGCGCCGGGGCAGCCGGGCTCGCCGGACAAGACCGGCGCGGCGGCGGATCAGGTGGCGAGTTTCGTCGGCACGGCGACACCGGGCGACTTCTCGCTGAACGGTGACACGGTCGTCTACACCGGTCCGAACGAGTGGTCCTACCGTCGGCTCATCCTGCACAATGCGTATCTGTGCAAGGCGGCCGGCGTGGTCGACGCGTTCCTGATCGGGTCGGAGATGCGGGGCCTCTCCACGTTGCGCTCTAGCGCATCCGATTATCCGTTCGTCGATGCCCTGGTCGATCTGGCGACGGATGTCCGCACCGTGCTCGGATCGTCGGTGCGGCTCTCCTACGGGGCCGACTGGAGCGAGTATTTCGGCCACCAGCCCGACGACGGATCGGGCGACGTCTACTTCCATCTCGATCCGCTGTGGGCGAGCAGCGCAATCGACGCCATCGGCATCGACAACTACATGCCGCTCGCCGACTGGCGCGACGGCAGCGGCCATCTCGACGGGGCGACCTGGGACAACGGACGGAGCACGGCGTATCTCAGGACCAACGTCGCCGGCGGCGAAGGATTCGACTGGTACTACGTCAACAAATCGAACCGGAACGATCAGGTCCGCACCGCGATCACCGACGGCGCGCACGGCAAGCCGTGGGTGTTTCGCTACAAGGACCTGAAGAACTGGTGGCAGAACCAGCACGTCAATCGCCCCGGCGGAACCGAAGCCGGCGGCCCGACCGCCTGGGTGCCGGAGAGCAAGCCGATCTGGTTCACCGAGGTCGGCTGTCCCGCGGTCGACAAGGGCGCCAACCAGCCGAACGTCTTTCCCGATCCGAAGTCGTCGGAGAGCGCTGTTCCATACTATTCGACCGGCGCGCGCGACGACCTCATCCAGCGTCGTTTCCTCGAGACGATGCTCACCTATTTCGACCCGGACGACACCGACTATGTCGGCGGGAGCAACCCTTCGGCATCCGGCTACAGCGGTCGGATGCTCGAACAAGACATGAGCCATGTCTGGACCTGGGATGCGCGCCCGTTTCCGGCCTTTCCATATCTGCTCGACATCTGGTCGGACGGGGAGAACTGGGACACGGGGCACTGGGTTACCGGGCGGCTGGGGTCGGCGCCGGCATCCGAACTCGTCAAGCAAATCCTCAAGGATTACGGAATCGCGGACTACGATGTCGGCGAGCTCGACGGGGTGATCGACGGCTACCTGGTCGACAACATCGTTTCCGCGCGCCGGGCGCTCGAACCGCTTGCCGCGCTGATGATGTTCGAAGCGTTCGAGACCAGCGACGCGATCCGTTTCGTCCGGCGCGGGCGTAAGGCGGCGACGGCGATTGGCGAGGGCGATCTCGCCGAGGACGAAAGCGCGCCGCTGGTCACCGTCCGCCGGGCGCAGGAAAGCGAGCTTCCGGCGGAGATCTCCATCGGTTTTGACGATCCGCTCGCCGACTATCGCGCCACGGCGACGACGGCACGCCGTCTGGTCACAGGCAGCGGACGCACGCAGGTTCGGGCGACGACCGCCGCGATGGGGCATGCAGTCGCCAACGGGTTGGCGGAGTCGATCCTGCAGGACCTCTGGGCGGGGCGGGAGACCTACAGCTTTGCGCTGGCTGGCAGCGCGCTCGGACTCGAGCCGGCCGACATCTGCGATGTCGACGCGGACGGGGTTAGCCGCACCGTGCTCGTAACCCGGGTCGAAGACGCGCTGGTTCGCCGGATCGAAGGCCGCAGCATCGAGCCGTCGATCATCACCGCCGCCCCGGGTGGCGCGCGGGTCATCCTGCCGTCTCCGGGTCCGTTTCCGTCGCAGCCGGCGATGGTGTTCATGGACCTGCCGCTGCTGACCGGCGAGGAGACGCCATTCGCACCACGGACGGCGGCGTTCGCAGAGCCCTGGACGGGGCCGGTGGCGATTGCGCTCGGAACGACCGACAGCGGGTTCGTCGCCCGGCAAGCGATCGAGCGTCGGGCCGTGATCGGCGAACTGGAAGCGGCGCTCAGCTCCGGACCAGTGGGGCGCTGGGACATGGCCAGCGCGATCGAGGTGCAGCTTTATGGCGGCGCGTTGGCAGGCCTTCCGGACCTCGCCGTGCTCAACGGCGGCAATGCCGCGGCCATCGGGAGCACGGCGACCGGCTTCGAGGTGATCCAGTTCCGGACCGCAACGCTGGTCGACACGGACCGCTGGCGCCTGGAAGGGCTGCTGCGCGGCCAGGCCGGCACCGGCGATGTTGCGGCTGCCGGGCACGCGGTCGGCGCCACGTTCGTTCTGCTCGACGGCGCGATCGAACCGCTGGAGATCAGCGAGGCGGAATCGACGTTGTCGCTCACCGCCCGCTGCGGTCCGGCGGGCGCGGTCTACGATCCGGAAGATTTCGTCGATGTCGAACTTGTACCCGCGCGGCGCGGGCTGACGTGCCTGCCGCCGGTGCATCTGACCGCGGTCCGCCAGTCCGGTTCCAATGACGTCGCCGTCGGATGGATTCGCCAGACCCGGATTGGCGGCGACCCCTGGGAGCCGGTCGAAGTGCCGCTCGGCGAGACCGCGGAATCATACCTGGTGACGGTCCTCGACAACGGTGCCACGGTCCGCACCGCGACGGTGTCGGAGCCGGCCTGGGTTTACCCGACCACCGATCAGGTTTCCGACTTCGGCGCACCGCCCGTTCAACTCACCCTTCGTCTGCAACAGATCAGCCCGACCGAGGGACCCGGGCTGGCGCTCGAGAGGACCCTCGATGTCTGATCCACTCGCTTCGCCGACGCTCGGCCTGCCGTACCTCGCCGGGGCCCAGGCTCAGAAGCACGTCACTCACAACGAAGCGCTCCGCCGGCTCGACGCCCTGGTGTCGATTACGGTCATCGATTCGACTCTGACCGATCCGCCGGTGAGCCCTGCGGAGGGCGATCGCTACATTGTGCCGGCCGGCGCGACGGGTGACTGGTCCGGACACCAAAACGATGTCGCCGCCTTTCAGGACGGCGCCTGGGCGTTCTATACGCCGTTAGTCGGATGGATCGCCTTCGATCAAGCAGCCTCCGGTGCCCTGGTTTTCAGTGCCGGCGCATGGTCAGGCATCGGCGGGTTCCTGGGTCCGGTGGATCAGTTCGGGATCAACGCCACAGCGGATGCCACCAACCGCCTGGCGGTTCGGTCGAACGCGGTGCTGTTCAATGGTCTGGAGGTCGGGAGCGGCGGCGATGGAGATGTGCGTTTCGTCGTCAACAAGGAGGCGGACGGCGACACCGCCTCTCTTCTGTTTCAGAGCGGTTTTTCAGGACGGGCCGAGGTTGGCCTGGCGGGCGACACCGACTTCGTCTTCAAGGTTTCGGCCAACGGAAGCAGCTGGGTGGAGTCGATCCGGATCGACAAGGATACCGGCGTCTCGACCATCCTTTACGACAATGCGACGTCAGGCCTCACGGCCAGCGATGTTCAAGCCGCCGTCGATGAACTCGCCGCGGAGAAACAGGCGTCGCTCGGTTTCACGCCGCGCGAAGCGCTAAGCGCTGACCGTACGTACTACGTCGATGCGACGCTCGGCAGCGACAGTAACAACGGCCTGTCATTGGGCGCCGGTGCGTTCCTCACGCTGCAGAAAGCCCTGGATGTCTGTGCCACCATCGACTTCAGCGGCTACGCGGTCACTGTCAGGCTGGCGGACGGGACCTATAACGGTGCCCATACCGTGCCCGTGTGTGTTGGACAGGCGACGCGGGAAGACCTCGTGATCGAGGGGAATCCGGTCACGCCGGCGAACGTCATCGTCAACAACAATGCCGGCGGCTTCATCGGCGCGATCCACGTCCCATCCTACGCGCGCTGCACCGTCCAGCATCTGACGATCACGGCCAGCGTCGCCGGTGCGTATGGCCTCTCCTGCGAGACGGGAACGCTCTACATGGGGAGTGGCCTGATCTTCGGGACGGGTGCCACGGTCGCGCACATTGTCGCCTATCGTGGCGGGTTCATCATGATCACCGATGATTACGCGATCACTGCCGGGGCGCCCCGCCACGCCCGCACCGTCGACGGCGGGATCCTGCGCTGCACCGGCAAGACCGTGACGCTCACCGGGACGCCGAACTTCTCCGTCGCGTTCCTCGACATGCTGAACGGTGGCGACATCACTTGGACCGGCGCCACCTTCACCGGGGCCGCCACCGGCAAGGAATATCAGCTTAACTACAACGCCGGATGCAAGATCAACGCGACGGCCGCGGGATACTTCCCGGGCGACGTGGCCGGCACAGCCGACAATGGAGCCGTGATCGCATGAGCCACCACGACGACTTCAACCCTTATGACTGGTTCTGGATCATCGATGGAGACGAGACGCGGGTTTGGTCCAGCGCAGACGGCGCATACCTGGGCATCGCCTCGCCGCGCTATCAGACGTTTATTTCCGCTGGCGGCGTCCCTTCCCGGGCAAACGCCGACGACCTGACGACCTGGCTTGGCGGCTACAAGCTGCCGGGACCGTTGGGCAACCGCTGGCGCGTTCCGACCTACCGCATCCTGCGTCGCCTGGAGGACGCCGATCCAACGGGTGCGCTCGTCGCAGCGGCCGACACTGCGCTCGCCAGCGACCAGACGCTCTGGCGACGGTTCTACACCACGCCGGACATCCGGGCCGACGATCCGGATGCGCTGGCTCTCCTCGGGGTAATCGGTGCCGATCCGGCCGTAATCCTGGCGCCGGATCCCGGCGGCTCCTCCTGACGTCGACAAGCCGCCTTCAGCCGGCTCGACGCGGCACGTTCTTGACCACGGCCGCTGTAGTGTGTTCATGATATGTTCCATCTTCGCTACGAAGTGCCGCAATCGTCGTTGAAGCATCCCCATGAGCGCGACCGCGACCATCCTTCACGCGGATCTGGACGCGTTCTATGCATCGGTCGAGCAGTTGCTCGATCCGTCGCTGCGTGGCAGGCCGATCGCCGTCGGTGGCGGCGTGGTGCTGGCGGCCTCTTATGAAGCCAAGGCGTTCGGTGTGTATGGCGGCATGCCGAGCCGACGGGCGCGGGAACTATGCCCGGAGCTGATCTTTGTCGGCGGTCACTTCGAGGAATACCAGCGGCTTGGCGATGCGGCGATCGCGATCATGGGCGACTACACGCCGCTGGTCGAGCGGATATCGGTCGACGAAGCCTTCGCCGATGTCGCGGGGACGGAGCATCTGTTCGGCGCGGCGGGGGAAGTCGCGGCAAAAATCCGCCGCAGGATCCGCGCGGAACTCGGCCTTCCCATATCGGTCGGCGTGGCGCGGACCAAGCATCTCGCCAAGACCGCGTCGCAAGTCGCCAAGCCCGACGGCCTGGTTCTGGTCGACCCCGAACGCGAGCTTCAGTTCCTCCACCGACTGCCGGTCGAGTTGATGTGGGGCGTCGGACCGGTCGCCAAGGCGCGGCTCGCCGAACAGCACATCCACACGATCGGTGAACTCGCCGCAACGTCGCCGCGTGCCCTCCAACGGCTGCTCGGCCGTGCGGTCGGCGACAAGCTGACCGCGCTCGCCTGGAACCGCGATCCGCGCCAAATCAAGACACGGCATCGCGCCCGGTCGGCCGGGGCGCAGTCGGCGCTCGGCCGCAAGCCGGCGGCCGAGGCTGTGTTCCGTCCCACCTTGCGCCATCTCGCTGACCGCGTCGCCTCCCGCCTGCGGGCGAAAGCGCGATCGGGCCGCACGGTCACCGTCCGGGTCCGCTTTGCCGATCTCCGCGCGGTCACCCGTTCGATCACCCTCCCGCAACCGATCGCGACGACGACCACCCTGGCGGAGATCGCCGAGGATTTGGTCCGCATTGCGCTGGCCGAGCACCCGAAGGAGCCTTTCATCTCTCTGTTGGGGATCTCCGTTTCCCATCTTGAGACCGAAGCGGCGCTTCAGCTCGATCTACCGCTCGACCTGACCGGAGAAGAGCGCCGCCCAGGAAGCCGGCGCGGCGCGGCGCGATGGCTGGCGGACAGGGCGGTGGATTCGATCCGCGAGCGGTTCGGCCGCGACTCGGTGGGCTACGGCTCCGTGGTTCTCGGTCGCGCGGGGTCGGTGCCGGACGGGTTCCGCGAACTGGCTGAGAAGGAACTCTGACGCCGGTTTTCGGAGCCGAGCGCCTGGCCCGCGAGCGACTCGTCAGCCGCCGCCTGGGCTCTTAAGATACGCGCGGTGCCGCCTGGCGGCGCGTCCTGCTCCGGGCCCGTGTGGATGAACCAGACAACTCCCGCCGCTTTCCTTCCCGCCATCCGACGTCCGTTGTGATCGGCGAGCGCTTCCAGAGCCCGTCGGCGGCCGACACCGGCCGCCCATTCAGCCCGCATTCAGCATCCGCTTCCTATCTAAGCCGCATGGTAAGGACGATGCTGCCCTCCCTTTTGCTCGGAATGGCATTGCTCACAACGGGTCTGACGACGACGGACATGACCGCCCAAGCGGCCGGTTGCCTGTCCGCCGGCGAAGCCCGTGCGGCCGTGCAATCCGGGCAAGTGATGGCGTTATCCCGTATGCTCGGGCAGATTCGCGCCTCGGCCGGCGGAGAAATCCTGCCGCCGCCCAAGCTCTGCGAACGCGGAGGCCGGCTTGTCTATATGGTGAACGTGCTGTCACCGAAGGGGAAGGTGAAGAAGCTCACTGTTGACGCGGCCAACGGTCGTATTCTCAAGCAGTAGCGACGACGGAAGGAAGCGGCGATGCGGGTTTTGGTTGTCGAAGACGACGCCGATCTCAATCGGCAGCTTGTCGACGCCTTCAAGGAGGCCGGATACGCGGTCGATGCGGCGACCGACGGCGAGGACGGTCACTTCCTCGGTGACACGGAGCCCTATGACGCGGTGGTGCTCGACATCGGGCTGCCGCAACTCGACGGCATCAGCGTGCTCGAACAATGGCGTCGCGCCGGTCGTACCATGCCGGTGCTGATCCTTACCGCGCGCGACCGCTGGAGCGACAAGGTTCAAGGCATCGACGCAGGCGCCGATGACTATGTCGCCAAGCCGTTCCACATCGAGGAAGTCCTGGCCCGGGTCCGCGCGCTGGTTCGCCGCGCCGCCGGTCACGCTTCCAACGAGATCGAGTGCGGGCCCGTGCGCCTCGACGCGCGTTCCAATCGCGTGACGGTGGAAGGCAATCCGGTCAAGCTCACCTCGCACGAATACAAGGTGCTGGAATATCTGATGCTCCACCGCGACCGGGTCGTATCACGGACCGAGCTGATCGAGCACCTCTACGACCAGGATTTCGATCGCGATTCCAATACGATCGAGGTGTTTGTTGGACGACTTCGCAAGAAGGTCTCCGCTGAACTGATCGAGACCGTCCGGGGTCTTGGCTATCGCGTCACCGCACCCGGTGATGCGCCGTAACTCACTCTCCTTCCGCCTCATCGCCGCCGCTTCGCTGTGGAGCGTCGTTGCCCTCGTCGCGGCCGGCCTGATCCTCACCTCCCTCTATCGCCAGACGGTCGAACGCGCCTTCGACGACCGGCTGAGCGTCTATCTGCGTACACTCGTGGGCAGCCTCGCCGATCAGGATCCGGACTATCTCGAACAACCGGGAAACCTGGGTGAGCCACGGTTCGAGCTGACCTACTCCGGCTGGTACTGGCAGGTTCGGGAAGCCAACGGCGGCGAGGTCGTGCTCGCCTCGGAATCTCTCTTCACCGATGTCATCGAGATCGACCAGGCGGCGGACCCGCGCGACGTGAATGGCATGATCGCCGGTGCGTTGGTCGGCCCCGACGACCAGGCGCTGCGGGTCCTGAACCTGACGATCGACCTCGACGATCATCAGTTTGACGTTTTGGTTGCCGGCGATGCCGGCGAGACGGCTGACGCCATCGACAGTTTCCGCCGCAGCGTGTTTCTGACACTCGCCGTGTTCGCCGCGGGGTTGATTCTGGCGACGACGGCGCAAATCCGCTGGGGCCTCAGGCCGCTGGACAACGTTCGCCGCGGTCTGGCGGCGCTGCGCAGCGGCCGGGAGACGCGGTTCGAGGGACCGTTTCCCGCCGAGATCGAGCCGCTGACGAAGGAACTTAACGAACTGCTTGAATCGAACCAGCAGATCGTCGAACGGGCGCGCACCCAGGTTGGCAATCTCGCCCACGCTCTCAAGACGCCGCTCAGCGTCATCACCAACGAGGCCCGCGCGGGACAAGGACCGCTCGCCGACAAGGTGGCCGAACAAGCCGAACTGATGCGATTGCAGGTCAACCACTATCTGGAGCGGGCCCAGATGGCGGCTCGCTCGACCGTCATCGGCGCCATCGCCGAGGTCGAGCCAGCGGTTGCGAGCCTGGTGCGGGCGATGGCCCGGATCCATGGCGACCGCGGCATCGCGCTGACCGCCTCGGTTCCACCGGACGCGCGTTTCAAGGGCGAAAAGCAGGATCTGGAGGAGATTCTCGGCAACTTGGTCGACAACGCGTGCAAATGGGCGCGGTCGTCAGTGACGGTCACCGCAACCTACGAAGCGCCGGACGGCGACGGAAATGGCGGGAGCCTGACGTTATGCATCGACGACGACGGCCCCGGCCTCACCGCCGCGCAGCGGACGGAAGCTACCCGGCGGGGACGGCGGCTCGACGAAACCAAGCCCGGCTCCGGGCTCGGGCTGTCGATCGTCACCGATCTGGTTCAGCTCTACGACGGGACCTTCCGGCTCGAGCAGGCGCCCTCCGGGGGGCTGCGTGCCGAGGTTTCGCTTCCGGCAGCATGAGGCGAAAAACCTCATTTCCGCCATCGTGACATGGGACCCGGCAGTGCCTAGAAATAGTCGAGGTCCGGTGTAGAGGCGGTCGAAGATGGCGCGTTTGAAGGCGCTTGTTGGTGTCGTGTTCAGTGCAATGATGCTTGCCGCGTGTAACCACACGTCAGGTCCAGGCGAAGGTCTCGGTACCGTCGGTGGTGCCGTTGCCGGCGGCGCGGTCGGTGGGGCGGTCAGCGGCGGCGAGCCCGGAGCGGTTGTGGTCGGCGCGGTCGCCGGCGGTGTCATTGGCAACGTGATTGGCGCGGAACTCGACCGCTCGGCACAGCGACGGGCGCGTGACGCCGAACTGCGCGCGCTGGAACACGGACGGACCGGAACCCCCGTCACCTGGCGAAACGGTCGGGTGCGGGGTGAGGTGGTCCCCGGTCCGCGCTATCAGGTCAACGCCTATGACTGCCGGGACTTCACGCATACGGTTTACGGAAGCGGCCAGCCGCAGAGTGTCCGCGGCACCGCCTGCCGTCAGCCGAACGGAACCTGGCAGTCGGTGAGCTGACCGACAACCGCCGCACGACCAGCGAAGAAAAGCGGACGACGAATAGACCGTCACGATGCTCTTTTGGGTGATCATTGCCGTGCTTGCCGTGTCGGCGACGTTGTCGGTGCTGATCCCGCTGCAGCGCAGCCGCGAATCATCGCGTGCTGCCTCGCATGAAGTGTCGGTCTATCGCGATCAACTCGATGAGGTGGATCGCGATCGCGATCGCGGCCTGATCGGGGACGCGGAAGCCGAAGCGGCGCGGACCGAGATCGCCCGACGCCTGATCAAGGCGGATGAACGCCGCGCTGCCGACGCTAAGGCGACACCCTCACGATCGCGGCAAGCCGCCGCGGTCGGTGTCATCGTTGGCGTTCCGGTGGTTGCCGTCGCCTTCTATCTTCTGGTCGGTTCGCCGAACATGCCGGACGCGCCGCTGACGGCAAGGCTGGAAGCGCCGACCGAGGAGCAGGATATCCCGGCCCTGATCGCCCAGGTCGAGACCCATCTCGCCGCCAATCCCGACGACGCGGAGGGCTGGGAGATTCTGGCTCCGATTTACATTCGTCTCGGTCGCTACGACCACGCGGTCGAGGCCTATGGCAACGTCGTGCGCATTCGCGGCAGCAGCGCCGAGCGGGAGTCGGTGCTCGGCGAGGCGATCGTTCGTGCTAACGGCGGGCAGGTGACCGGCGAAGCGCAGGCAGCGTTTCGCCGGGCGTTTGCGCTCGATCCGGCAGCGATCGGCCCGCGATTCTACCTGGCGTTGGCGGATGGACAGGCCGGGCGGACCGAAGAAGCGGTGGAGGCTCTGTCGGCGCTTGCCGCGGAAGCGCCGCCGGGCGCGCCCTGGCTCGGGCCGGTCGAGGCCGCGCTGGCAAATCTCGGCGCGTCGGCGCCGACGCCACGCGGACCAACGGCCGCCGACATTGAGGCCGCAGGGGACTTGTCCACTGATGACCGGCAAGCAATGATCGAAGGTATGGTCGCTGGTCTCGCGGCGCGGCTTGAGGACGAACCCGAGGACGCCCAGGGTTGGGCCCGGCTGGTGCGGTCTTACATGGTCCTTGGTCGGCAGGACGACGCGCTGGCCGCGCTGCAGCAAGCGCGGATCGTATTGGCCGAAGACCCGGCCAAGGTGGCGGTGGTGGACGCCGAGGCCCGCGCGGCCGGCGTCACGGAATGACGACAGTGGAGGTTCGATGACCCGCAAACGACGCCGGCTCACGCTGATCGCCGTCGCCGGTGTGGTCCTGGCCTTCGCCACGGGCCTTATTCTCTATGCGTCGTCCGACCGGTTGACGCTGTTCAATATGCCGAGCGACCTGGCGGCGAAGGATATTCCCGCCGGCACCCGCATCCGGCTTGGCGGGCTGGTGGCCGAAGGCAGTGTCGACAAGAGCACCGACGGCAATGTGAGGTTCGACGTGACCGATGGGGCCGCAACGGTTCCGGTCGCCTATCGCGGCATCCTGCCCGATCTGTTCAGCGAGGGGCAGGGGGTCGTCGCCGAGGGCCTCGTCGGCGCGGACGGCGTGTTCTCGGCCGACACGGTGTTCGCCAAGCATGACGAGCAATACATGCCGCGCGAAATTGTCGATGGGCTTAAGGAGCAGGGCGTGTGGCAGCATGACGAGCCGCCAGCGCCAAGCTCGTAGGCGCCGCTAAGGAGGGGCATCCAAGAATATGGTCGCCGAACTCGGCCACTTCACGCTGATCCTGGCATTCGTTCTGTCGCTTGCGCAGTCGACGATCCCGTTCCGTGGTGCGATGACCGACGACGCGCGGATGATCGCCGTCGGACCGCCGGTGGCGATCGCCCAGTTCCTGTTCGTCGGCCTGGCGTTCGCAGCGCTCGTCCATGCCTACGTTGTCTCCGATTTTTCGGTTCTCAACGTCTACGAGAACTCCCATTCGCTGAAGCCGCTGCTCTACAAGATCACCGGGACCTGGGGGAACCACGAGGGCTCGATGCTCCTGTGGGTGCTGACCCTGGCGCTCTGCGGCGCCATGGTCGCGGTGTTCGGCGGCAACCTTCCGGACAAGCTGAAAGCGCTGGTGATCGCCGTTCAGGGCTGGATCTCGGCGGCGTTTCTGCTCTTCATCCTGCTTACCTCCAACCCGTTCCTGCGGCTGAGCCCGCCGCCGATCGAGGGGATGGACCTCAATCCTATCCTTCAGGACATCGGTCTCGCCATCCATCCGCCGCTGCTCTACGTCGGCTATGTCGGGTGTTCGATCGCGTTCGCCTTCGCCGTCGCGGCGCTGATCGACGGGCGGATCGACGCGGCATGGGCGCGGTGGGTGCGGCCCTGGACGTTGGCGGCCTGGCTGTTCCTGACCCTCGGCATCGCGATGGGCTCGTACTGGGCCTACTACGAACTTGGCTGGGGCGGGTTCTGGTTCTGGGACCCGGTTGAAAACGCGTCGTTCATGCCATGGCTGGCAGCAACCGCGCTGCTCCATTCGGCAATCGTCATGGAGAAGCGCGACGCGCTGAAGATATGGACGGTGCTGCTCGCCATCCTCGCCTTCAGCCTCAGCCTGCTCGGCGCGTTCCTGGTCCGCTCCGGCGTTCTCACCTCGGTGCACACCTTCGCCGCCGATCCCTCGCGCGGCGTCTTCATCCTTTTGATCCTGTGCGTCTTCATCGGCGGTTCGCTCTCGTTGTTTGCCTTCCGTGCCTCGCGCCTGGCACCCGGTGGCGTGTTCGCCCCGATCAGCCGCGAGGGGGCGCTGATCCTCAACAACCTGTTCCTCACAGTGCTGGCGGCGGTCGTGCTGATCGGCACGCTCTATCCGCTGGTGCTCGAGGCTTTGACCGGCACGCGCATCTCGGTCGGCGCGCCCTTCTTCAACCTGATCTTCGTGCCGCTGTCGGTTCCGTTGCTGATCCTCGTGCCGTTCGGGCCGATGCTCGCCTGGAAACGCGGCGATCTGCAGGGGACGATCGAGCGCCTCTATGTCGCGCTTGGCCTTGCCATCCTCGCCGCGATCGTGGCGGCGTTCATCGCGGGCGTTCAGAACATCCTGTCGCTCTTCGGTATTGCGCTCGCCTTTTGGCTGATCGCCGGTGCCTTCACCGAACTGGCGACCCGGTCCAAGTTCGGATCGCTGCCGCTGGCGACAAGCATGCGTCGTCTGGCAGGTCTGCCGCGCTCGGCGCTCGGCACGACGTTGGCGCATGCGGGCCTCGGCGTAACCGTTCTCGGGCTGGTGGCAACGACGACCTGGGAGACCGAAGACATCCTGGCGATGACCCCTGGCGATACGGTCGCGATCGGCTCGCGGACGGTGACTCTTGACGGTTTCGTCGAGCGGCCCGGGCCCAACTATGTCGATATCGTCACCCAGCTCACGGCGACCCGTGGCGATCGGGTGCTGGCGGTAATGGAGCCGACCAAGCGGACCTATCCCGCGCGCGAGACGCAGACGACGGAAGCGGCGATCTCGACGTTCTGGTTCTCGCAGCTTTACATTTCGATCGGCGACATCACACCGGAAGGCGTCGCCACCGTACGCATCTACTGGAAGCCGCTGGTGACGCTCATCTGGCTGGGGACCGTGGTGATGGCCCTCGGCGGACTTCTGTCGCTCAGCGATCGCCGGTTCCGGGTCGGGGCGCCCCGGCCGGCGCGGCGCCCGGCGATGGCGCCAGGGGAGTGACGACTATGGCGGGTCGGATCGTCGCGCTGTTGGCGGCGCTGCTGATGGTGGCGACCCCGGCGGCGGCTGTGCTGCCCGACGAGGTACTGGACGACCCGGCGCTCGAGGATCGGGCGCGGTCATTGTCCACCGAACTCCGATGCATGGTCTGCCAGAACCAATCGATCGACGACTCGGACGCACCGCTCGCCCGCGACCTTCGCATCCTTCTGCGCGAGCGGCTGGTGGCGGGGGACAGCGACACGGAAGTGATGGATTTCCTCGTCGCGCGCTACGGCGAATTCATTTTGTTGAAGCCGCGGGTGACTTCACTCACGGCGTTGTTATGGGCGGCGCCGGTCGTTTTACTTGTGGTCGGTGGCTTTATCACCTACCGGGTCATGGCGCGACGGAAGCCCGCTTCGGCAACGACTGGTCGCCTATCCCAGGACGAGGAGGCCGCGCTGAAGCGCATCCTGTCGAAAGACGACTAGATATCGATAGGAGAAGCCAGTGGCCGCCAACACCGAAAGACTGACCTTCACCGGAAGCAGTGGCGCGGAGCTTGCCGCCCGCCTCGATCTGCCGGAAGGGGAACCGCGTGGCTACGCGCTGTTCGCCCATTGCTTCACCTGCTCGAAGGACGTGCTTGCGGCGCGACGGATCGCCTCCGGCCTCGCCGCGCGCGGCTTTGCCGTTTTGCGATTCGACTTCACCGGCCTCGGCTCGTCGGAGGGCGAGTTCGCGAGCACCAACTTCTCGTCGAACGTTGGCGACCTGCTCAGCGCGGCCGATTGTCTGCGCGAGAAGTATGCGCCCCCGGCGATCCTGATCGGTCATTCGTTGGGCGGCGCCGCGATCCTGTCGGTCGCGTCGCAGGTTCCGGAGGCGAAGGCGGTTGTGGCGATCGGTGCACCGGCCGACGCTCATCACGTGGTGCATAACTTCTCGGCGCATCTGGAGGAGATCGGCGCCGCCGGCGAGGCGGAGGTGACCCTCGGTGGCCGCAACTTCACGATCCGCCAGCAGTTCATCGAAGACCTCAAGGATCAATCGGTCACCGACTGCGCCGCCAACCTGCGCAAGGCGCTGATGATCCTGCATTCGCCTATCGATCAGACGGTGGGGATCGAAAACGCGGCGCGCATCTACACCGCGGCAAAGCACCCCAAGAGCTTTATCTCACTCGACACCGCCGATCATCTGCTGACCGGTGCGGCCGATGCCCGATTCGCGGCCGAGGTGATTGCCGCCTGGGCGTCGCGCTACGTCGCCTGACCACCTTCAACTTTGATCGCAATGATGTGACCAAATTGGATGGAGCGTCTGCGCTCCGTTCTCAAAGCTATTGATTCTAAAAATAAAATAGCGATCAGCCTGCTAGCACATTACCGAAGTTTAATCTCGGCGACAGTCGTCAGTAAGGTTTGGCCGTCCATATTTCGTCGATAGGCGCACGGCGGTGTTGTTCCGGCTACCAGCGCCTGACACCAGCCTGGAGACTACGTATATGAACGATCAGACTACTCCTCATCGAGCGACCGGGTTTCGCTCCGTCCGCAATCGTGCCCTGCTCGGCGCGGCCGCCCTTATCGCAGGCGGCGCAGTGATCGGGCAGGCGATCATCGCTCCGCAGTCGCCGGCCTATGCCGATCCGGTACGGGTCGAGGGGGTTCAACCCATCAGCTTTGCCGACGTTGTCGAGGAGGTTCGCCCGGCCGTGGTGAGCATCCGGGTGAAGACCGCGTCGCGGACGACCGCCGGTCTCGACCGCGAGTTCCGTTTCCCGGAAGGCTCGCCGATGGAGCGTTTCTTCCGTGAGTTCCGCGAAGGGATGCCGGACGAGTTTCGGCGCGAGCAGCGGCCGTTCTCGACCAGCCTCGGTTCGGGTTTCCTGATCTCCGAGGACGGCGTCATCGTGACCAACGATCACGTCGTCGACAAGGGTCAGTCGATGACCGTTCTGCTCGACGACGGCACCGAGTATGTCGCTGAAGTCGTCGGCAAGGACGACCGCACCGATCTCGCCGTTCTCAAGATCAAGAGTCCCGACCGGAAATTCACCTACGTCAAATTCGCTGACGATCAGGTTCGGGTCGGCGACTGGGTGGTCGCCGTCGGTAATCCGTTCGGGCTCGGTGGCACAGTGACCGCTGGCATCATCTCGGCCGACGGTCGCAACATCGGCGCAGGTCCGTACGACGACTTCATCCAGATCGACGCGGCGGTGAACCGTGGCAACTCCGGTGGTCCGGCATTCAACCTCGAGGGTGAAGTGATCGGCGTGAATACCGCCATCTTCTCGCCGTCCGGCGGCAACGTGGGTATCGCGTTCGCGATTCCCGCCGACACCGCCGAGACCATCGTTCTCGACCTCATGGACGACGGTAAGGTCATCCGCGGCTGGCTTGGCGTCCAGATCCAGGACATCAACCAGGACATCGCCGACGGCTTGCAGCTCGCGGACGACAGCGGTTCGCTGGTCACCGAAGCGACCGAAGGCAGCCCCGCTGCCGAAGCCGGCCTCCAGTCCGGCGACGCGATCCTGTCCGTCAATGACGAGGAGATCGAAGGGCCGCGTGAACTCGCCGCCACGATCGCCGGCATTGCGCCCGGTACCGATGTCAAGATCACCTTCTGGCGCGACGGCCAGACCCAGAACGTGACGGTCAAGCTCGGCACACTGCCGGGCCAGGACCAGCTTGCCGCGCTCGACGCGGACGAGCCCACAGTCGAGCCCTCGGCTCTAGACGATTTCGGTCTGGCCATCGCGCCGGCCGATGACGATGCCGGTGTTGTCGTCACCAGCGTCGATCCAAACGGACAGGCCGCCGAGCGCGGCCTTCAGCCCGGCGACATCATCCTGTCGGTGGGCAACGACGATGTGGCGGCTCCGGCCGACATCGAAAAGCTGATGGAGAACGCCAAGGCCGAAGGGCTGAAGGCGGTGCTCCTTCGCGTGCAATCGGGCGAGCAGACTCGGTTCGTGGCGTTGACCTTCGCCAGGGCCTGATCGCTCTCGTAAGACGAGGCGGAAGAACTCGTTCGTCGCCCCGGGACTTCCGTTTCGTGGACGGCAGGTCGGTTAACCCCGACCTGCCGCTCTTTATTTGCCGCCACCGATCTGGCACATCGGACCGCGGAACGAAACGAATGACGGTGGTCCGATGCGAATCTTGATCATCGAGGACGACAAGGAAGCGGCAGCCTATCTTTGCAAGGCGTTGCGCGAGGCGGGCCATGTCGCCGATCTCGCCAGCGACGGCGAAGTCGGCGCGGAGATGGCCCAGGACGGCGACTACGACGTTCTCGTCGTCGACCGCATGCTGCCCAAACGCGACGGCTTGTCGATCATCGAAGAGCTGCGCGAGCGTGGCGACGAGACGCCGGCGTTGATTCTCTCGGCGCTCGGCCAGGTCGACGATCGGGTCACGGGCCTGAGGGCCGGCGGTGATGATTACCTCGCCAAGCCCTACGCCTTCTCCGAACTGCTGGCCCGGGTCGAGGCGTTGGCGCGGCGGCGGCGGCCAGGCGAGGCGGACACCGTGTATCGCGTTGGTGACCTTGAACTCGATCGCCTCGGTCATACGGTCAAGCGCGCCGGCGAGGCGATCGTCCTCCAGCCGCGCGAGTTCCGCCTGCTTGAGTACCTGATGAAGAACGCCGGCCAGGTTGTGACCCGGACGATGCTTCTCGAAAAAGTCTGGGACTACCATTTCGATCCGCAGACCAATGTCATCGACGTGCACATCTCGCGGCTGCGGGGCAAGATCGACAAGGGTTTCGATCAGCCGCTTCTCCATACGGTGCGTGGCGCGGGATATATGATCCGTGACAGCGCTGGGTAAGGTTCTCCGCACAACCGTCTTCAAACTCTCGGTTATTTACATCGGGGTGTTCTCGATCTTCGCGGTCGCGTTTGTCCTCTACATCTCCTACAACGCCAACGCGCTCCTCAACGATCAGCTTCGCGCGACGATCCAGGCCGAGATACGCGGCCTCGCCGAACAGGGACGGATCGGCGGCGTGGCGGCCATCTTCCAGGTGATCGAGGAGCGCAGCCACCGGCCGGGCGCCAGCCTTTATCTCATCACCGACGTCAACGGCCGCATCCTCACCGGTAACATCAGCCAGGTGCCGGCCGACCTGTTCGAGCGCTCCGGCATGGGGCCGATCACCGTGTCCTACGAGCGCAACGTCGGCGAAGGATCGCGACATCTGGCGATGGTCCAGGTACTGCGACTGCCCGGCGGGTTCTGGATGCTCGTCGGCCGCGACATCGGCGAGCGCGAGCAGTTCCGGCAGATCATCAGTCGAGCGTTGGCGTGGGCGGTAGCGCTGATGATCGCGCTGGCGCTGCTGAGCTGGGTGTTCGTCAGCCGGCGGGTGTTGAAGCGGATCGATTCGGTCGCGGCGACCAGCCGGCGGATCGTTGCCGGCGATCTCACCGGGCGCCTTGAAGTGACCGGTTCGGGGGACGAGTTCGATCGCCTGGCGGAGAGCCTCAATGACATGCTCGGGCGGATCGAACACCTCCTCTACGGGCTCAAGGACGTTTCCGACAACATCGCCCACGACCTGAAGACACCGCTGACGCGATTGCGAAACCGGGTAGAGGCGGTGCTCGCCGGTCCTGCCGATGTCGACGCCTATCGCAACGCGCTCGAATCGACGATCGAGGAGTCGGATCACCTGATCAAGGTGTTCAATGCGCTCCTGATGATCGCCCGGGTCGAGGCCGGCTCGCCGGACGGGGCAATGGCTGAAGTCGAGGCTGGCGGTATCGTCCGCGATGTCGCCGAGCTCTACGAGCCGGTCGCGGAGGAACAGAACGCAACGCTGGACGTTTCGACGCCGGAACCGGTGACGCTCCGCGCCAGCCGCGAACTGTTGGGCCAGGTGGTCGCCAACCTCATCGACAACGCGCTGAAATACGCCTCGCCGCCCGAAACCCGTCCGCTCCGGATCATGGTTTCAGTGACCCGCGAGGACGGCAACGCCGTGTTGCGGGTTGCCGACAACGGGGTGGGGATCCCGGAGGCCGAGCGGGAGCGGGTGCTCAGCCGGTTCGTCCGCCTTGAGGAGAGCCGGTCGCAGACGGGCAGCGGTCTCGGGCTCAGTCTTGTCGCCGCGGTCGCGAGGTTGCACCATGGCACGATCACGCTTGGCGACAATCAGCCAGGCCTCATAGTGACCGTACGGTTGCCCATCGACGCGGGGTAGAATGCCCAGGAGAAAGAAGGCGGCGCCGGCCGCTGATGGCCGTTCGCTCGCCGAACGCATCGTGCCGCGGCTGCGTCTCGCCAGGCAGGCCGACCGCAAGATGCGGTTGGCCGAACTGCTGGACGAGGCCGCTGAGGCCGGCGTTGCCGACGGGCTGGATCGACTGATCGCCGACCGCCCCGCGCTCGGCGATTTTGTCGCCAGCGTTGGAGCCTACGCGCCGTTCCTGCGCGGGCTGATGCAGGCCGATCCGAAACGGTTGGTCGCTCTGCTGGACTCGGCGCCGGAACGGTCGCTCAGGCTGTGCCTCAACCGCGTGAAGCGCTCGTGGCGCCAGGGCGACAAGGACGTTCTCATGGCGACGCTGCGCCAAGCGCGGGAGGAGGTTGCGCTGCTGACGGCGCTCGCCGATCTCGGCGGCGTGTGGGGATTGTCAGAAGTGACCGGAGCGCTGTCGAAGTTCGCAGACGCAGCGGTCGGGGCGGCCGCCAACTTCGTTCTCGTCGAAGCCCACAATGCGGAGAGACTGACCTTGCCGGATCCCGGCCGACCCGCCGAGGGTTCGGGATGGGTGATCCTTGGCATGGGCAAGTACGGCGCCGACGAGCTCAATTATTCGAGTGATATCGACCTGATCGTTCTGTTCGATCCGACGGTTTCGCCGCTCGCCGATCCGGACGACGCGGTGACCACGTTCGTCCGTCTCACCAAGCAGCTCATCCAGATCCTCAACGAACACACCGAGGACGGCTATGTGTTCCGCACTGACCTGCGGCTACGCCCCGATCCGGGCGCCACTCAGATCGCGATGTCGACCGAGGCAGCGCTGCAGTACTATGAGAGCTTCGGCCAGAACTGGGAGCGCGCGGCACTGATCAAGGCGCGGCCGGTGGCCGGAGACATCGCCGCCGGTGATGCATTCCTGGCCGAACTCACCCCGTACATCTGGCGAAAGTACCTCGACTACGCGGCGATAGCCGACATCCATTCGATCAAGCGTCAGATTCACGACTTCCGCGGCCATGAGGAGATCGCGGTGGCCGGCCACAATCTCAAGCTCGGCCGGGGCGGCATCCGTGAGATCGAATTTTTCGTGCAGACCCAGCAACTGATCGCGGGTGGGCGGAATCCGGAACTGCGGGACCGGTCGACCCTCGCCATGCTCGATGCGCTGGTCGATGGAGGCTGGATCGACGCCGCCGTCCGAGACGATCTCGCGGCGAGCTACGTCACGCTGCGCACGATCGAGCATTGCCTGCAGATGGTCGACGATCAGCAGACCCATACTTTACCGGACGAGCCGGAGGAACTCGAGGTCATCGCCCGGATGGACGGCGCGCGCAGCCTGCCGGCATTCGAGAAGACGGTGCGGTCGACGCTCGCCACGGTCGGTCGGCGCTATGCGGCGCTGTTCGAAGCGGCGCCGGCGTTGACTTCGGCGCTCGGGAGCCTGGTGTTCACCGGCGACGACGACGATCCCGACACGCTCGAGACCCTGACGAAGCTTGGCTATCGCGATCCCGGTCACGTGAGCGTGACGATCCGCGGCTGGCACTTCGGCCGATACCCGGCGACGCGGTCCGCGACCGCGCGGGGCCGCTTGACCGAGTTCGTTCCCGCCTTGCTCGAAGTCGTGGCGACAACGAAGAACGCGGACGCGGCGCTGGCGGCCTTCGATCGTTTCCTGTCGCGGCTGCCGGCGGGCGTACAGTTGTTCTCGCTTCTCAGTTCCAATCCGCGGCTTCTCGGCCTGCTGGTCACCGTCATGGCGACCGCACCGAGGCTCGCCGACACGGTCATGCAACGTCCTCATGTTCTCGATGCGCTGATCGAACCGGCCTTCTTCGGGCAGGTGCCGAGCGGCGCGCTCCTGAAGGAGCGGTTGGCGATCACACTGCAGGAAGCGGAGGACTACGAGGACGTTCTCGATCGTGCTCGCGTGTTCGGCCAGGAGCAGGGCTTCCTGATTGGCGTGCGGGTGATTGCCGGCACGCTCAACGCCCATCAGGCCGGCCGCGCCTTTGCCGATCTCGCCGATGTCCTGGTGGACGCCCTGCTAACGGCCGCCCGGGCGGAGTTCGAAAAGGCGCACGGCACGGTCGCCAAGGGGCGGATCGCGGTGATCGCGCTCGGAAAGCTCGGCGGTCGTGAGATGACCGCCAAGTCCGATCTCGACCTCATCGTTCTCTACGACTACGACGAGAAAAAGCCGACCTCGAACGGCGAGCGGCCGCTGCACGGCAACCAGTATTTCACACGACTGACCCAGCGGCTTCTCGCCGCGCTGTCGGCGCCGACGGCGGAAGGAACCCTCTACGAAGTCGACTTTCGGCTCCGACCATCCGGCCAGTCGGGACCGCTTGCCACCCATATCGACGCGTTTGCCGCTTACCAGCGGAAGAGCGCCTGGACCTGGGAGCACATGGCGCTGACCCGGGCGCGGGCGGTCGCCGGCGACAAGAGTCTCGTCGACCGGGCGCGAAAGGAGATCGCCAAGATCATCGCCCTGCCGAGCAAACGGTCGAAGACGCGCGCGGACGTGCTGGAGATGCGCGGCATGATCGAGGCGGAGAAGGGCGGCGAGGGGGCATGGGACCTGAAACAGGCGCCGGGCGGGCTCGTCGACATCGAGTTCATTGCCCAATACCTGCAGCTTGTCTACGGCGGGAAGCACCCGGAGATTCTATCGACCGAAACGGAAACCGCGCTCCGCGAAGCCTCCGCCGCCCGCCTGCTCAGCCGCAAGGACAGCGACGTCCTTATCCCGAGCCTGCGGCTCTATCAGTCACTCATGCAGGTTCTGCGTCTTTGCGTCGACGGTCGGTTCCATCCCGAGGATGCGCCGAAGGGCATGCTCTCGCTGCTTGCAGGTACGGCCGAGATGCCGGACTTCGGTCATCTCGATGCGCATCTGAAGGAGAGCGAGGCGGCGGTCCGGTCGGTCTTCGAGACGCTAATCGGAGAGTTGCCAGGCGACTGACGCGCGGCTGGATCAGGCGGCGTTGGCGGTCGACAGGCCCTTCGGCAGGCGGACCGACACGATGGTGCCGTGGCCCTCGCGCGAGCGGATTCGCATCGAGCCGCCATGCAGGTCGGCGAGCGACGAGGTGATGGCGAGACCGAGGCCGGAACCACGGTGGCTTTTGGTGAACTGGTTGCTGACCTGCTCGAACGGGCGGCCGAGCTTCTGAAGGGCGTCCGCCGGGATGCCGATGCCATTGTCTTCGACCGAGAAGGTCACGGCCGCGCTGGTCGCGCGCGCCCGTACGGCGATCCGCCCGCCCTCCGGCGTAAACTTCACGGCGTTCGACAGCAGATTGAGCATGATCTGCTTCAGCGCCTTCCGGTCGCCATGGAGCCGGATGTTCTCTTCGATGTCCGTGGAGACCGAGATGTTGGTCGCTTCGGCCTGGGCCTGGACGATGCGCACAGACTCGGCGATCAGCGAGTCGAGTTCCAGGTCCTCCATCTCCAGCGCCATGCGTCCGGCTTCGATCCGCGACATGTCGAGGATGTCGTTGATGACGCCGAGGAGGTAGGTGCCGCTTTCGTGGATGTCGCGGCAGTATTCGCTGTATCGTTCCGAGCCGAGATCGCCGAACATCCCCGACTTCATGATTTCCGAGAAGCCGATGATCGCGTTGAGCGGCGTGCGCAGCTCGTGGCTCATGTTGGCCAGGAATTCGGACTTCGACCGGTTGGCTTCCTCGGCGCGGTTTCGCTGCTCACCGTATTTCTCGGCGAGTTCAACCATCTGCTGGGCCTGCATTTCGAGCTTCTGGCGCGACTGGCGCAGGTCGGCGATGGTCGCCATCAGCCGGCGCTCGCCGTCGACGAGCTTGCCTTCATGACGCTTGAGTTGTGTGATGTCGGTACCGACGGAGACGAAGCCACCGTCCTTGGTGCGCCGTTCGTTGATCTGAAGCCAGCGTCCGTCTTCGAGTTGGAGCTCGAAGCTGCGCGCGCCTTCCTCGGGCCGGCCATCGGACTCGACCTGGGCGCGCACCAGCGGTTTGCGGCCGGCGGCGATCACTTCGGCGTAGGGCGTACCTGGCTGCAGAACGTCGTCGGCCATGCCGTGAAGCTGCTGATACTTGGAATTGCACATCACCAGCCGGTTGTCGGCGTCCCACAGCACGAACGCCTCCGAGATCGTCTCGATGGCATCTCGCAGCCGGATGTCGGCCGTTTTGGTGTGCTCCATCAACTGCATCTGCTCGGTCACGTCGACAGCGATGCCGATCAGATGCGGTTCCCCGGTGTCGCGATCCACCATCTCGGCACGAGCACGCAGCCAGATCCAGCGGCCGTCGGCATGGCGCATGCGGAACATCTGGTCGACCGTCGCCTCGCCGGCCGCATAGACCGACTCCGCCAGCGTCATCAGGTCGCCGTCGTCGGGATGCATCAACGCGGCGACCTCGCCGAAGCCGAGCAGGGCGTCGCGCGGTTCGCCGCCTATGATCTCGAACATCGATCGGGACCAGAACATGCGGCCGGAGGCAAGGTCCCAATCCCACAAGCCGCAGCGCCCGCGCACCAGCGCGGTCTCGAACCGCGCCTGGGTCTCGCTGTAGATCGTGTCGGCTTCGGCGGCGCGCGAGGACTGGGCGAAGTAGCCGTAGAGGATAACCAACAGGATGGCGCTGGTGCCGACGAAAATCGTCACGTTGAGCGATACGTCGGCGCGCCATCCGTCGTAGACGGAGGCTGTCGGCGCCACGACGGCGAGCGAGCCCGCGGCACTGTCGAGATGATGGACTGTGGCGAGCGCCGGCGTGCCGTCGGCGAGGGATATCTCCAGCACCCCGGCGCGGGCGCCGAAGATCGCCAGGGGGTGGGTCTCGCCCAGCACCCGCTGCAGGGGCAGTCCCGAGACCCCGTCATCCGCCGGCGCGGTCGCCACCACCAGATCGTCAGGACCGGTGACGTAGACGTGCCGACCCTCGGCGGTGGCGACGTCGGGGAGCACCTGCAGGAGCGTCGCCTGAACGTCGGCGGGCGTCGGGTCGGCGGTGGCGGGGTAGGTACGCTCGATCGCGTCCGCGATGACCGTGGCGATCAGTTCGATCGTCTGGCGGGCATCGTATTCGCGCTCGAGCCGGTGCTGGTAGAGTTCGATGAACCGGGCGGCGGCGACGATGAACAGGAAGATCACGATCAGAATCGGGATCGCCCGCCGTAGCAGCGGTTCCGCCGCCAGCAGCTTCTGGTAAGCCGGGCCGGCGAGCAGGCGAGCGTGTCCGGAGATCGCGGCTTTTCGCGGTAGCCGGAACCGGGACAACGTCGCTCGCTTCGCGACAGACGGCTGGACCGCCTCTGCCTGCGCCATGCAGAGCCCCTCTTGTATTTCGCCGCATTTACCTTCGGGACCGGGCCTCTGGCCCCGAATCACCTCATTTGAATCGAGGCGAATCGCCTTGTCCAGCGAAATTAAAGAAAAATTTAGGAGTCAAGAGCGGGAGGAGATGTTCTTGAGTCGGACCGACCAGACGCCATGATGTCGGTCGCGCGGTTGGCCGGGGCGCACCGGTCGCCGTTCAGGCAAGGGTTCGGGTGACGATATCGCTGACATCCGGCGACAGCGGATCGGCGGCGGCGATGCGCTTCAGCGCTTCCTCCGCCAAGCCGCGTCGCCCCGACTCCAGCGACTTCCAGGACCGGAAGGTGACCAGGAGACGCGCCGCCGTTTGCGGGTTGCGTTTGTCGAGGTCGAGGACGAAGTCGGCGAGGAAGCGATAGCCCTCACCGTCAATCCGGTTGAACTGAGTCTGGTTGGCACCGGCGAAGCTGCCGACCAGGGCGCGAATCCGGTTCGGGTTCCCCGCCGCGAAGTCGTGATGCTCCAGCAGCGACTTGACCCGCTCAAGCGTGGTGTCGGCCGGCACGGTCGCCTCAAGCATCAGCCACTTGTCGAGGACAAGTGCATTATCGCGAAACTTGACGTGGAACGCCTCGAGCGCCGCGAACCGTTCCTCGAAGGCGTTCAATGTCAGGATCGCGAGTGCCGCCAAGCGGTCGGTCATGTTGGCGGCGTCATGGGCTTGCGCGACCGCTTCGGCGACAACCTCGGTATTGCCGTTGGCGGCGGCGAGCGCCAGGCATGTGTTGGCGAGCGCCCGCCGACCGGCCGGCGCGGCGTCCGGGCTATAGGGTCCGTCGTCGCGCATCCGCCGTGACACGGCCATCAGGGCGTCACCGATGCGGTCGGCCGCCATCGCGGTGAACCGCTTGCGGGCGGCGGCGATGGCGTCCGGGTCGACGTCGTTGCCGATTTCGCGGCCGATGTCGGCTTCGCTGGGTAACTGCAGCACCTGGGCGCGGAACGCCGGCTCAAGGGCGTCGTCTTCCGCGACCGTACCGAGGGCGTCGATCAGAGCGGTGTCGATCGTGCTGGCGGCGCCCGAGCGGATGGCTGCGGTCTCGGCGATTAGCGTCTTGACTGCGAGGCGCTGTGCCGCCTGCCAGCGGTTGAAGGCATCGGCGTCGGTGCGGACGAGAAACAGGAGATCGTCGTCGCTGATATCGGACTTCAGCTTGACCGGCGCGGAGAAGCCACGGAGCAGGGAGGGGACCGGGGCGACCGACACGCCCTCGAACACCATCGTCTGTTCCGGCTCCGTGAGCTGGATCACGTCGGCGTCGATCGTGCCGCCGGTGACGGCGCTGAACGACAGGTCGCCACCGTTCGGTCCGACCAGCCCGAAGCGGACGGGGATGTGCATCGGCGCTTTGGTGTCCTGGCCGGGGGTCGGTGGGCAGGACTGCTTCAGGGTCAACGTGAAGGTCTGACTATCGGCGTCATAGTCGCCGCGGGCCTCGACCTCCGGTGTCCCGGCCTGGGAATACCAGAGCTTGAACTGGGTGAGGTCACGGCCGGTCGCGTCGGCGAAGGCAGCAAGGAAGTCCTCGATCGTCACCGCCTGACCGTCATGGCGCTCGAAGTAGAGATCCATGCCGGCGCGAAACCCTTTGTCGCCGAGCAGGGTCTTCAGCATGCGAACGACCTCGGCGCCCTTGTCGTAGACGGTGGCCGTGTAGAAGTTGTTGATCTCGTTGTACACTTCGGGCCGGACGGGATGGGCCAACGGCCCTGCATCCTCTGGGAACTGACGGGCGAGCAACGTGCGGACGTCGGCAATGCGCTTCACGCCGCGGGAGCGGACATCGGAGGAGAACTCCTGATCGCGGAAGACGGTCAGACCTTCCTTCAGGCAGAGCTGAAACCAGTCGCGGCAGGTGATCCGGTCACCGGTCCAGTTGTGGAAATACTCATGCGCGATCACGGTCTCGATGCCGGCGTAGTCGGTGTCGGTGGCGGTCTCCGGGTCGGCGAGGATGTATTTGTCGTTGAAGACGTTGAGACCCTTGTTCTCCATCGCGCCCATGTTGAAGTCGGAGACGGCGACGATCATGAAGATGTCAAGGTCGTATTCGCGGCCGTAAGCGGTCTCGTCCCAGCGCATGGAGCGCTTGAGTGCATCCATCGCATAGCGGCATTTCGGCTCGTTGCCGTGTTCGCAATAGAGCCGCAACGCCACTTCGCGTCCCGACATCGTGGTGAAGCTGTCTTCAACAACGCCGAGGTCACCGGCGACGAGGGCGAACAGGTAGGAGGGTTTTGGGAACGGATCGTGCCAAACGGCGAAGTGGCGGTCGGTGCCTTCGATGTTGCCGGTGTCGGTCAGGTTGCCGTTGGCGAGGAGAACCGGGAACCCGTCCTGGGGCGCCTCGATACGCGTCGTATAGACGGACAACACGTCCGGCCGGTCGAGAAAGTAGGTGATCCGACGGAAGCCCTCGGCCTCGCACTGGGTGCAGTAAGTGTTGCTGGACTGATAGAGGCCCATCAGCTTGGTGTTGGTGGCTGGGCTGATCTCGGTGATGATCTCGAGCGTGAATGGTTTCTCCGGCGGCGCCTTGATGGTCAGCTTCTCCGGCGTAGCGTCGAAGGCGTCCGCAGCCAGATCGGCGCCATCAATGGCGACCGAGATCAGGGTGAGTTCGTCCCCATCGAGAACCAGCGGCACCCCGGTCTCCTGCGGCACCATCGCCAGTCGGGTCGTCACGCGCGTCTTCTCAGGATGAAGATTGAAATCGAGCGCCGCGGTCTCGATTGCAAAGGGCGAGGGCTTGTAGTCGGCCAAGCGGACCGGTGTTGCTTCTGGGGTCATGGAGGACGCGTGCTGCCGGTGGAGAAAGGACGAGAGGGCCAAGGCTTCGGGTTGTATCGCCTTTGGTTCATCGACGCCATGCCGCCAACCTTCGGGGTCAGGGCGATATCGGTGTCACGCAGTAGGCATCGGTTTCTGATGTACGCCCCTCGGATGCGGAAGGCGAGAAGGGTGCGTCAGTCAAGTACGACCTCGTAGAACGATGCGACACGAGGGAACGATCATAAATCATTGTGAAATATTGATAATTTTCTGAAATTGAGCGCTGGTTCGAAGTCGGCGGACCGCTGGGCAACGATTGTGAGCGCCCAAAATTGCAATATTTCCGTCACCGCGATATCAGAAATGTGAAGGGGGTATGTCAGTGGGTCGTGCCACACTGCAGGACGTCGCAAAAACCGCCGGCGTTAGCCTGGCGACGGTCGACCGCGTCATGAATGGCCGGGCCGGGGTTCACGCCGATACCGCCGAGCGGGTTCAGCAGGCGATCACCCGGCTCAACTATCGGCCCGACCGATTGGCGGCGCGGCTCGCGCGCGGACGGGACTACCGGTTCGCGTTTCTGCTGCCCACCGGCACGAACGCTTTCATGCGCACCCTCGAAGAACGCGTCCGCGCGACCGCCGAGTACATGGCCGGCGAGCGGGTGCATCTCGGCGTCTCCCTGGTGGATGTTTTCGATGGGGATGCCCTTGCTGCCGCGCTGGAGGAATTGCGGGGCCAGGTCGATGGCGTCGCCGTCGTGGCGCTCGATCACCCGGCGGTTCGCGATGCGATCGACGACCTTGCCGATGCCGGCGTGACGGTGGTGACGCTGATCTCCGATGCGCCGCGTTCCAAACGCGCACACTACGTCGGGATCGACAACACTGCTGCGGGGCGAACCGCCGCGACGCTGCTCGGTCGATTTGCCGGTGGCCGTCGCGGCACAGTTGGGCTGATCGCCGGTTCGATTGCACTGCGCGATCACATCGAACGCCAGATCGGTTTCGAGCAGGTGATGGCGCGGGACTTCCCGTCGATTTCGCTGCTTCCGATCCGCGAGGGACGCGACGACGACGATCGGGTGGAGGCGCTGGCGACTGCGCTCCTCGACGAACACAGCGACCTGATCGGTATCTATAATGTTGGCGCCGGCAACGGCGGTATCGTCGCGGCGCTGGAAGCGAGCGGCCGGGCCCGCGATGTCATTTTCGTCGCCCACGAACTCACCGCGTTGTCGCGTAAACACCTGATCCGTGGAACGATCGACGCGGTGATCAACCAGGATGCCGGGCATGAAGGCCGTAGTGCCGCCCGCTTGCTCGTTGCCGAGCAAGAGGGCATTCCAATCGATGCGGGCCAGGAACGCATTCGAATAGACATATTCGTTCGCGACAACGTTCCGTAGCGTTGAAGCGGACAAGGGGAGGATTGAGGCAGTGTATCTTGGACTCGATATCGGCACGTCGTCGGTCAAGGCCGTCCTGATCAACGCCGATCAGCGGATCGTCGCCAGCGAAACCACCGGGCTGGAGGTGTCACGCCCGCATCCCGGCTGGTCGGAGCAGGACCCCGACAGTTGGTGGGTGGCCTGTCAGGCGGTGCTCGACGGTTTGGCCTCGTCGCACCCGACGGAGCTCGCCGCGACCAAGGGCATCGGCCTGTCCGGGCACATGCATGGCGCGACATTGCTCGACGAAACGGACGCGGTCCTGCGACCCTGCATCCTCTGGAACGATGGGCGCTCGTCGGAGGAAGCCGCTGAGATCAGCGACGTCGCCGAGCGGGTGACCGGCAACATCGCCATGCCGGGTTTCACGGCGCCGAAGCTGATGTGGGTGAAGCGACACGAGCCGGATGTCTTCGCGCGGACCAAAACGGTCCTGCTGCCGAAGGACTACGTGCGCCTCAAGCTCTCCGGCGATAAGGCGAGCGAGATGTCGGATTCGGCGGGCACGCTGTGGCTCGATACCGCCGCGCGCGCATGGTCCGACGAGATGCTGGCGCTGACCGATATGAATGAGTCACAGATGCCGACTCTGTTCGAAGGAAGCGCGGCAACCGGGACCTTGTTACCGGAGCTCACCAGCCGCTGGGGGATGACGGGGCCGGTGGCGATCGCCGGCGGCGGGGGTGACAACGCCGCATCGGCTTGCGGCGTCGGCGCCGTGGCGGCCGGCACCGGGTTCATTTCGATCGGCACGTCGGGCGTCATCTTCGTGACCGCCGACCGCTACCGTGCCAACCCGGCCGGCGCGGTCCATGCCTTCTGTCACGCGGTGCCGGGCACCTGGCACCAGATGGGTGTCGCGTTATCATCGGCGGGATCGCTGGACTGGCTCGCCGGCATCCTCGAAGCGTCACCCGGTGATCTGGTCGACGCTCTTGGTCCGACGCCGACCGGTCCGTCATCGGTGCTGTTCCTGCCGTATCTCTCCGGCGAGCGAACGCCCCACAACGACGTGGCGATCCGCGGCGCGTTCGTCGGCCTCGATCAAGCGGACGATCGCAAAGTCCTGACCCAAGCGGTGGTCGAGGGCGTGGCGTTCGCCTTCAAGGATTGTTTCGACGTACTGACCATGCCGCTCAACGAGCCGCGCCAGTTGCTGGCGGTCGGTGGCGGCAGCCGCTCGCGCTACTGGCTGTCGGTGATCGCCACCGTGCTTGGGGTCCCGATCGCCGTGCCGGAGGACGGCGACTTCGGTGCCGCTTTCGGCGCCGCACGCCTCGGTCTCGTTGCCGCGGAGGACGCCGATCCATTCGAGGTTTGCGCACCGCCGGCGATCCGCGAGGTCGTCGAGCCGATCCCGGCGCTCACCGATGCTTACGCCGCGGCCCATGCCGCATACTGTGATCTCTATCCCGCGATCAAGGAGGTGATGCCGCGATGACCGAACGGTTCTTCGACCAGAAACAGCCAATCAAATACCGTAAGGGCAAGTCGAAAGGCCTCGCCTACCGCTGGTACGATCCCGATCGCGAGGTCCTCGGCAAGCGGATGGAGGACCAGCTTCGTTTCGCGGTCTGCTACTGGCATTCGTTCGTCTGGCCGGGCACGGACCCCTTCGGCGGCGATTCGTTCATGCGGCCGTGGCACGGATCGGGCGATCCGATGGACCTGGCGCGGCACAAGGCCGATGTCGCTTTCGAGATGTTCCGGCTGCTCGGGGTTCCGTTCTTCACCTTCCACGATCGCGACATCGCGCCGGAAGGCGACTCGCTGGCCGAGTCGAACCGCAACGTTCGGGAGATCGGCGAGCTCTTCGCCCGCAAGATGGAGACCGCCAAGGTGCGCCTCCTGTGGGGGACGGCGAACCTGTTCAGCAATCGTCGCTTCATGGCCGGTGCCGCCACCAATCCCGATCCGGAGGTGTTTGCCTATGCCGCCGCGCAGGTGAAGAACGTCCTCGAACTCACCCACGAACTCGGTGGGGCGAACTACGTGTTGTGGGGCGGCCGGGAAGGCTACGAGACCATTCTCAACACGGACATCAAACGTGAGCTCGATCAACTCGGCCGCTTCCTGACCATGGTAGTGGAACACAAGCACAAGATCGGGTTCAAAGGGACGATCCTGATCGAACCGAAGCCCAAGGAGCCTACCGTTCATCAGTACGATTTCGACGTCGGCACGATCTACGGAATGCTCAAGGCGTTCGATCTCGAAAAGCAGGTGAAGATCAACATCGAACAGAACCACGCGATCCTCGCCGGCCACACTTTCGAGCACGAACTCGCGCTGGCATCGGCGCTCGGCATTCTCGGATCGATCGACATCAACCGCGGCGACTATCTGCTCGGCTGGGATACCGATCAGTTCGCGATGAACGTCCCCGAGATGGCGCTTGCCTGCTACTACGTCTTCCGCGGTGGCGGCCTCGGCACTGGCGGCTTCAATTTCGACGCAAAGATCAGGCGACAATCGATCGACCCGGATGACCTGCTCGAAGCGCATGTCGGGTCGATGGACGCGTGTGCCCGCGGACTGCTGATCGCCGAGAAGATCATCAACGACGGTGTGCTCGACGAGAAGGTCGCGGATCGCTACGCCGGATGGGACAAGAAAGAAGGGCGCGCCATCCTCGCCGGCAAGCGGTCGCTCGACGATTTGTCGAAGCGCGTGTTGTCCAAGGGGATCGATCCCCAGCCACGCAGCGGCAGGCAGGAACATCTGGAGCGGCTGATCAACAGCTACATTTGACCGGACCCGCACTCCGGGAGGAAGGGAGACACTGATGAAGACGATGAAAGGGCCGGCGATCTTTCTGGCTCAGTTCGCCGGCGACGACGCGCCGTTCAACTCGCTCGACGGGATGGCCGAGTGGGCCGCTTCGCACGGCTACAAGGGCATCCAGGTCCCGTCGTGGGACGACCGGCTGTTCGATCTCAAGAAAGCCGCGTCCAGCAAGACCTACTGCGCCGATGTGCGTGGTGTCGTCGAGGAACACGGCCTCGAGATCACCGAGCTGTCCACGCACATGCAGGGGCAACTGGTCGCCGTGAATCCCACCTACGATGCGGCGTTTGATGCTTTTGCGCCGGAGGACGTTCGCGGCAACACCAAGGCTCGCACCCGCTGGGCAGTCAGCCAGGTCAAGCTCGCGGCGAAGGCCTGCCGGAACCTCGACCTCGACACCCAGGTCAGCTTCACCGGCGCGTTTGCCTGGCCATTCCTCTATCCCTGGCCGCAACGCCCACCGGGACTGATCGAAACCAGCTTCGACGAACTGGCCAAGCGGTGGCGTCCGATCTTCGATGCCTGCGACGAGCAGGGCGTGAAGATCGGCTTCGAGCTCCACCCGGGCGAGGACGTGTTCGATGGCGATACGTTCGAGATGTTGCTCGATCGGGTCGAGGGCCATCCGGCGTGCGCCATCAACTACGATCCGTCGCACTTCGTGCTGCAGTGCCTCGATTATCTCGAGTTCATCGACATCTACCACGACCGGATCGTCGCTTTCCACGTCAAGGACGCCGAGTTCAATCCAACCGGACGGCAAGGCGTGTATGGCGGCTTCCAGTCGTGGGTCGATCGCGTCGGACGGTTCCGCTCGCTCGGCGACGGGCAGGTCGACTTCAGTGCCGTGTTTTCCAAGCTCGCGCAGTACGACTATGACAGTTGGGCGGTGCTGGAGTGGGAGTGTGCGCTGAAGCACCCGGAGGAGGGCGCGCGCGAGGGCGCCGAGTTCATCAAGGCCCACATCATCAAGGTCACGGATCGGGCGTTCGACGATTTCGCCGACGCGGGGACCGACCTGAAAGCCAACAAGAAGATGCTCGGCATCTGATCATAAGGAGAAAGCAACGATGGTTGAGGGACGCAGCGACGCCACGGCCGGAGGGCGTATTCGATTGGGGATGGTCGGCGGAGGGCAGGGCGCCTTCATCGGCGCCGTGCATCGCCTGGCCGCCCGCATGGACGGCGAATACGAACTCGTCGCCGGTGCTCTGTCGTCGAACAAGAAGCGCGCGCTGGAGTCGGCAAAGGAACTCGGGCTCGATCCGGATCGGTCGTACGGGTCGTACGAGGACATGGCCAAGGCGGAAGCCGCGCGGCCGGACGGCATCGAGGCAGTGGCGATCGTCACGCCGAACCATGTTCACGCGCCGGCTGCCAAAGCCTTCCTTAAGGCCGGCATCAACGTGATCTGCGACAAGCCGCTGACCACCAACGCCAAGGACGCCAAGGAACTGGTGCGGCTCGTCAACAAGACCGGCCTGATCTTCGGCCTGACCCACAACTACACCGGTTACCCCATGGCGCGTCAGGCGCGGGCGATGGTCGCGGCGGGTGAGCTCGGCGATATCCGTGTGGTGCAGGCGGAGTATGCCCAGGACTGGCTCACCGAGAAGGTCGAGGCGAGCGGCCAGAAGCAGGCCAAGTGGCGCACCGACCCGAAACAGTCGGGCGGCGGCGCGATCGGCGACATCGCCACCCATGCGTACAACATCGCCTGCTTCGTCAGCGGGCTGACGATCGATTCGATCTGCGCCGACATGACTTCGTTCGTCAAAGGCCGCAAGGTCGACGACAACGACAACATCCTCCTGCGCTGGAAGGGGGGCGCTCGGGGGATGCTGTGGGCGAGCCAGGTGGCGGTCGGCCGCGAGAACGGTCTGGTTCTTCGCATCTATGGTTCAAAGGGTTCGCTCGAGTGGCACCAGGAGGACCCGAATTATCTCTGGTTCGCCCGGTTCGGCGAGCCGCCGCAGCGGATCACGCGCGGCGGTCCTGGTTCGGACGAAAACGCCGGGCGCGTCACCCGCGTTCCGTCCGGGCATCCGGAGGGTTACCTTGAGGGCTTCGCCAACGTTTACACCGAGATCGCCCGCGCGATCCGAGCCCAGCGTACCGGCAAGAAGCCTGACCCCGCCATCCTCTACCCGACCGTCGAGGATGGGCTGGCTGGTGTCCAGTTCATCGAAGCGGCCACCAAGTCGTCGCAGAAGGGGGCGACCTGGGTGAAGGTCTAGACGGTCGCGCCGACGGTTCAGGCTTCTACTCAACCGCACCTTGAGGCTTGTCCGCGAACAGCGGAGGGGCCTCGGGGTTGCGGGTGTAGCCGGGCCCGATCGTCAGCGGCTTCTCGGGCAGGATCGATTGATCGATCTCCGAGCGGAGATTGTAGTCGACGGTCTGAAGAACAGTTCCCTCAGTGTCGAGGACGCGAACGGTGACACGATAGGTGCGGTCGGCTTCGATAGCGTCGAGCGGTGGCGTGACGAACGAATACCGCTTCCGATCCGGCGTCGTCTGCTTTGCGACGACAATCGGATCGCCGCCGGCCGGATCTTCGAAGGTTGCTTCGATGACCGTACCCGGCTCGAGTGTCCGTGCCGGCTCGGCGACGACGCCGGCGGTCGCTTCCGCGATCCTGTAGTTGAACACGAACCCGCCACCGCCGACCCGGATGTATTCTTCAGGGGTGTCCGGCGTACAGCCTATGGCTCCCGCGGCCAGCAGCAGCACCAATGCCTGCAAGATCCCACGTTTCTCTCGCCTGGCTGCCGCCGGCTCCGCGTATCCGTGCTTGCCATGGGTTTGCCGCCCTTCCATGGTGACAGGATAGAGCGACGAAGGGGCCGATGATCAACACCGAAACACTTGCCCGCGCCATCGCCCAAGGGCGCGGCGCTGAGCCGGCCGACCTGGTCATCAAAGACGTGGGTCTGCTCGACATCGTTTCCGGGGATGTCACGACGACCGACATCGCGATGTGCGGCGATCGGATTGTCGGCACCTACGAGACCTACAACGGCGAGGCCGAGATCGATGGCCGCGGGCTCTTCGCGGTGCCTGGTTTCATCGACACCCATCTTCACGTCGAGTCCTCCCTGGTCACGCCCGCGGAGTTCGACCGGTGCGTTCTGCCCCATGGCGTGACCACCGCGATTTGCGATCCGCACGAGATCGCCAATGTCCTCGGTGTCGACGGAATTCGTTACTTCCTCGACGCTTCGGAGACGACGATCATGGACCTGCGGGTCCAGTTGTCGTCATGCGTACCATCGTCCGATTTCGAGACCTCCGGCGCGCGGCTGACCGTCGCCGATCTTCTTCCCTTTCGGGATCACCCGCAGGTGATCGGCCTCGCCGAGTTTATGAATTTTCCCGGCGTGCTCGCCGCCGACGACCCGGAGGTTCTGGACAAACTGGCGGCGTTTCAGGACGGGCATATCGACGGTCATGCGCCGCTCCTGCGCGGCCGTGACCTGAACGGCTATCTCGCGGCCGGTATCGCGACCGATCACGAAACGACCTCGGCCGCCGAAGCGCGCGAGAAGCTCCGCAAGGGCATGGTCATCCTGATCCGCGAAGGGTCGGTGTCCAAGGACCTCCAAGCGCTCGCCGAGGTGCTCGACGAGAACACGTCGAGTTTCATGTGCCTCTGCACTGACGATCGCAATCCGCTCGATATCGCCGAGCAGGGTCACCTCGACTACATGATCCGAACGCTGATCGACCTCGGCCGGCCGCTGCATCATGTCTATCGGGCCGCGACCTGGTCAGCGGCGCGGGCGTTCGGCCTGAGCGACCGGGGACTGATCGCGCCGGGCCGGCGTGCGGATATCGTCCTGGTCGAGGACCTGGAAGCCTGCGCGGTCCGCACGGTGATTTCCGCCGGCCGCATGGTGAACGACGATCTATTTGCCGAGCGGCGGGAGATCGCGCCGGTCGGCCTCGACAGCGTCAAGACACAAACCATGTCGGCGAGCGACTTCGAGATCGCGGGCGCTGCAGGCAGCGTCCCGGTGATCGGAGTCGAGCCAGGTCGTATCATCACTGCCCACCGGCAAATGCATGTCGCGTCGGACGGTAACCGGCGGATGGCCGACGCCGGCCGCGATATCGCAAAGGTCGCCGTGGTGTCCCGCTACGAAGCAAACGACAACATCGGGCGCGGTTTTGTCACCGGCTTCGGACTGAAACGCGGTGCGATCGCGTCGTCGGTTGCCCATGATGCGCACAACATCTGCGTCATCGGTGTCGACGACGATGATATGGCGGTGGCGGTGAACCGACTGACCGAGATCGGCGGCGGGTTCGTTGTCGCCTCAGGCGGTCGCGTCGTCGCGGAGCTGGCGCTGCCGCTTGCGGGTCTGATGAGCCTGGGTTCGTTCGAGTCGGTCCGCGCTGATCTTGTGCCGCTGCGCGAGGCGGCCCGCTCGCTTGGCTGCACGCTGGAAGAGCCATTCCTCCAGGTCGCGTTTCTTGCGCTCCCGGTCATCCCGCATCTGAAGATCACCGACCATGGTATGTTCGACGTCGACCGGCTGACGCTGGTCGACACCTGACACGGTCGCGGCAGGAACTTCGCCGCTACGCCGTGCGCCGCGGACGACAAGAACCGCGAGCGACAGCATGGTTGCCGCGATGGCGAAGGGCAGAGCACGCGGGCCAAACAGGTCGATCAGGTAGCCGATCGGCGTCGAGCCGATGACGGCGCCGGCCGAGTAGGACATGGCAAGGGCGGTCGACACGACGGCCAAGGCGTTGCCACGGAAATCCTGGCCGATCAGGATCAGACACAGGGTGTAGACGGCGCCAAGGACTCCGCCCGCGAGAAAAAGCACCGGCATCAACGCACCCGGCTGCGCCGCCAACGTCACCAGCCCCGTGGCTGCAAGCAGTGCCGGAAGGGCGCTGAACCTCAGAAGGCGGCGGCGCTCGATGCGATCGGCCAGGAAGCCGACGACACCAACGAACACCGCCTCGCCAAGGCTGAACGTCACAACGAGATCGGCCGCCTGGCTGTCGGTCAGCCCGTGGAGGACGCCATAGACGGGAAGCAGGCTGAGCGCTGAGGTATTGGCGACGCCGATCAGGAACGTGATCGCAACAAGCGATCCCGCCAACGCGAAGGCGGAGCGCAGATCGAGATACACATGGCCGCCTGCATCCGGCGCGGCCGTGCCCGAGGATCGGATCGACAAGGCGATACCAACCGCAAATGCCAGCGGGATCATCACCACCACGAAAGGCGCGATCCCTTCGCCGCCGGTCAGGCTGACGGCGAGCGGCCCGAGAAACTGACCAAGCGTGTAGAGGATCATCGCCAGCGACATCATGCGGCCGCGCTGTCGATCGCTGACCACACCGTTCAGCCAAATCTCCGTGACGGCCCAAAGCCCGGCGAAACAGGCGCCCATGACGAACCGGGCGACAAACCACACAGCCACGTGGTCGACGATGAGCATGGCCGCAAAGCAGGCGAAGGGCAGTCCGAACATCGCCGCCGACAGAATCCGCAAGCCGATGGCGGCGATGATCCGTGGCAGAAACGGACCAACGAACAGGATGCCGGCTCCGGCGAGCGATGCATTCAGCCCGATCGCCCAGTTGGAGAGGCCGTATCCTTCCAGCGCCAGCGAGAAATACGGATAGGTGAAAGCAGACGACGCCGACTCCACCACGATCATGAGGAGAATGCCGGTTATCGCCCAGGCGGCGACCAGATTTCGGTGTGCCGTCCCACTCTGGTCGAACGGCGGTGCAGTCGCCGATATGTCCTGGGCGGTCATCGTCGCCAGCCAAGAGTTGCCCGGCGGAGCGCGGAGACGGTATGGGGTTTCATCGGGTCCCTAGCCCCAAGAATCGCTCATGATGCTCATCCGCAACTATGTCGACCGCAGCCCAATCCACGGATTGGGGATATTCGCCAGCGACGTCGTCGCCAAAGGGACCCGGGTGTGGGCGTTCACGCCCGGCTTCGATCAGGTCTTTTCCGAAGCCGACCTCGATCGGCTGCCACACCTCCAGCGCGAGATCATCATGTTCTACTGCTACGTTGAACAGGGTCTTAAGCAACTGGTCCTCTGCTGCGACAACGCCCGTCACTTCAACTATGCCGACGATCCGAACTGCGGTCCGGCGGCGCACGATGTCGATGGCTTCGTTTCGGCGGTCGCCTTGCGTGACATTGCCGCCGGCGAGGAACTGACCTACTCGGTTGACGAGGACGCCGACGCCAATCGGAAGCTCGGCCACATCGGCTAGATCAGACACCGGCCTTCAGGGCACCAGCACTGGATCCCTTCCGGCACGAGATTGAACGATCGGTAGTCGACGGTGATTTCCTCGCCGGCTTCGATGTCGCGGTCGGCATAGACGTAGAGCTTGTCCTCGACGCGCGCCGTTGGCCGGCAACTATGATTCAGAAAGTCGACACCGTCCGGTTCCCACTGAGGTAGCAGGCAGAGAAGCTTCGACCCCTCGCGCTTCAGATGGACCGATTGTCGCCACCAGAACACATCGAGTTCGTCGGTGCTGTCCAGATCGACCATGACGGCCTTGCCGTCGAAGAATCCAATCAGTTCGTCGCGGCGAATTCTGGCTTTCGCAAACACGCCCTTATGTTCGTCGCTGAAGTCACGAACTTCCACGAGTTGCGTGTTTGTGTAGCTCATCCCTATCCGACCTCTTCGTCCACCAACGGGTGACGGTGCTGGGGCGATTCCCAAAAGGCGCCTCCGCCGGCGCGATTCGGGACACGGGGACTTCTCTCTGCTCAACCGATCCAGTTGAGTGGCACACCTTCACACCGCATCAAGGAAGGTGAACAAACCCCGACCAAACCTAGTTAAATCTAACCCTCTTCGTTAACGATTTGTCAACCATAACTGTGGAACCGACTCCCATAACGTCGAACCCGACACCAGTCCTGACTCTCTCCATCGCATTAACTATGATATACCGACGGTAGTGCCGAGCGGTCCGATAATTCTATCGTTTTTGCGCAGTAGTAATTGCTCAAGCTTCAAGTTTTAGCGCCGAACGCCAACAAGGAGTGGCCGGCGCACGCCCGACTGAAACATCAGTTTGGCCAAGGGACACGCATCGATTGCAGTCGCGCCGAACAAACGCGCGAGCCCCGCTCAGCTTAAAGATATTGAAATCGTTGCCTTCTACCCTCGGTTCGCTCAACGAACCGTCAAGGTCAGGCGTCGAAAATGAAAAAGGCAATCACCGGGGGAATCACACTCAATCTGATCGCTGGGATCGTCATCACGATCGTGACAGTGGTCGCAGCGATACTTTGGATGTCCGCCCGCCAAAACGAGCAGGCTGCTCGGTCGACCGAAACCATGGTCATCGGCGGTGTGGAAGCCGAGAAGCAAAGGATCCAATCGCTCGCCAATGACTATGCCTGGTGGCAGGACTTCTACGACGCCTATGCCGCGGACGACAGCGAGTGGATGGTGACGAACATCGCGTCGAGCGTCGAGGAAACGGAAATCGCCGACCTCATGGCGGTTATCTCCCCGGCCGGCGATGTCCCGTACGGCTGGATGATTGCGGAAGACGTCGGACCGAACGATATCCTGACGCCCAGGGTCATCGACGGAATCCGGGAGCTGACATATGACATGCCGGTCGCTCCGCAAGCAGCGCGAAGCTCGTTTATCGAGACCGGCGGATCGATCATGCTGATCGCCGTGTCCCGGGTGGCTCCGGTCTACGAGCCTGAAAAGCAGGATGCGGCCGCGCTGCCTTTCTTCGTCGCCGGCATTACCCTTGCCGAAGACGAACTCTACGAACTCGGCAAATCCTTCCTCATCGAGGATCTGCGAATCGAGCCGGTGTTCGATCCGGATTTAGCGGCGGGGTCGAGCGCGACACCGATCGTCGATCTGGCTGGCGAAACCGTCGGCTTCTTCGTCTGGACGCCGCCGACACCAGGTGATGCGGTCCTGAGAAGCATCTTCCTGCCGATCGCCATTGCGCTGATCCTGTTTTGCATCGTCGCGTTCGTGACGGCCTATCGCGCCCGTCGCGTCGCGATTGCATTGGCGAAGAGCGAGAAGGAAGCGGTCATCGCGGCGCGCACCGACAGCATGACCGATCTCATGAACCGCACCGGGTTCACCGAACTGCTGGACTCACAGGAGTTCAGGACGGCGTGTCGGGACGGCAAGCTGGCCGTTGTCTACATGGACATCAACGGGTTCAAGGCGGTCAACGATTCCATCGGTCACCAGGGCGGCGACGAGTTGGTGGAAGCACTTGCCAAGCGTGTGGCCTCGATCCTGCCGGCGCGCGCCCATTTCGCCCGGATCGGTGGCGATGAATTCGCGGTAGCGATCCTGGGCGATACGGCGAGGCAAATAGCCGCCGAAACAGCCGCCGCGGTTGTCAACTGTCTCGATCAGCCATTTACCGTTCATGGCTTCGAGTTCCACGTCACGGTGGCGGTTGGCTACGCGGTGGCAGGCGGTTCGGGATTGAGACCAAGCGATATCGTCCGGCGCGCCGACATCGCGATGTATCAGGCCAAGAACGGAGTCGAGCGCGAGGCGGTGCTCTACAACGCCACGATGGAAACCGGCGCGCTGGAGAAAAAACAGATCGAGACGGCGCTTCGGCGCGCGCTCGAGCGCGGCGAACTTGAGGTCATCTATCAGCCCTTCGCCCGCGCCAACGATCTGCAGATCGTTGGTGTTGAAGCGTTGGTCCGATGGACGTCGCGCGAACTGGGGCTTGTGTCGCCATCCATGTTCGTAACCGTTGCCGAGGAGACCGGACTGATCCACGACCTCGGACGTTTCGTGGTGGCTCGAACCTGCAAGGACGCAGTCGCCTGGCCTGACCTGCGGGTCGCGATCAACTTGTCACCGGTTCAACTTCGCGAGCCGAATTTCGAGGCCGAACTTCGCGATACGATTTCCGCCGGCGGGATCGATCCGGCGCGGTTCACGCTCGAACTAACCGAGGGCATCCTGGTCAGCAACCCCGCGATTGCCCAGCGCAAGCTGAATACGCTCAAAGGGATGGGCTTCATGCTTGCGCTCGACGATTTTGGCACCGGTTTCTCGTCTATTGGCTACCTGCGCCAGTTTCCGTTCGATGTTCTCAAGGTCGACCGATCGTTCGTGCGCGACATCGGAATCAACGCCACCGCTAACGCGCTGATCCAGTCGCTGGTCTCGCTCGGCGATGCAATGGAGCTCTCGGTGGTCGCCGAGGGGATCGAGAACGACGACCAGTTGAAGCTGCTTCGCCTCGTCCAATGCGAGTACGTTCAGGGGTATCTGATTAGCCAGCCGCTACCGGCCAAGGGCGTAACGGCGCTGCTTTCGCGGCTCGGCCCGTCGCGGAGCGTGTCCTTCGAAACGGACGGTCAGCAGCGAGGGACGGCAGCGAGCTAACCCGCTGCTGCGCCGGTTAGCGCCGGCGGTCCGCCGCCATGTGCTGAAGCCGTGCCGCTGCGCGTTTCCCGACAGGCCCGCACGCCGTAGACGCCGTACGGTCGGTCATGCCGCGAGCTGTCGTGGGTCCCGCACAGAAGATTCAGACATTCGAGCACCCAGTCACTCAATGACTGGGCGACTGCCGATGTGGCACTCCCATCATCGGTTAGGGCGCTGAAAAGGCCGGGAATCCATGATTGCTCTCACGTCGAGCAGAGCGCTCCGCAACGGCGACTCACAAAGATGCTGAGCCAATCTGCCGGCGCGCCTTCTTGTCGCAAGTCGCGCATTTCGGAATGTTTTGGTAGACAAAATGCTATGAAACGTGCCTATAAATGTTGGTAGTACAACATTTGGGAGGAAGAGGATGTACGATCCAATACGAGGTACGGTTTTGCGGCTCCTTTGCGGCGGGAGCGTCGCCGCACTGACGGCGGCCGCGGCGATGGCCGATCCAATGCCGCCGGAGACGAGCCTGTCGACGATCGATCACGAACTGCTCGATCGGGACGCGCTTTGGACCTACGGGTCAATGGACACTTATGGCGAAGCACCATTCCTGACGGATCTGGTTTCCGCCGGTGTGTTGCCGCCTGTCGAGGAACGTCTGCCGACGGAGCCGATCATTTACTTGACCGGCGCGATGTCGGACGGCGTCGGCGAATACGGCGGTGTGTTTCGCCACGTGAGTGGCGGTCGCCCGGAGGGCTGGAACTGGCTCGCCGGTCTTCATCAAGGGTGGGGCGGTGTCAACGAGGCGGTTCAGGAGTGCTTCGTTCGGATTGGTCCGCTGTGGCAGGTGAAGGGCGATCAGTCCGGTCCGCTGCCGAACCTGGTCCGGAACTGGGAGTGGAACGCCGACTACACCCAGCTTGATCTTCAGCTCATGGAGGGCGTTCGGTGGTCGGATGGCGAGCCCTTCGACACCGAAGATGTCGCCTTCTGGTGGGACGACAACGTCCAGGACGAAGGGGTTTCGGCGCGCATGCCGAAGGAAGGCATGGGCGAGGGAACGACGATGGAGGTCACCGGGCCGTATGCGTTCCGATTCAATTTCACTGAGCCGCAGGGCCCGGCCCGGATCGAGTCGTTGGCTTACATCCAAGGCTGCCCCGGACCGGCGCATGTGCTCAAGCAGCATCATCCCAAATACAATCCGGATGCGACGTATGAGAGTTACCGGACCGCACTGGCGGCTGACACCGTTCCTCCGGTCGTGCTCGGTGCCTGGGTGCCGGTCGTCTACAAGCCAGACGAGGCGATCATCCTTCGGCGGAACCCGTATTTCTTCAAGGTCGACGAGGCGGGCAATCAGCTCCCCTACATCGATGAGATGCACTTCAAGCTGAGCACCTGGTCCGATCGCACCACCCAAACCGTCGCCGGGACGGCGGACTTCTCAAACATGGAGAACCCCGGCAACTACGTCGAGGCACTGAAGCAGTCGCAATCGGAGGATGCGCCGACCAAGGTCCAGTTCGGTCCTCGCGTTCTTTCGTGGAACCTTGAGCTGAATCTGTCCGAAACGGCCGGGGTCAACAATGACGTGGACGCCGAACTCCGGAGGCTGTTCCGGGACAAGGATTTCCGTGTGGCTTTGAGCCATGCCATCGACCGAGACGCTCTGGGCCAGTCAATCGCTCGCGGACCGTTCACCTATCCGTTCCCGGGTGGCTTCGCTGCCGGTTCACCGTATTACGACATCGAGAGCACAGTGTACTATCCGTTCGATCCAGCGAAGGCGGAGACGATGCTGGACGCGCTCGGCCTGACCGACACCGACGGCAATGGCATACGCAACCTGCCGGAATCCGGTTCGGATTTCGAGATCGACATCGTCTTTCACAACGAAGAGGCGACCGACTGGAAACAGGTCGATGCCCTTGTGTCGATGTTCGGCGACGTCGGCATCCGAGTGTTCACCCGCGGCGTGGACGACCTTCAGAACGTTCTCGACTCGGGCGAATTCGATATGGCGCAACGACGGCATCAATGGCTGATCCCCACGCGGGCGACATGTGGGTACCTGCCGATCTCCGAAGCCTGTCCGGACTGGCATCCGGTCGGCGACGACGGCAACCGCGACCTGTTCGATTTCGAGGTCGAGATGGTCGAGGCGATGAACGCGTTCCAATCCGCCTGGGACCCGGCTGACCGGGCACAGGCGGCTCGCGACATCCAGCGCCTTTGGACCGAGAACGTGTACACGGTCGGTTTGGTTCAGGCGCCGGCGGCGCTACTGGTGAACAAGCGCATCCGCAACGCCCATCCCGGCACGCCGGTTTTCATGTTCGACTGGGCCGAGGAGGGGATCATTCGCGAGCGTCTATGGACTCCCAAGGACGAGCAGCTGCAAGAACTGCTGCCGGGCACGATCGCCGAATACTGAAACTTAAAGGCGGAGCCGGATTGCTCGTTCGGCTCCGCCTCGTTTTCATGGGTAACCGGCCCGCCGCGTCACGGCCGCCAGTCAGTCAATTGCAGCGTCGGCCTCATCGTCGGGGACATGAACGCTGACCCCGATCTTTGTCAGCCGTGCCGACAGATCGCCGGGCAGGTCGACGTCGGTCACAAGATCATCGATCTCGGCAAGCGGGCAGATCGCCTCGAACTGCGGCAGTCCGTACTTGCGCCCTTCGATCACGAAAATCTTTCGCAGCGACTTCTTCATCATCGTCCGCTTGACCGCCGCCGCGTTCGAGTTGACGTCCATGATGGTTTCGGAGTCCATACTGCCGGCCGAAGCGACCATGACGTCTGCGTTGAAACGGCCGACGAACTCGGCGGTGAGCGGGCCGAAGGTCGCGGCCTCGCCGTCGTCATAGTCGCCCGGACAAACGATCGTGCGGATCGACCCATTGTCGGCGAGGATCTGAGCGTTCTTCAGGCTGTTGGTCACCACCGTGACCTGAAGCTCCGAGTCCGGTCCGACGCTTTCCGCAAGCCGTTGGCAGAAATGGGCAACCGTTGCTCCGGTGTCGACCATCAGCACCTTGTCGTCTTTCACCAGGTCGTATGCCACCTCGGCCATGCGACGGCGTCCGTCCGGATTCAGCCGCGACCTTTGAACGAGGCTGGGTTCATAGTTCATGTAAGTCGCGACGGCCCCGCCATAGGTTCTCGACAGGAGGCCCGTGGCGCTCAGTTCGTCGATATCGCGACGGATCGTTTCCTTCGTGACCCCGAACTGGGTCGCCAGATCGCCCAGGCGAACGGTCGGTACCGACCGAAACTCCGAGAGGACCTTCTGCTGGCGGTCTTTCTTACGAAGTTTCATCGGTTGTCTCTGGAGGAAGGATTGGCATGCCGCTGCAGAGGCCACGGGCTCCGCGTTGTTGCACTATCAACAGCCGCAAGGGTGACCACGCGCTCATAGGCATGTCCGTGCCATGTGTTAGGCAGTTCGTCTTTGCTGTGGGCATCTCTACTTCGTGAAGTGCCACCAAGGTGCCGATCTCTTTCCACAAACCGTTGTATTCGTTACGATACATAGCCGGCTGTGGAACGGGGATCAACCGCTGTGACAATCATGCACAAATAGATTCCACGCGATCCGGGATCGCTGATCGGCCGGTTTTTGACATCTCGAAAATGTGTGAGCTACAACACCGATCGACTGTCGTGACCGGCCGCACCGGTCGGATGCATTGTCGGAGCCTCGTCAGTTGCCAAGGCGGCCATACCGAGGCTTCATCACTGACATGGGAGAAAACGGGGTGGGATCATTGGTTGATGACGGCGTGGCTGCTGGGGCGGCATCCGGCATGAGTAATCGCAGACGGTTCGTGATGGTCGGGGTCGGAAGCCGGGCGCGGATGTTCTACGACGCGATCGCCGGGCGCTACGCCGACACCTGTGAGTTGGTGGCGGTTTGCGACACGAACCAGGTTCGGATGGATCTGGTCAACAAGACGTTGGCCGAGCGGTTTCAGGCGAATGGTGTGCCGACCTACAAGGCGGACGCTTTCGACACGATGCTCGAAACGCATAAGCCCGACGCGGTGATTGTCACGTCGATCGACCGAACCCATGACGATTACATCGTGCGGGCTCTCGCGCGCGATTGCGATATCGTCACTGAAAAACCGATGACCGTCGATGCGCGGCGATGCCAACGCATCCTTGACGCCGCGAAGGCGAGTGACGGACGTGTGCGTGTGACGTTCAACTATCGCTACGCGCCGCACAACACCGCCATCCGCGACCTGATCGCCGACGATGTGATCGGTGAGGTCAACTCGGTGCACTTCGAATGGCTCCTCGATACCTCGCACGGTGCGGACTACTTTCGCCGCTGGCATAGGGACAAGAGGAACAGTGGCGGGCTGCTGGTCCACAAATCGACCCATCACTTCGACCTCGTTAATTTCTGGCTTGGGGCGCAGCCGGAGACCGTGTTCGCGTTCGGCGATCTTCGTTTCTACGGACGCGAGAGCGCCGAGCGACGGGGTGTCTCGGCGCCCTGGTATCGGACAACCGGCGTGCCGGCGGCGGCCGACTCGCCGTTTTCGCTGGACCTGAACAAGTCACCCGCTCTGAAGGCACTTTATCTCGATGCCGAAAAGGAGGACGGGTATTTCCGCGATCTCAACGTGTTCGGCGACGGGATTAGCATCGAAGACACAATGAGCGTCCTTGTTCGCTACTCCAACCGGGCCACCATGACCTACTCGCTGACCGCCTACGCGCCATGGGAGGGGTTCAACGTGGCGATCAACGGCTCAAAGGGGCGTATCCAACTGACGGTTGGTGAAAACTCATACGTCAACGCCGGTGGCGACGCCGACGAGGAAGGCTCGGTCGGCTGGCGCCGGCTCTCCGTTCATCCCCTCCACGCCAAGCCCTATGACGTCGAACTCCCCGATCTTGGTGGCAGCCATGGGGGCGGGGACAAGGTCATGCTGGACGATCTGTTCGGCCCCCCGAGCAAAGACGCCGATGATCGGGCGGCGGACCATCGCGACGGCGCGATGTCGATTCTGACCGGGATCGCTGCCAACCGATCGATCGCCGCGGGACGGCCCGTCGAGATCGCCGATCTCGTTCGTTTCTGACAGGCGTCCGCGGGGATGGGCGACGGTTATATCGAGCGGGGGAACTCCGATCTGAACGCTCTCGCTGCGTTGTCGGCCACCGCCGAAGACTGGCAGGCGCGTGCCAGGATGCTCAGACGATCGATCGCCGACGCCCTCGGTCTCGCGCCGCTTCCGGAACGGTCTCCACTGAACCCGGTACGACGCGCGCCGCGGCTGGTCGGCGACGGGGCCGATGTCTACCAGATCGAGAACGTCGCCATCGAAATCCTCCCCGGCCTTCTCGCGACGGGCAATCTCTATCGTCCGGTGGACAAGCGATCGGCAGCGATCCCGATTGCGCTTCTGCCGCACGGTCACGACGACCGTGGCCGGTTCCACGAAAACCAGCAGCACCTCGCCGGGACTTTAGCCCGGATGGGTGTCCTGGCGCTGACATACGACATGCAGGGCTACGGGGAGGCGACCCAGATCGACCACCAGTGGCCAGCCATGGCGGCGCTGCAGACTTGGCAGTCGATGCGCTGGCTCGACCTTCTGCTGGCTGAACCCGATGTCGACCCGACGCGCGTTCTGTGCACCGGGTATTCAGGCGGCGGCACCCAGACGTTCCTGCTCGCGGCGCTTGACCACCGGCTGACGATGTCGATCCCGGTTCTGATGGTGAGCTCGGCCTTCCACGGCGGATGCGTCTGCGAGTCGGGATTGCCTATTCATCGCAACCGCGTAGATGACCAGCTGTGCGAAACCAACAACGCGGAGATCGCGGCGTTGGCCAGCATCGGCGCGAGCGGGCCGAGACCGCTTCTCCTTGTCTCGGCCGATGCGGATTGGACCGCCGAGACACCGACACGCGAGTTCCCGTTTGTCCGCCGCATCTACGCGTTGTTCGATGGCGGCGATCGCCTTGTCGCCAACGTTCACCTGCCCGACAAGGAGCACGACTACGGCCCGGCGAAGCGGCAGGCGGTTTACGACTTCGTGATGCGACACTGGGACCTTTCGGCGAAGACGCGCGGGGACGGATTGGTGGATGAAGGACCCAACCGGGTTCTCTCCCGGCAAGCGCTTTCGGTCTTCGCGGCCGAGGGCGGCGATCGGCCGACCCAGGATGGCACCCGGATTGCCCAAACGTATTTGCATCGTTCCCTACCGTCGGGCACTTAAGCCCCTCGACTGCCTCAAGCGAAAGACCACCGGAGATCACCTTTGGGCGCGCTCAACCATCCCGATCGGCTTTTCCCGCCGGATCCGAAAACCCGAGACATCGCGCGAGCGCTCTACGACTCGGTTCGCGACCTGCCGCTGATCAGCCCGCACGGGCATACCAACCCGGCGTGGTACGCGTTCAACGAGCCATTTCCGGATCCCGCCCAACTGTTGATCGTTCCCGATCACTACGTGTTTCGGATGCTGTTTTCCCAAGGCGTTCCGCTGGAGGCGCTGGGCGTGGGGATGGGCGAAGGCACCGAGACCGACGGACGGGCGATCTGGCGGGTGTTCGCTGAGCACTACTATCTGTTTCGCGGTACGCCGACCCGCCTGTGGCTCGACGACACCTTCGAGAACCTGTTGGGCATCACCGAAACATTGTCTCCGGAGACAGCCGACTCAGCTTACGACCGCGTCGCCGAACAACTGACCGGGGACGCCTTTCGTCCGCGCGCGCTGTTCGAGCGGTTCGGCCTGGAAGTCATCGCCACCACCGAAGGACCGCTCGACACCCTCGAACATCATCAGACGATCCGCGACTCCGGCTGGGCCGGTCGGGTGGTGAGCGCCTATCGCCCCGACAATGTTGTCGATCCCGACGTTGACGGCTTCCTCGACAATCTCGACCGGTTTGCCGATATCTCGGGGAGCGACACCGGTACCTGGCAGGGCTATCTCGATGCGCATCGGGCGCGGCGCGCGTTCTTCAAGACGATGGGAGCGACATCGACGGATCACGGTCATCCCAACGCCGACACCGCCAACCTCGGTTCGGCCGAGGCCGCTGCGTTGTTCGATCGGGTCCGGTCGGGGATCGCCGAGAAGCGGGACAAGGCACTGTTCCGGGCACAGATGCTCACCGAGATGGCGCGGATGAGCCTCGACGACGGGCTGGTGATGCAGATCCACCCTGGTTCATGGCGCAACCACTCGCCGACAATGTTCCGGCGGTATGGTCGCGATATGGGCTTCGATATCCCGACTCGGACCGATTATGTCGGGGCGTTGAAGCCGCTCCTCGACGCGGTCGGCCTGGAGCCCGAACTCACCGTCATTCTCTTCACCCTCGACGAGAGCACTTATGGCCGTGAGCTGGCGCCGCTTGCCGGCGTCTACCCATGCCTCAAGCTCGGCCCGCCATGGTGGTTCTATGACAGCCCCGAAGGGATGGTGCGTTTTCGACAGATCGCGACGGAGACGGCCGGCTTCTACAACACCGTCGGTTTCAACGACGACACTCGCGCCTTCCCCTCGATTCCCGCCCGCCACGACGTGGCCCGGCGGATCGACTGCGCTTTCCTCGCCGGACTGGTCGCCGATCACCGGCTGCGCGAAGAGGAGGCGCGCGAAGTTGCCCGCGATCTCGCCTATGACCTCGCCAAGAAGGCCTACCGGCTATGACCGACCGCTTGTCCAACCGAACGCTGGGTGGATTGCCGGAGGCGGTCCGCGTGCCGACCTACGATCGCGATCGCGTGCGGCCGGGCATCGTGCATCTGGGGGTGGGCGCGTTCCATCGGGCGCACCAGGCGGTCTATGTCGATAATATCCTTGCGGACGATCCGAGCTGGGGCATCGTCGGCGCGAGCCTGCGACGGCCGGATACGCGCGATGCTTTGGCGCCGCAGGATGACCTCTACACGGTCGTTGCCCGCGACCAGAACGGCGACCAGTGCCGGGTCATCGGCTCGATGACAAGGGTTCTGCAGGCCGACGAGGACCGGGCGGGGCTGATGACCGCCCTGACGGCGGCGGACACCCGGATCGTATCGCTCACCGTCACGGAAAAGGGCTATTGCCACGACCCGGCAACCGGGACGTTGCTTCCGGATCACCCCGATATCGTTCACGATCTTGCCAATCCTGAAGCGCCGAAGTCGGCGCCCGGCTTGCTCGTCGCGGCGCTAGCCGAACGGCGGCGTCTCGGCCGAGCACCGTTTACGGTGCTGAGTTGCGACAACCTGCCCGCCAACGGATCGACGGCACGTGGCGTTGTCATTGGCCTGGCGCACTTGATGGATCCGCCGCTCGCGGACTGGATCGAAGCGCAAGTGGCGTTTCCGGCGACGATGATCGACCGCATCGTTCCGGCCACCACCGACGCGGATCGCGAGACGGTAGCCGCGGCGATTGGTGTCACCGATGCGTGGCCGGTGGTCACCGAGCCGTTCAGCCAATGGGTGATCGAGGATCGCTTTGCCAACGGTCGTCCGCGTTTCGAGGACGCCGGGGTGCAGATGGTCGCCGACGTCGCGCCGTTCGAGGAGATGAAGCTGCGGATGCTGAACGGTTCGCATTCGACCCTGGCGTATCTCGGATACCTGGCTGGCTTCGAAACGGTATCGGCCGCGATCGGCGACCCGGCGTTGCGTGCGCTGGTGAAGCGACTGATGACGGACGAGGTCACTCCGACCCTGAGTGTGTCCGGCATCGATTTGCCCGGCTATCGCGACGCCCTGATCGCCCGTTTCGACAACCCGGCGCTCAAGCACCGGACCTACCAGATCGCGATGGACGGCTCGCAGAAACTGCCGCAGCGTCTCCTCGGTACGATCCGGGACCGGCTCGCGGCCGGTGCCTCGTTCACGTGCCTGGCGCTCGGCGTGGCGGGGTGGATGCGATACGTGACTGGCGTCGATGAATCCGGTGCCCGAATCGACGTCCAGGATCCGCTCGCCCCGCGTCTGAGGTCCATACACGAAGCGGTCGGCGACGATCCGCCAGCGTTGGCTCGGGCATATCTGGCGGTCGAGGAGGTCTTCGGGACAGACCTTGCCGCAAACGCGGAATTCACGTCGATGATCGAGCGACACCTTTCGTCGCTGTACCGCCATGGGGTTAAGGCGACAGTTCAATCGCTCGTAGCCTAAGCGAGACGACCGTCCGATACATCTGCCTTCAAGTGTGACGGACGTCACAGCCTATCCGATAGGCGACGAATAACGACGCGGCCAGCGTGTTTTCTCGCTGACTTCACACGATCGACCCGCCCGCCTGTTTGAGCCGGCGGCGAGAACCCGACTTTGGGAAGAGAGGACGAGGCGCTCCGGCGTGCCTGCCGGGCCGTCTGCCTGACTTCGTTTCCCGGACGACAGGCCGTTGAAGTCCAACCGGACGGTCGAGGCTCATGTCCCGGCAGACGGTTGTCCGAAGCTCTAATGAATTGAAACGAAAGGGAAAAATCATGTTCGCTCGTATTGCTCTCGCTGCCGTTATGTCGTTCGCAATGATTGGCGGCGTCTCCGCCGAGACGGATCGCGCCGACGAAAATCGCGATCTGCCCAAGCTCGAAGTTCTGCCACCGCCGACCTTCGATCCGACCATTGATGTCGACCCCTATGAGATTGCTCCTCGTCCCGCGACCAAGGAAGCGGGCAAGGAGCCGTCCGAGCTCCACGAAATCGATGCTGATTGATGAAGCCTTGCGAGGGGAGGGCCGTCGGCTCTCCCTTCGTCAGGTCTCGTTGCCGGCGATGGGCTGGGGTTCCATGCGATGGGACTCGCGAAGAAGCGCCCGCGGCTGGATCACGTGCGTTTCAAGCGCCGGAACGTCGTCGGCGGTCAGCCGGTTGAGCATGACGTCGCTGAGCAGTTCCGCGACCCGGCGATCCTCGGTCGAGAATGTCGACAGGGGTGGGGCCGCGTGTTCGGATCCGGGAAAATTCTGACCGCCGAAGATCGTCGCGTCGCGCCCGAAGCGGATCGATCGCGCTGCGGCCGATCGGTAGAAGCCGAACGCGAGTGAGTCCTGGATGCAAGCGATCGCAGGATTCCCCGAACTGGAAAACACGCTTTCGGCGAGGGCCTCGCCCTGGCGCTCGGTCATCTCGACCCGCGTCGTGATCACGTCGGCGAGACCGATGCGTCCCGCCTCCGCAAGTGCTCCCTCGACATAGTTGTCGGCAAAGCGCAGCCCCGTCGGTGCCGCGACGATATGCAGGACCTCCGGGTTCGATTGGGCGAGTGCGGACACGGCGATTGTGCCGGCGGTCCGGTAGTCGATCTCGACCCACGAGTGGCGATCGGGCCATGAGGTCTGGCCGAAGGTGACGAACGGGAAGCCGGCGTCGAGCAGATATCGGACACGCCGGTCGTTCTGAAGCGTCCGGCCGAGCACCAGGCCATCGGCAAGCCGGTCCTCGACGATCGAACGGACGATATCGATTTCCTCGTCCCGCGTTCGGGCCGCGAAAACGGCAAGGGACATCGCGTGATCGCGCAGGCGCTGGTCGAGGGTCGCGAGGAGCTCGAGGAAGATCGGACTCGCGAAGCGTTGTTGCGGCGGCGACAGCAGGACCGCGACCCGGCCGATCCGCCCACCTTTCAGCGCGCGAGCCGCCACGTTGGGGCGATAGCCGAGTTCGCGGGCGAGCGACCGGACCTTTTCGATCGTCTCCGGCTTCACGCGTGGGTCGTCCCGAAGCGCCCGTGACACGGTGGAGACGTCGACTCCAAGATGCAGGGCCAGTTCCTTCAACCCCACACGTCCGCTCATTCGCTTTCTCTCCTCCGTGTTCCTGCCGGCATAGTTACAGCCGAGATCGCCCACGGAATAGGGTATTTTTCGAAATCCAATCGTTTGTATTGACGGAATTGTGCAAATCCGTCAGTCTCAGCTCGGGAGGTATCGTGTGATCAAGCTTGTTGCGCTGGTCAACAAAAAGAGCGGGCTTTCGATCGAGCAGTTCCGTGACTACTGGATCGATATTCATGCCCCCCTTGCCCGGCAAATCCCGGGTATGCGTGGCTATCGCATCAACGTCGGTAGCGATCCGGGCGAACTGACGCCAGCGCCCTATGACGGCTCGGCGGAGATCTGGTTCGACGACCGGCAGACGATGGATGCGGGGCTCTCGTCGCCGCAAGGCGACATCGCCGGAGCCGAAACTAGCAACTTCGCCGATAGCATCGTCTTTCTCGTTTGCGAAGAACACGTCGTCATCGACCAATCGCCTGTCGGAACAGCCGCGTGAACGCGCGCATGTTTCCGGTGCCGGACCGGCACAAGGACAAGGTCTATCTGGTCACCGGCGGTGCCGGCGGGATCGGCAAAGCCTGCGCGGAACGATTCGCTGCCGAAGGTGCTCAGGTGATGATCGCCGACATCGACCCAGATGGACAGGCGGTCGCGCACGCAATCGGCGGCACGTTCCGTCTCGTCGATATGTCGCAGCCCGACTCGGTGCGCGATTTGGCAAGGACGACGATCGAAACGTTTGGCCGCATCGACATCTGGCACAACAACGCCTTCAGCGCGGTGTTCAAGCCCATCGACCAACAAACCCTGGAGGAATTCGAGCGCATCACGGCGGTCGGCATTCGTGGCTACTGGATAGGTGCCAAGGTTGCCGTCGAGCACATGATTGAACGCGGCGGCAAGGGCGTGATCATCAACACCGCGTCCGTTCAAAGCTTCATCGGCGAGAAGGGGTTCTCGGCGTATCAGGTGACCAAGGGTGCCGTCCTTGCGCTGACCCGTTCCCTCGCGGTCGACCATGGTCCCGACATCCGCGCCGTCGCGATCGCGCCCGGCTTGATCAAGACCCAAGCCATTGCCGGCATTCCCGATGAGATCATGACGGAGGTGATCGCCGGTATCCCCGCTGGGCGTGGCGCGGAACCGGAAGAGGTGGCGGCGCTCGCGGCGTTCATCGCATCGGAAGAGGCCGACTACATGTCCGGCACAGCCGTCATCCTCGACGGCGGTTACCTGGCGATCGGATGACCACACCGTCGCCAACCCCTTTCGCCGAAGACGACGGCGCCCTGGTTTGCCACTTCGGCGGCGAAGCCCTCCGGCTGGAACCCTGGGGGACAAACGCCATCAGGGTACGAGCGCGCCCCGGCCACGAGATCGTCGAGCCGCATGTCAGCGCATTGCTGTCGCCTGAGGCGGACCAGGAATCGCGCGTCGATATTGGATCGGGGTCGGCATCGCTTACGTGCGACCGTCTTCGTGCCGAACTTGTGATTGTCGATCGCTATGGCGCCGACGTGAAGCGTGAGGTGGTGATCTGCTTTACCGACGCGGAAACCGGCGAAGAGTTGCTGGCGGAGACTCGGCCTCATTTCGCCGGCCCTAAGACGCGAAACTTCAAGGCGCTGGCGTCGGACTCATGGAAGCTTGAGGCGCACTTCAAGGCCTATGACGGTGAGCGGCTCGAGGGGCTCGGCCAGCCGCAGCACGGGCGAATGGACCTGAAAGGGACCTCGACGAACCTCCTGCAGCAGAACGCCCACGCCGTGATCCCGTTTGTCGTCTCGTCGCGTGGCTATGGACTGCTGTGGAACAACCCTGCGACCGGTCGTGTCGATTTCGCTGCCAACATCACGCGGTGGACGGCCGACTCGACGAACGGTCTCGACTACTGGATCGTAGCTGGCGACTCGCCGCGCGACATCGTGCGCGCTTATCACGATGCGACCGGGCATTCGCCGGACATCCCCGATTGGGCGCTCGGTTTCTGGCAATGCAAGCTGCGCTATCGCACACAGGACGAGCTGCTGTCGGTGGCGCGCGAATACAAGCAGCGTGGACTGCCGCTCTCCTGCATCGTCATCGACTTCTTCCATTGGACGCGCCAGGGCGAGTGGAAGTTCGACCCCGCCGACTGGCCCGATCCCGGTGCGTTGATCGACGAGCTGCGGTCGATGGGCGTTGAGGCGATGGTCTCGATCTGGCCGACGGTCTCGGCCTCATCGGAGCACTACAAGACGATGACCGAGCGCGGGCTGTTACTGACGGCCGAACGCGGTCTGCCGGTCGTCATCGCCTTTCCGGACAAGGATCCCTTCGGACCGGGTTTCTTCACCTACTACGACGCGTTCAATGCCGAAGCGCGCGATTTTCACTGGGAGATCGTCAAGCGCAACTACGTCGACCATGGTTTCCGGCACTTCTGGCTCGATGCGTGCGAGCCCGAGATGCGCCCCGCGCATCCGGAGAACGTGCGCACGGCGATGGGAAATGGCGCCGAGATATTGTGCGCCTATCCGCTCCTTCATGAGCAACGCTACCGGCAAGGTCTCGACGAGGTTGGCGGCGACGGCGTGCTCTTGTGCCGCTCCGCCTGGGCAGGATCGCAAAGACATGGGGTGATCCTTTGGTCGGGTGATGTCTGGTCGAACTGGGAGTGGTTCCGCGCCCAGATACCGGCCGGCCTGCACGCCGGCATGGCCGGCCTCGGCTGGTGGACGACGGACATCGGCGGCTTCTACGAAGGCCACGTCCACTCGCCGGCTTTCCACGAGCTCCTGGTTCGCTGGTTTGAGTTTGGTGTCTTTTCGCCGATCTGCCGGCTCCACGGCTTCCGCGTTCCCGAAGATGTTCCGCCGCCGGCCGAGGGCGAACCGGTCACCTATGGACAGGACACCTTCAACATCTTCACCAATACCGGCGGACCGAATGAAGTCTGGTCGTTCGGCGCGGACGTCGAAGCGATCCTCATCGAACTGCTGCGTGTGCGAGAGGCATTGCGCCCGTATCTGAAAGACTGCTTCGCGAATTATGCGGCCACCGGTGATCCGGTCATGGCGCCCGTGCACTACCACTTTCCGGACGAGCTCGCGCAACGCGGCGAGCCGATGACTTACATGCTCGGGCCCGATCTGCTCGTCGCGCCGGTAACCGAACCGGGGACCGAGCGCATGACGGTTGCTTTACCCGGAGCGTCCGACTGGCTGCATGCGTGGACCGGTGAACCGTTCCAAGGCGGCCGGTCGGCAACGGTGGACTGCCCGCCCGGGCGGTGCCCGGTCTTCGTTCGCGCCGGCACCTGTTTCGATTTCGGCGAGGCCTTCCCGGGACTGGGGCGTTGAATGTGCAAACCCGCTCCTAGAGCGATGATGACAACAGGGAGAAGGACATGAACAGACTCTTTGCGATGGCCCTTGGCGTCGGCTGCCTCGCGGCAGCGTCGGCACAGGCGACGACGCTGACCATGTGGACAGAATCGTCCAACGCGCCGGAAGGTGTGTTCGCCAATGAATTCAGCGAGATGGATAACGGCATTACCATCGAGGTGCGCGAAGTGCGGTTCGACGATCTGGTCGCCGAGACACTGCGCGCCTTTGCGACACAGACCAATCCGGACCTGATGTCGATCGACAATCCCGACCACGCGGCGTTTGCATCGCGCGGCGCGTTCCTCGATCTGACCTCGCGGGTCGAGGCGTCGGATCAGATCGACATGGACAACTACTTCGATGGGCCCCGTTCGAGTCTCACCTGGGACGGTGGGGTCTATGGCATTCCGAGGGCGTCCAATACGATCGCGCTCTACTACAACAAGGATATGTTCCGCGCGAAGGGGCTCGATCCGGATAATCCGCCGACGACCTGGGAGGAGCTCTACGAGGCGGCGGCCGCCCTCAACGATCCCGATAACGATGTTTACGGCATCGCCTTCTCCGCGAAGGCGTCGGAGGAGGGGACATTCCAGTTCCTGCCCTGGCTCCAGATGACCGGTGGTTCGTTCGAGAAGGTCAACGGGGAGGGTGCTGCGACGGCGCTCGACTTCTGGAAGCGTCTGTTCGACGAGGGCCTGACCAGTCCTGACACGCTGACCCGCGGCCAGTGGGACTCGACCGGTACGTTCAACGGCGGCAACGCCGCGATGGCGATTTCCGGTCCGTGGGAACTGAAGCGCATGGCGGAGGACGCGGACTTCGATTGGGGCGTCGCGCTGCTGCCGGTGCCGGAGGCAGGTGCCGAGCGCGCCTCGGCACTCGGCGATTTCAACATCGCGATCTTCGACAATTCGGAGAACCCGGATGCCGCGTTCCAGTTCCTCGAATATGTCGACAGCCAGGCGGAGCGGCTGTGGCCGGAGTTCACCCGGATGCCTTCCCGCAAGGATGTCGCACCCGCCGCGACGGGCAACGCCAAGATCGACGCGGCGACCCCGATCTTCGTCGAGCAGCTCCAGTATGCCGAGAACCGTGGGCCGCATCCGGACTGGCCACGCATCTCGACGGCGATTCAGGACGCCATCCAGTCCGCGGTGACGGGTCAGAAGACATCGCAGCAAGCACTGGACGATGCGCAAGCGGTGATCGATCGTGTCCTGAACTGATACTCAGGCAATGAGTCCGGCCCGCATGCGTGGGCCGGACCATCAGGTCACGCAGGTCGATGGGACGGCTCCTCACATCGTTTCGGGACGGGATCGGCTTCGACACGCTGTTGATCCTGCTGGCCCTTGGCTATCTGTTGGCGTTTGCCGGGCTGCCGCTCCTCTACAACATCATCATCAGCTTCCAGCAGGTCGACATGTTCAGCCTGGGAAGCCTGTTTCATCTCGGCGTCGGTTGGGAGAACTACGCGAGCATCATCGCCGACCCGCTAGCCTGGACGGTGCTCGTCAACACCATCGTCTTCACCGCGGCGTCGGTCTTCTTCCAGTTCGTGATCGGCTTTGCCTTCGCGCTCTTCTTCAATCAGCGCTTTCCCGGCGCCACCTGGTTTCGCGGTCTGTTTCTGGCCGCCTGGGTTATGCCGGGCCTGGTGGTCGGGGTGTTGTGGAACTGGCTGTTGTCCGGCGACTTCGGGGTTATCAACTACGTTCTCCTGGGCCTGGGTTTCATCGACGAGCCGATCTTCTGGCGCTCGGACGTGGACTATTCGCTCATCGCGGTCATCCTCGCCAACATCTGGTACGGCATGCCGTTCAACATGATCCTGTTGGCGGTCGGCCTCGCGGGTATTCCCGACGATCTGTATGAAGCCGCCGAGCTCGACGGGGCCAACGTCTTCCAGCGCTTCTGGACGATTACGTTGCCGATGATGCGCTCGACCATCGGCGCGGTCCTCGCCCTCGGCATCGTATTCACCCTGCAACAGTTCGATCTGTTCGCCGCAATCACCACCGGTGGGCCGGCTGGATCGTCGACAGTCGCTCAGTACTGGTCGTGGGAATTGAGCTTCCGCGAGTTCGATTTCGGACGCGGAGCGGTCATCTCGGTGATCATGATCGTCGTGGTGCTCGGGGTTTCGCTGATTTATGTCCGCTCGACCCGCGGGGAGACGCGATTGTGAGCGAGCGGACCAAGAACCTGATCCTGCTCGCCGTCGCGTTTGTGCTCGCGGCGATCTATCTTTTCCCACTCTACTGGATGTACGTCACCAGCCTGAAGACGAACACGTCGATCTTCGCCGTGCCGCCGGAGTTCCTCCCCGGTTCGCCCCAATGGCAAACCTACGCCGAGATCTGGGCCGAGAGCGACATTCCGCGCTACCTGTGGAACAGCGTGTTCATCGCGACCGGGGTGACGTTGGTGACCGGTGTCATGGGTACCGGCGCAGCCTACGTCCTGGCGCGTTACCGCAGTGTCTGGATGGACGTCGTCCTGTTCCTGGTGCTGATGTTGCAGGTGTTGCCGCCGAGCCTGATGGTCACGCCGATTTTCGTGGCGTTCTCGACTATCGGTCTGCTGGAATACCCGCGCATCGCGACCATCCTGGCGATTTCGGCGAAAACCATGCCGTTCTTCGTCATCCTCTGCCGTGCGGCCTTCATGACCGTCCCGCGCGAACTCGAGGAAGCCGCGCTCGTCGACGGCAACTCCCGCGCTGGTGCGCTGTTCATGATCGTCCTGCCGCTGGCGCGAAACGGCGTTCTCGTCGTGGCGCTGCTGATCTTCATGCAGGGCTTCGGCGAGTACGTCTATTCGACCTCGTTGATTGCCGATAACCGCCTGCAGCCGGCATCGATCGGCATGACCAACTACCTTCAGCCCAACGTGGTGACCTGGAATGCGATCATGGCCTTCGCAGCGACTTATGTGACGCCGATCCTGGCGGTGTTTGTGATTCTCCAACGCAACATCGTCAGCGGGTTGACCGCGGGAGCGCTCAAATGACCGGTACCCCGCAGATCGAGCTCGTGAATGTCGACAAGCACTATGGGAGCTTTCAGGCTCTGGCCAACATCAACCTGACGATTCCAAAAGGGCAGTTCGTCACTCTCGTTGGGCCATCCGGTTGCGGCAAGTCGACGTTGCTGCGCTCGATCGCCGGTCTCGAACGGATCAGTGCCGGGACGCTGAGGATCGCCGGGGAAACCGTCAATCGTGTGCCGCCACGTAAGCGCGATCTGGCGATGGTGTTCCAGTCCTACGCGCTCTATCCGCACATGAACGTGCGCGACAACCTCACCTATGCGCTGCGGCTGAAAGGCGTGCCGAAAGCCGAGCGCCACGTGAAGGCGGATGAAGTGGCGAAGGTCATCGGCTTGGAGAGCCTGCTGGACCGGCGCCCCAAGGAGCTTTCTGGCGGCCAGCGCCAGCGGGTCGCGATGGGGCGGGCGATCATCCGCGAGCCCAAGGCGTTTCTGTTCGACGAGCCGCTTTCGAATCTCGATGCGTCGCTACGGGTGCGCATGCGGAAAGAGATCCGGGCGCTGCATGACCGCATCGGATCCACATCGGTCTATGTGACGCACGACCAGATCGAGGCGATGACCATGGCCGATCATGTCGTTGTCATGCGCGCCGGTGTGATCGAACAGCAGGGCGCGCCACTGAACCTTTACGAACGGCCGGACAGTCAGTTCGTCGGCGGGTTCATTGGGTCGCCTGCGATGAATTTTGTCTCTGGCGTCGTTGCCGAGGATGGAAAGCACATCGCTCTGGACCTGGCGGGCCGGCCGGTTCTCACTATCGACGTGGAGTTACGGTCGGGGAGCTCCGTAACCGCCGGCCTACGACCCGAACATATCGAGATGGAGAGCCCTGCGACCGACGACACGGCGGTGATGACCATCAGCGCCGTCGAGGCGACGGGTTCGGCGACCTACTTGTTCTCGGATGACGATCCGGAATTAATTGCGGTTGCCGACGGGACGAGCCGTGTTCGCGCCGGTGACAGGATCGGTTTCCGCATTGCGCCGCATCTGGTCCATCTGTTCGATCCG